>JBFWXJ010000122.1:0-14304 GCA_050187535.1 Alphaproteobacteria bacterium | reverse complement strand
ATTCCAGGAAAAGACGACCAAGGCGATCATCGAGGACGTGCTGTCGAAGGCCGGC
The DNA here is from genome assembly GCA_050187535.1 of Alphaproteobacteria bacterium. Taxonomy (GTDB): domain Bacteria; phylum Pseudomonadota; class Alphaproteobacteria; order ATCC43930; family Allostellaceae; genus Allostella. The sequence goes on along the minus strand of JBFWXJ010000122.1, from coordinate 14,249 downwards.
GGCAAGGCGGCGACGAAGATTCCGACCGGCCGCACCTGGGAGTACTGCGTGCAGTACCTCGAGAGCGACTGGGCCTTCATCGAACGGCTGATCCAGGAAGAAGGCTGGCTGTGGTTCCTGCGCCACAAGGACGGTTCCAACGAGCTGCACATCGGCGAGGACGCCGGCCTGTACTACGGCATCGACATGGCGAACGTCGAGATGGATGCCGAAGGCACCGCCGACAACGTCGTCAACGCCTTCGACCAGGAATATCGCTTCCTGCCGACCAAATGGGCGAACGAGGACTACGACTTCAAGACGCCCAAGAAGGACCTGCTGACCGCGACCAACAGCGTCAAGAAGACGGGCAAGTCGGGCCAGTTCGAGGTCTACGACTTCCCCGGCAACTACATCGACAAGGGCGATGCCGACGGCAAGGGCGACCGCATCGCCAAGCGTCGTATCGAGGCGCTCGAGGCCAATTTCAAGCTGGCCGAGGGCCACGGCGCCGTGCGCTTCTTCGAAGCCGGCGGCTACTTCACGCTGAAGGGCCATCACTTCAAGGCCGAGGACAACAAGCAGTGGGTGGTCGCGCGCGTGCGCCACGCCGCGTCCGGTGCCGGACACGCCGCCGGCGCGGGCGGCGCCAGCACCTACGGCAACAGCTTCGTCGTCGCGCCGAAGGAGACGGTCCTGCGTCCCGCGCGCACGACGCCCCGGCCGATCATCGCCGGCCCGCAGACCGCGCTGGTCGTCGGGCCGTCGGGCGAGGAGATCGACGTCGACCAGTACGGCCGCATCCACGTTCAGTTCCACTGGGACCGGCTGGGCCAGAAGAACGAGAAGAGCTCGTGCTGGATCCGCGTCGCGCAGTCATGGGCCGGCCCGCAATGGGGCACGGTGTTCACGCCGCGCATCGGCATGGAGGTCGTCGTCGAGTTCCTCGACGGCGATCCCGACCGGCCGCTGGTCACCGGCTGCGTCTACAACGGCGACAACATGCCCCCCTGGGCGCTGCCGGGGAACAAGACGCAGAGCGGTATCGAGACCCGCAGCTCGAAGGGCGGCGGCAAGGCCGACACCAACATCTTCCGCTTCGAGGACGAGAAGGCGGCGGAAATCATCTACATGCACGCCCAGAAGGACCACGTGGTCGAGGTCGAGCATGACGAGAACATCACCATCGACAACGATCAGACCCGTCACATCAAGCACGACCAGACGCTGAAGGTCGACAACAACCAGTCGGAGACGATCAAGCAGAATCGCGACACGACGATTACCCAGGGCAACGACACATACAAGTTGAGCATGGGCAATCTCAAGGAAGACATCAGCATGGGCAATCGCACCACGACGATTGCCATGGGCAACGACAAGCTCGGCATCAGCCTGGGCAAGCAGGATGTCGAGGCCATGCAGAGCATCGAGCTGAAGGTCGGCCAGTCGTCGGTCAAGCTCGACCAGATGGGCGTGACCATCAAGGGTATGATGATCAAGGTCGAGGGCCAGATCATGGTCGACGTCAAAGGCCTGATGACGACGGTCAAGGGCGAGGCGGTACTCATCCTCAAGGGTGGTATAACGCTGATCAACTGATCCGGGCGGCGGGCAAGGGCGAGTAGGAGGCGGGATGGCCGGAGCACAGCAGCCGTTCTCGAAGCTGGCGAACGTGGAGATTCCCGCGGTGGCGCAACTGGGGGAGCTTGGCGCGGAGGCGCAGGCGCTGGTGCCTGCGGCCGTGGGGCCCGAGGGCTTCGTGGCATCGCTGATGGACGCCGGCCTGCTGCAGGACGCGGTCCGTTTTCTCGCCTATTCGCTGCGGCCGCGCGAGGGCGTCTGGTGGGCCTGCCTGGCGGCGCGCGCCTACATTGAGGCCGGCCACCCCGTCGAGCCGACGGATACCGAGGCGCTGAACGCGGCCGAGGCCTGGGTCTTCAAGCCGGACGAGGACAACCGCCGTACCGCGTACGACCGGGCGATGGCGACCGGATTCCAGACCCCCGCTTCCTGGGCGGCGATGGCCTCCTTCTGGAGCGGGGGCTCGATCGCGCCGGCAAACCTGCCTGCGGTGCCGCCGCCGCCCAGCGCCCTGGGACGGGCGATCTGGGGTGCCGTGGTGATCGCCGCCGTGACCAACCCGAAATCGCCCAAGGACATGGAAGACCGCCACCGGGCATTTCTCAGCCAGGGTATCGACATCGCCCAGGGCGGCAACGGACGGCCAAGATAAGGCGCCTCGTCGCGACCAAGGGGCGCCGCGCGTCAGCTTGATGTGACGCAGGCCGAGTCGCACTGCTATACATGATGGTCGAGACCTGCCTCTGCCGGAGAGCCGACATATGGCTTCGTCCCTGACACTTCGCGTCGTATCGGCGCCGCCGACGGAGCACGCGCCGTCGCCGCTCACGCTGGCCGGCGGCCGCGCGACGATCGGCCGACGGGATGGAAACTCCTGGGTCCTGCCCGACGCCTCGGCCGGCGTGTCGCGCGAGCACGCGGTGATCGAGGGGGCGTCCGGCAGCTGGCAGATCGTCGACAAGTCCGCCAACGGCACCTTCGTCAACGGCCAGAACGTCGGCAACGGCAACGCCTGGCCGCTCAGCGCCGGCGATTCGATTCGCATCGGCGGCTACGAGATCGCCGTCGAGATGGACGGCGGTCAGGGCGACTTCGCCGCCGCGTCCAGCGGCGCGCCAACCATCGGCGGCGATTCCTTCGATCTCGGCGATCTGGCGCGCGCCGACTTCAACGCGCCGCGCGCCGCGCCGCGCGGCCCGTCGCCGCTGGATCCGATGGCTGAGGAGCGGCCGCCGGAGTTGCCAGCAGGCACCGACTTGTTCGGCGAGCTCGGCGACAATCGCACGCCGCTATCGCCCGGCGGCGCGATGGCCAACCCCTTCAGTGCACCCGGTCAGCCCGACCTCGGGCCACCGCCCTCGGATGCCGGGCCGTTCGGCGCGCCGACTGGCGGCCCGCCGTTTGGCGGGCCGGGCGAGGGCAATTGGGGCGCCGGGCCGATCGGCAATGCCGATCCGCTCGCGCCGCCCCAGCCGCCGCCGCAGCGCTCCGCCTTCAACAACGAGCCGGATCCCCTGGCGGCGCTGCCCGATCCGTTCGATCAGCCCCCGGCGGCGCCCGACGACCGGCATGCGCCGATGCCGCAATCGCCGTTCGCGCTGACGCCGGTGAACATGCCCAATCCGACGGGCCCCGGGCCGCAGCAGGCGCTGCCCACCGATTGGGATGTCTCGACGCCGCACGGCCTGGCCGGACCGCCGCCGGAACTCGATCCCATCGAGGCCGCCCTCGCCGGCCTTGCGCCCAAGACCGGCTCGTCCCAACCTGTCGCGCCCGATCCGGGCCTGGACCGCGCCTTTGGCGTGCAGCCGCAGCCGGCGCCGCAGCCGCCACCAGGTCGGCCGCGCCCGCAGGCCCCTGCGCCTCACCCGGCACCGCCGCCCCCCGTCCCGCCGCAACAGCGCGCGCCCGCTCCCCCGGCGATGCCGGCGGACGACGACTGGGTGGATGCGCCCGCGCCGCCCCCAGTAGGCGACAACCTGTTCGGCGACGCCGGCCCGGATCAGCCCGGACCGGCTGCGGCGAATCCCCTGCCGCCACCGCCGCTCACGGCCGACGATCCCTTCGACGGACCGTCGAACCGCCAGCCGTCGGGGCGCATCTCGGTGTCGAAGGTCGTCTTTCCGCCCGCGTCCGGCCCGGCCGGTCCGTCGGCCCCGCCGCCGCCGAGGCCGGCGCCCGCCGCGCCGCCGCCAATGCCGTCACCGGCGCCGCGTCGCCCCGCGCCGCCGGCGGTCCAGCCGGCCGCCGCGCCGGCGGTGGGCGGCGACGACCTGCTGCGTGCCTTCCTCGAGGGCGCGGGCATCGAGAACCTGCCGCCCAACACCGACGCGGCGACGGCGCTGAGGACCCTGGGCGCCTCGACGCGCGCCATCATCTCCACGCTCGCGCGGCTGCTCGAGGCGCGCCGCCTGCTGAAGGGCGAGTTCCGCATCAGCCAGACGGTGGTGGCCGCGCGCGAGAACAACCCGCTGAAATTCTCCGCCGACGAATCGGAGATGCTGCTGGTGATGCTGGGCGCGGTACGGCCCGGCTTCCAGTCCGGACAGGCCGCGGTGTGGGATGCCGGCAAGGATCTCGAGGCGCATCAGCTCGCCCTGCTCGCGGCCTTCCGCGCCGTACTCGACGCCGTGCTGGCGCGGCTGTCGCCCGAGGCCATCGCGGCCGCCGGCGGCAACGAAGGCGGCGGCGTCTTCGGCCGCCGCAAGGAAACCGTCTACTGGGAGCTCTTCACCAAGGCCTATGGCGAGGTGAAGCAGGACATCGGCAACACGCTGGCCGGCCGGATCGGCCAGATCTTCGCGGAAGCCTACGAAAAGGAGAACGGCAAGCGCGGCGGATCGCGCTGAGGCCTCTGCCTCAAGCGACGTCCGGCCGTCGCGCCGCGCGGATCGGCCGTCGTCCCGGCTCGATCAGGGAATGACGTCGCAAGCGAGAATCGTGTCGTCGGGATCGGTCGCCGGCGTCACCGACGTCAGCCATGTGTTCCATCCCAGCCGTGCGCCGTCGCCGCCGCCCCAGTCGCCCAGCTGCATCGGCGGCACGTCCTGGCGACGCAGCACCAGCTGGATGTCGAAGAACATCGCTTCGCCGACGAACAACCGCGCCAGATGCACCAGCTCGCGCAGCCGCGCGCGGTCGGGCAGGAACGAGCGCAGCGAATCGTAGTCGAGCGGGCCCAGCTTGATGCGGAACTTGGCTTCCGGCCGCATCACCCGCGCGCCGATCACCGCCTCGTCGCCCAGCCGGCAGAAGCTGGTGGGCACCATCTGTGTCTGCTCGCTGGGCGGCAGGCGCTCCCAGTGCGGCATGAAGGTGTCGACCGTGATCTTCTCGCCAAAATAGTCGCTGAGGATCGCCTCCAGCACGACCGCCGAGCGCGGGTTGCCGGCATAGGCGCCGGCGTAAAAGCGCAACGCGCCGTGACGCGGCGCCAGCCTGCCCTTCAATCCGCCGGTGCCGAAGCCCAGGATGGCATCGACGAAGCCCGCGATGCCGAGATCCGACGGCAGCGCCATCGGGCCCAGATCGTCGACGGTCGCGTTGACCTGCGCCGTCAGCCGGTACTTCTTCCACGCGCGGATGAAGAAGCCGACCGAGCGGTGCGTGAACATGTCGAGGAAGTCGGCGAGCGAGGTGTCCTTCTCGCGCTGCCGCTCGAGCACCTTGTCGCTGTACGCCTGCGGCAGGATCCCCGATGGGCCGTGCATGCCCATGAAGGTGATCTCGACCTTCGGCGGGCCGCCGGGCGTCTCGCGCACCTGCGCCAGCTCGGCGACCGGGAAGCCAAGCGCCGTCTCGCTGACGAAATGGAGCACCTCGTCGTCGGGCAGCGCCGAGCCGCCCACGGGCGCGCCGCCGCCGGCGCGCGCGCCCTGGCGCGCGGCGTGACGCTCCAGCGTCAGGATCGCCGCCAGCGTGTCGAACGCCCCCGGCTCCTCGCGCAGGCGCTCGATCAGAGGAGGGTCTTCTCTCCCGTCCGGGGAGGCCATGTGGCGAGGACTCCAGTGCGCCCCGACAGACGCGCGGTCAGCCGGGTGAAGGTGTTAACGGCCACGTAGAGGCCGAAGAAATGCTCGAGCACGCACGCCAGCAGATAGGCGCCGCCCGGCGGATAGTTCTGCGGGTCGAGCAGGACGTCGACGTCGAGGCCCTGGGTGATCGCGGTCGACCGGCCGAGCACGATTCGCGCGAGACCACGCTTGCTGGTGACGGAGCGCACGCCGTCGATCAGCCGGCGCGTCTCAAGCCCCTGCCCCCAGTCGTAGAGCCTGAGAATCTCGCGCAACGCCTCGCCGCCATCCTCGCCGCCGGCCATCGACAGGTGGTTGAGCGACAGGTGCGACAGCAGGCGCCACATGCGGCCGTTGCCCAGCGGCGGTCGCCGCGTCGGGCTGAAGACGCTCGCCATGTAGGCGCGACGCACCGCCGGCGACGGCGACACGAAGTCGAGCGGCACCTGGCCGCCGACCGAAGGAATGCGCGCCAGCAGATCGCGGTTGAAGCAGATCGTGTCGACCGAAAGCGTCCAGTTGGCCGGCGCGCTGGCATCGGCTTCGCGATCGAGCAGCGAGATGAAGAGCTCGTTGCCCTTGTCGCGCGCGCTCGTCGCCTGGCGCCGCGAAACGTGCCAGAACCGCACGTCGCCTTCGGCGTCGTGGCGCAGCCCGAAGAACGGCTCGAAGGGATACTCGTTGCCGTCCACGTCGCTCGCGCTCACCTTGTCGACCATGTAGACCTCGAGCGCGTCGGGACGGCGCGCGTCGGGCACGATGCGGTGCTCGAAGGCCGTGCCGTCGAGCCGGATCGGTTCGGCGCGCAGCGGAAAGAGGTTCACCACGGGCACGCAGCCGGTCGCGATGTCGGCCGTGGTCACGCTGCGCTCGAGCTCGGCGTCGGTGTCGGCGAGGTAGAGATAGATGCTGAGCTCGCGGCCGGCGCCCGCCAGCATGCGCGCCGACACGCCGTTGATCTCGAAGAACTGGAACTTCTGCGGCAGCGCGAAGTATTCGGTCAGCAGCCGATAGCCGACGAAGGAACGCGACGGATACGGCAGGATCGCATCCTCGCGGGAGAAGCCGACCGGCGTCAGCGACGAGGGCGGAAGGAAGACCGCGTTGGGCTCGTCCGGCTGCTCGCAGACCGCGATTCCCAAGAGCCGGTTGCGCAACAGCTCGTAGAGCGGCAGCGCGCGCGCTCCGGCGCCGCCCAGATAGAATCGAATCGGGTCCGGCTGCAGGTCGCCGAAGGTCGCGCTCTCGTTGATGGTCGACAGGCGGATGTGCAGCACCGACAGCGCGCCCTGGGCGCGCGGATTGACCGGTGCGCGAAACGGCCGACCCTGCAGGCCGACCTGGGTGACCTCGAACGGCCACAGCGTCAGCGCCTGGGTCGTGCGCAGGCGGCATCGCTCGCCGTCGATCGCGCCGGTCTCGAGCTCGGTGCCGCGCGCGATCTCATAGGGCTCGGAGAGCGCCGGCGACGCCTCAAGCCGCGCGATTCCCATCGGCGGCACCGGCGCCAGGTAGTGCGGATAGAGCGCGTTGAGCACGGCCTCGGTGAGCTCGGGGAACTCGTCCTCGAGCTTCAGCCGCACACGCGCGTTGAGCAGCGCGACTGCCTCGATCAGCCGCTCGACATGCGGGTCGTCGGCCATCTCCGGGCCGATGCGCAGCCGGCCGGCGACCTTGGGATGGGCGTCGGCGAAGTTCAGGGCCTGGCGGCGGAGGAACTCGAGCTCGCGATTGTAGAGGGGAAAGACGTCGTCCACGGTGCGCTCAGCGTCCGGTGACGACGTCGACCCGACGCGTCGTCGGCTCTAGCGCGGTGTCGAAGCTGACCGGCTCGGGCGCCGGATCGGCCGACAGCAGGGCGTCGATGCGGAAGCGCGCCGAGCGATCGAGGCGATCCCCCTTCTCCGGCAACGTCACCCGCACCATCGACAGCCGGGGCTCGAAACGACGGATCGCCGCCTCGATCTGCCGGCACACGGTCAGGCGCCAGTTGCCGCCCTGGATCGACGTGATCGAGAAATCGGGGATGCCGTAGCCGACCACCGATTCGTCGATCTCGCCGAAGACGTCGGGCCAGCCCCGGCAACGCTCGCGCGTGTTGAGCAGGGCCTCGACGTCGCGCCGCACACCCTCGCGCAGCCGGTCCAACGCCTCGGTCGGCGTCGGCGGCAGCTCGACCTGGTTCTCGGGATCCTCGTCGATCAGCCGATCCAGCAGGGAGAGCAGCGCACGCGGTGTGTCCTTGTCGTTCAGGGACACGGTACAGAATCCTCGCTAGGCACTCGCGGTCTCGAAGTCGATCTCCGACAGCTCGTCGATGCCGACACCGTCCTCACCGACGACGAACAGGCGCAGGCCGACGCCGCGCACCACCTCGCCCTCGCCGCCCTGCCAGTCGGTGGCGCGACCGAGCCGGAGCGCCGTGGCCTCCGGGCCGCTCGGGGTCGTCGGATAGGTCGCGGGAATGTAGACCACCCCTTCGGGGCCGTCACGCACCTCGACCGCGGCCGGCCGCCACAGCAGGTCGCGCGGTCGCGCCGACTTCTCGAAGCGGATCGACACCACCTTGTGCATCGGCACCCAGAAATACTTGCCGGTCACCGACATCACCTCGAGGATGCCGGCGCTGAGATCGTCGGCGTCGCGGAAGTCGTCGAACGGCTTGTCGCCGTCGCGCTTGCCGGCGACCTTGATCCGCTGGTCCTCGGCTTCGGCGAGGATCGCCTGGGCCTTCTTGCCGTCGCCCTCGCGCAGCGCCAGCAGCGCCTGCAGGCTGGCGCCGACGAAGGCGTCGGGCTCGGTCACGACCTCCGGCGCGCGGCCCTTCTCGAAGACCTCCTGGCGCGCGATGGCGGCACGGATCACCTGCCGCGTCTGCGCGACGGCGACGGCGAGCTTGGTGTTCTGCGTGCCGATGATGTCGAGCTGCCGGTCGGCCTTGTCGAAGGCGCCGGCGAAGCACTGGAAGTCGGCGAGCAGCGCACGCGCCTCGGAGTCGTTGGGGTTGTCGCGTACCTGCTCCGTGGCCGCCTCGATCGCTCCGTCGAGATTGCCATCGCGGAAAAGTGCCCTTGCGTCGGTCGCCATGCGGTCCCCCTCAAATACGGTCGGTCAGCCGGTCACGCCGCATTCTGCGTGCGCACGGTGCTGACGAGATTGAAATTCGCGCCGATCTCGTCGAGCTGGAATTGCGGCTGCAGCCGCGCGATGACGGCGAAGCTGCCAGGCTTTCCGACCAGTTCCGTGACCTCGATCTCGGCGTCGCGCAACGGATACCGCGCCTTGACCTCGAGCGGCGCCTCGTCGTTGGTCTGCGTGTAGGTCTGCAGCCACTTCATCAGCTTGTTGCGGCATTCGTCGGCGGTGCGGAAGCTGCCGACCTCGTCGCGCGCCATCACCTTGATGAAGTGCGCGAAGCGCGAGACGCACAGGATCTGCTGCAGCATTGACGACAGCTTGGCGTTCATGCGCGCCGCCGCCTTGTCGTAGCGCGGCGGCTGCCAGGACGACTGGTTCGAGTGGAAGACGGCGTAGGACGTCAGCCTCGCCGGCACCAGCGGGATGAAGCCGACGTCGGAGAACTCCTTCTCCTGCCGCTCGGTGAACTGGATCTCGACCGGCACGCGAATTCCCACGCCCGGCCGGTCGGTCGTGAACCAGGGCGTCGGCATGTCGTCGACGAGCCCGCCGCCGGTGAGATCGCGGCCGGCGCCGCGGATGTCGGCGAACCAGCCATAGGTGGCGAAGGAGCGCACCACGACGACGCCGAAGGCGTAGGCCGCCGTGCCCCACAGCCAGCCGCGGCCGCTGCGCAGATGCGTCGTCTCGTTGTACATGAAGCCGTCGGCGCGGCTGCCGTCGTTGCGGTACGGCTTGCGCATCACCACGCGCGGCAGCGCGAAGCCGAGATAGCGCGCGTCCTCGGTCGAGGAGCAGAAGCCGCGCCACGCGGTGAACTCGGTGCGCTGGAACAACCCCGGAAGGTCGATCGTCGACGCCAGCTCGCGAAATCCGTCGACGCCGAACAGCGCCGGCGAGCAGCCCAGGACCGTCGGCGTGTGCGCCGCACCCACCGCGCTGGCCAGGCCGCGCAGGGTGGCGATGTCACGGGGATGCTTCGACGGCTCGTAGTCGGCGATCAGCAGCCCATAGGGAATGCCGCCGGGCGTGTCGAATTCCTGCGTGTAGACCTTGTCGAAGATCTGGCTCTGGTCGAACTCCAGCGCGCGGTCGATGTCGCGCGTGAGCTCCGCCCAGGTCATGTTGAGAATCTTGATGCGGATCCACTTGGAGCCGTCGGCCGTGCGGATCAGCCACAACACGCCGCGCCACGACGCCTCGAGGCGCTGCACCTTCGGATGATGCAGGATCTCGTCGACCTGCGCCGACAGCATGCGGTCGATGGCCGCGATCAGCCGATCGATGGACCGGCGGGTCCAGCCGTTGCGCTCGTCGAGTTCCCGCCGTGTCGGGCCCGCGACGACAGGCGCCTCCGCCACCGGCTCTTCAGCCGGCGGCGGAGGCGCTTGCTCGTGGGACTCGGGAGATACGACGCCGGCTACATCGGCAGCCGGCACCGGAACATCGAGGCCGAGTTCCGCCAGCGAAATACCGGTGTCTCCGGTATCCGCGGGGGGCGGAACCTCGTCGGGCGCGGCCACGCCCCCTCCGTCACTTGGCCTGCGCCGGAATGCGCGCGACCATGCGCAGCGACGCGGTCAGCTCTTCCATCTGCAGCCACGGACGCAGGTGCGCCACGGCCGAATAGGAACCCGGCGAGCCCGGAACCTCGACCACCGTCACGCGGGCTTCGCGCAGCGGGTACTTGGCCTTGGTCTCCTGGCCGGCATCCGGGTTGGAGTTGACGTAGTTGCTGATCCAGCGGTTCAGCCACTTCTCGACGTCGCCCCGCTCCATGAAGGAGCCGACCTTGTCGCGGCCCATGATCTTCAGGTAGTGGGCGAAGCGCGACGAGGCCATGATGTACGGCAGGCGCGCCGAGATCGCGGCGTTCTCCGTCGCCTCGGGGCGATCGTACTTTTGCGCCTTGTGCACCGTCTGCGCGCCGAAGAACACCGCGTAGTCCGTGTTCTTGTAGTGCGACAGCGGCATGAAGCCGAGATCCGAGAGCTCCTTCTCGCGCCGGTCGGTGATCGCGAACTCGGTCGGGCACTTCTGGTCGAAGTCGCCGTCGTCGCTCTCGAAGATGTGGCTCGGCAGGCCCTCGACCTTGCCGCCGCCCTCTGCGCCGCGGATGGCCGTGCACCAGCCGTACTGCGAGAAGGCGTTGGTCAGGCGCTGGGCATAGACGAACGCGGAGTTCATCCAGCAATAGTGGTCGTGAGACAGGGCGCGGCCGGGCTCGCCCTCCTCGTAGTCGAACTCCTCGATCGGCTTGGTGTCCTTGCCGTACGGCACGCGGGCGAGCGCGCGCGGCATGGTCAGGCACAGGAAGCGCGAATCCTCGCTCTCGCGCAGGCCGCGCCAGCCGATGTACTTGGCGCTCTCGAAGCCCTTCTTCAGGTCGCGGACCTCGCGCAGGTCGCGGTAGTCGGCCACGTCGAACATCTTGGCGCTGGCCGAGGAGATGAACGGCGCGAACGAGGCCGCGGCGACGCCCGAGAGGCCGCGCAGCAGCTCGATGTCGTCGGGATGGTTCGAGAACTCGTAGTCGCCGACCATGCAGCCATACGGTTCGCCGCCCGGCGTGCCGAACTCGTTCTCGTAGATCTTCTTGAACAGCATGCTCTGGTCGAACTCAGTCGCCTTGGCGAAGTCGTTCAGCAGCTGCCGCTTGTTGATGTTCAGCACGCGGATCTTCAGGTTCTCGCCGGTCTCGCTGTTCATCACGAGATAGTTGAGACCGCGCCACGTGCCCTCGAGCTTGAGGAACTTCTCGTGGTGCATGATCTCGGCGAGCTGCTTGGAGATCTTGCCATCGATCATCTCGATGGCCTTGGTGATGGTCTGCGCCAGGTTGCGGCTGAACTTCACCGTGCCGGCCATCGCCTGCTCGGTCAGCGCCTTCAGCAGATCCTGGGCCTCGTTGGCGTCGGTCTGCTTGGTCGCGCCGATCGCCTGGTCGAGTAGGGAAAGGCCCTCGGCTTCGGTCGTCGTCGCGCCGGCCTGGGCTTGAGTCGAGGTTTCAGCGGCCATCTGCTCAGCCCTCCTTCTTGTTGCGTGCTTCGATCTCGTCGTGCAGCTTCTTCACTGCTTCCTCGTCGGCCAGGATCTTCTCGAGCATCTGCTCGAGGTTCTCCGAACGGTCGGCCTTGGCGAGCAGGTCACGCAGCTTGTCGCGCGTTTCCTTCAGGCGCTTCAGCGGCTCGACCTGGTTGACGACCCGGTTGGGCTCGAAATCGTCCATCGAGTTGAACTTCAGGTTGACGGCCATCTCCGAGCCGTCGTCCTGCAGCTTGTTGGCGACGCGCAGGTTGGCGCCCGGCGCCATTGTCGACATGATCTTGTTGAAGTTGTCGCGATCGATCTGGACGAACTTGCGGTCGCGCAGCTCCGGCAGCTTCGCCGTCGGATCGCCCGAGAAGTCGCCCGTCACGCCGACGACGAACGGCAGTTCCTTGACCACCATCGCGCCTTCGGTCTCGACCTCGTACTTGATGTGCACGCGCGGCTTGCGCACCCGATCAAGCTTTTTCTGTACCGATTCAGCCATGATCGCACCTCTCCCGTGTCCCTAGGAACCCTAGCACATATCCGTGCCGCGACGCGAGAAGAGGCGACGCGGCGGTACCCGTCATTTCTTGGCTTTCGCGTCAGGGGCCGGCGGTGGCTCCGGCGGCCTTATGCCCGCGATCTGGAGCATCTTGCGGCGCGCATCGGCGTCAGGCAAGAGCTCAGCCAGCAGATCGGGCAGCGACATGCGAGCCCGGTCGATGGTCGCATCGAGCGCGTACGAAACCGGCGACTGCGGCTCGTACTCGCGAAAGTATTTCGCCACCGCCGCGAGCATGTCCAGCGCCTGCTCGCGCGTGGCGAAGGTACCGGGCCGCGCGAAATTCGCCTGCGCGCCGCCGGGCGCACCGTCGGCCGCCGCCGCCGCATCACCTTCGGCGGCCGCCGGCCCGCCGGCCGCCGGCGGGTCGACCAGCGAGCCGGCGACCAGCTTGACCATCTTCTCGAGGTCGACCAGCAGCTCCGCCAGGGGACCCAGGGAGGGCGCATCGTCGCCCATCTTGTCGGTCAGAAACTTGTTGATGCGCTGCCAGTTCGCGATCGAGCCGCGGATGTGCACACCCAGCGGCTGGTAGAAGGGCCGCCCGCCGGCCCGCGCCGCGGCCTCCGCCTCGCCCAGCCCGGCCTTGTCCTTTTGCATGCGCTGCAGCGTGGCCAGCGGCAATGGCCCCTTGTCGCCGGCAGGCGGCGTCACCGGCGTGCGCATGATCGGCGGAATCAGAGTCCTGTTCAGCCGGTCGAAATTGAAGCCCTTGGCGGTGGGATCGTCGGGGTCGACGCTGTAGTTCACGTCGTCCCAGTACTTCTGCAGCATCTCCGCGGCGAGAAGGAGCCCCGCGTGCAGACCGGCGAATTCCTCGACCCTGATGAGCGACTCGATCAGCCACTCGACGATTTCCAGGTCCTTGCTCTTCTCGCGCAGGAGCGCTTCGCACTTTTCCTGGACCTGCCCCCAAGCCTGCATGGCGCGCCCGTGCGCGTCGTCGGCGCCGGGATCGGCCGACAGCTCCAGGTTCAGCCAGTCCTTCTCAGCGGCATTGGCGACGCCGCGCACGTTGCGCACGTCGTAATAGGGCGACGTCGCGGAGTCGTCGTCGCGCGGATTGATGCCCGTCGGCTTGTCCCCGGGCACGGGGGCCAGCAGCGCCGGAACATCGATGACCAGTTCTACGCCCTGCGCCGCGTCCGCCATGCACCAGCCTCAGGTTCCAACGTTGAGAATCTGCACCCGGCGATTGCGCGGATCGGCCGGCTGGCCGGGCAGCGCGAGCTTCGCCCGGCCCAGACCGACGCTTTCGAGCCGAGCACGGTCGATCGAATGCCGTGTCGCAAGGTATTCGACCACCGCCTTCGCGCGGCGCTCCGACAGAGCCTTGTTGTAGTCGTCCGCCCCCACCGCGTCGGTATGGCCTTCGACGATGAACTTGTCATCCGGGTTGCGCTTCAGCACGTCCGCCAGATCGTCAAGCAACTTGCTCGCCGCCGCGGTCAGTCGGTCGGAGTCGAACTCGAAGAGGATCGGCAGGGACAGCGAGTAAGGCGACGACCGCGATGGCGGTGCGCGATCGACGGCCGGTGCCGCGCCGGCCGCCGGCGCTCCGGCGCTCGGCGCGGGAGCGCCGCCCCCGGGCTGCGCGCCGGCCGGCGGCTTGGCCGCGCCCGAATCGGGCTGGCCGATCACCACGCGACCGCGCGTCGCGCTGCCACCCGTGCCCGTGCCGCCGCACTCGGCGGGAAGGGTGCGTCCCAGCGCGATATGCATCTGGCAGCGATCGATGCGCTGCTGCGCATGCGCGGGCACGGTGATGGCCAGACCTGACAGCGCACAAAGCGCGGCCGTCAGGCCGAGCCGTCTGGCATCCATCTTTGTCATGTGACGAACTCCCCCAAACCTCTCCGCGCGCCGGCCCGGGCCGGCGCGCCGGGGACAGATCACACGAACCGGTCGGCAGAACCTGAACGCGACGATTTCGGCCGGTG
>JBFWXJ010000121.1:0-14326 GCA_050187535.1 Alphaproteobacteria bacterium | reverse complement strand
TACTTCGCGTAGACCCTCCACGTCACCTTGGGGTCGGAATGCCCGAGAACGCGGGCGACCTCTTCGATCGGCACGCCGTCCATGGTCATCCAGGTCGCCGCCGTGTGTCGGAGGACATGGGGGGTGACGCCGGAGACCTTGGCGCTCTTCGCCGCTCGGCGCAGCGCGGTTCTGATCGAGCCCACCGGGTGCCCGGCGTACTCGATGACCCGCTCGGTGAGCGCGACCTCCTTTGCCTCGCGCAGCACCGCCCGCAAGCTCCCCGTCATGGGGACCGTCCCGCGGTTCTTGCCGCCCTCCTTGCGGCCCAGCCAGATCATCCCGTCGTCGAAGCGCACCTGATGCCACGTCAGCGTGAGAAGGGCCTCCTTCCGCGCCGCCGTGGCAATGGCTAGGTGCAAGAACACGTTGAGATGGAAGGTGTCGCTGGCCGCCTCCAGAAGGCGCGCGAACTCGTCGCGGGTCAGCCACCGCTCGCGCGGCTGTCCAGGCCGCGGCAGTTCGAAGATTGCCGGAGTCTTCGGGTCGGCCCAGCGCAGGGCCGCACGCAGTACCGTCAGCTCCTTGCGGATCGTGCCGTCCGCTCGCCCCTCGGCGCGGCGAGAAGCGACGTAGTCGCGGCAGGTCGCCCTGGTGATCTGGTCGGGGTTGAGGGGCGCGAAGGCCCACCGGAGGGCTTTCCAGGCGTCCTCCATCCGCTGCTTGTGGATGGCGCGGGTGTCGTCCAGGTACGCCCTGACGATCTCCTCTACGCCGCTGCCAAGGGAGGGCTTGGCGATTTCCGCTTGAAGACGACGTGCCTGCCGTTCGGCAGCTTCACGGTTCTCGGGGGTGGCGTCGTAACCGGTTGACAGGCGCTTTCGCTCGCCGTCGATCCGGGTTTGCAGGCACCACTTCCCTCTGTAGTCGACGATCTGCATCGCTCGTATTCCTCCACGCCGGCGGCGGGAATGCGTATGAGACGGCCGACCCGGAACGCCGGGAGCTGGCCGTGGTCGATCAGGTTGCGGATGTGCTGACCGGACACCCCCCACTGTTCGGCGAGCGCATCCACCGTGTAGGGCCGTCGCGGTCCGTCGCGGACGCAATCCAAGAGGAAGGTCAAACGTCGTTCTCCTTGCGTCGGCCGCGAGCCGCCCCGAGCCGGTGACGGATCGCGGCGGCCGCGACGTGATCCCACAGGGGGCTGACGATCCCGGCGGATACGGCCTCGTCGTAAGGCGGCGTCTCGAGCGGGGTCCCTCGGTTGTAGGCACGGGCGGCCTCCCACAAGGTCCGGCGCATGGCCTCGATGTCGGCCGGCCTCATCACAGCACCCTCCCACCCAGCGCCATCGCCGCGGCCAGCATCGCCGCCTGCGAGCGGACGTAGTGCTTGCGCGTGACCTTCGAACCGGGCGCGTGGCCGAGCAGCCGCTGGAGCTGGGCCTCCGGGACGTTGCGGGCGGCCAGCGTGGCCGCGAACAGCTTGCGCATCATCGACGGGGAGACCTCCGGCTCGTCGTGGCGGCGCTCCCGTAGCAGGGCCTGTCGGGTCGCCGCCGCGGCCGGGAACACCGGCTGGTCGCCATGGGCGTCAACGGTCGCCTGCTGGCTGCGCAGGATCGACTCGATCTCCTTCGTCATCGGGATCGACCGGATGCGGGCCGCCGTCTTGACGGTGAAGCTGTCCCGCCGGCCGACATTGATGAGCTTCCGCCACCAGTCGATGTCGCACCACCGCAGCCGGCAGACCTCGTGCCAGGACAGTCCGGTCATGGCCGAGAAGAGCAGGGGGTTCCGGTGCTGTCGCGGCATCCTGTCCACGACCGCGCGGATCGCCGCCGTGTCGGGCAGCTCCGCCTCTGTGGACGCGGTGGGCACGGGCCGCACGCGCGGCGGGTCCTGGTCAAGGAGCCCGATTTCGGAGGCGAACATCAGGATCGAGCGGAGGGCTTTCAGCTCGCGGTTCACGGTGGCGCCCCGAAGGCCCGCTGCGGTCCTCGCGGCCGCGTAGTTATCGGCGTCGATCCTGGTGAAGGCAGCGATGGGCTTGTCGCCGATCTCGCGCGCGAGAACGCGGACCGACTTGCGGTTCCCGTCGAGGGTAGACGCCGTGATGCGCCGGCCCTCGACCATCCGCTGCTGATGGGCCAGCCAGCGCTCCGCCGTCGCAGCGAAGGTCCTGTTGTCGTCTGTCATGGGAGGGGGTCCCCTGTCTCACGATGACGCAGGCCGGACACGCTCCGGCCCGCGTCCACTAGCGCTTTGTGTCCACCACTCTAGATAATTTGGTGCTTGGTAGCAACAACTTTAAGTAGTATCCGCCCGCGTGGCACATTCGGCCCCGCACGCAGCGTAGCCCGCGACGTCGACCCAGGAGTCGGCGTGGGCGGGCGTGCAGAGCAGCCGGGCCGCCTTGAGCTGTCCCATCATCCACGCGACCATCCACGGCTCCAGGCGGACGCTTTTCGGGTTGCCGCCGGCCAGCTCGACCAGACGCCGGAAGAGGGGCGTCCACAGCTCGGCGGTCTCACGGAAGTTGTCCTCCGGCGCGCCGTAGGTCCCGGTGCGGTCCTTGAGGACGCAGGCTGCGGCCGCGTCCAGGGTCTCCTTGCGGTCCATGTTACCCCTTGTGGATGAGTTCGAGCTCGTAGCCCAGCGCCTCCGCGACCTTGTCCACCGTGTCGATCGTCGGGTTGATCGCGCCGAGGCGGTTCCAGTCGTAGAGCGTGTTGCGGTTGCGGCCGGCATCGGCCGCGACATCCTCCAGAGACCGCCCGCGCTCGCGGGCGATCTTGAGCAGTTCCGTCACGATCCAGTGCTTGCCGGACGGCTCACCATTCGGTTGCTGTCGCATCGACCCCTCGTTCGTGGAGATGCCCTTCGGGCGGTTGGAAGAGCCCGCAGGGGGTCGATGCGGGTCGTCGGAAGCTCTCGGATTTCTCGTTGAGGCACACGAAAGCGCCACTGCGCGCGTGCGCCGCGGCGTGGACGCACTGGCGACACGAGCGCACCACGAAGGGGGCGAGCCCGTAGCAGATTTCCCGAG
The DNA here is from genome assembly GCA_050187535.1 of Alphaproteobacteria bacterium. Classification (GTDB taxonomy): domain Bacteria; phylum Pseudomonadota; class Alphaproteobacteria; order ATCC43930; family Allostellaceae; genus Allostella. The sequence continues at coordinate 11,296 of JBFWXJ010000121.1, read as the reverse complement.
AGCCGCACATTCGGCAGGCCATGCCGTCGACCTTCATGGTGCGCCCGCGCGGCGGCGGCGATGCCATGTCGATCACGTCCTCGGCGACCTTCATGAAGGTCATCGCGTGCATCGGGTCGTACTCGACGATCTCGTCGTAAAGTTCGCTGTCGTCCTTCCGCTCGGCGACGAAGAGGGCCACGTCCAGCACGGGCGGCGGGTCCTCCGAGTTGCGGACCTCCTCCATGTGGGTGGCGTGCATGTAGCACTGCATCTGCGCGTAGTATTTCGGGTGCGCGGCGTAGACGCCGTACTGGACAAGGTCGTCGAACGACTTCCAGCCCGTCGCCTTCATGGACTTCAACTCCAGAAGGTGCGGACGGTCGGTCGGGAGTAGCTTCGCACCGGGCTTGTTGCGGACGACACCGTCGAAGTGGCTCTTGATGAAACCGCCGCGCAGCTCGGCGGCCCACTGTCGGCGGGTCAGCGGGTTCACCGCCTGGACAGCCAGGCCGGCCGTCTTGGACAGGAGCCGGACCATGCGGGCCTCGGAGTCATGGCCGGCCTGGAAGATGCGTCGGATGCGCGCCTTCGTCCGCTCGCCGCCGACCGGCGCGAACTGCCGAAAGGCGTACCACATGCGCCGCTGGCACGGCTCACCGATGACCGAACCCCCCAGGTATCCACGCGGGGGCTCGGTCGTCGCCTCCAGCGCCCGATCCATCGCCGCCCGCAGCGCGGGGGCGTGGACCGGGCGGGCGCCGGGGAGGCCGAAGTCGGTCATCCGACGTCGAACATGCGACGACGAACATGCTCGACCGGGAGGACGGTGTAGGTCCGGCTGGCGAGGCGCGCGTTGTTCTGGAGCTCGTCGGCGCGGGCGTCCGCGATGGCCCGGTCGTCATACGTGCCGACCAGAAAGCTCTCGGTGCCTTCGGTGCAGATGATCGCGTGTCGCAAAATGTCCCCCACTGTCTCACGTCCGGGCGAGTGCGATCCTAGAACAAACCAGGAACATCCGCACCCCCCGGGCGTGATTTTCGGGTGTCAGAACGGGATGTCGTCGTTCAGGTCGGGCTTGCTCGCCGCCGGTGTCGGAGCCATCGCCATCGTGCCGCCGAAGGCCGCGGTCATCGCGGCGTCCACATAGCGGCCGGGCTTCTTCTTGGTGAGCTTGTCCGGGCGGTTGGCGTAGTCCGCAGCCGGCATCCAGGCGGCGACGGCGTTCTCCTTCTCGTCGGAGTTCTTGCGCTTCTTCTGGATGATCTTGATGCACACGGGCCGACCCTCGATCGGCTCGTTGGACTGCGGCCCCGGGTGGCCCGCCGCCTTGAGCAAGCCGACCAGCTTGTTCCGGCCGTCGTCCTGGACCTCCGTGTTCTGCGGGTAGTGGAGGGTGAAGGTCTGCCAGACCTTGCGCCGCGCGAAGTCACCTTCCTGGATGGTGAACTCGATCGAGACGCCCTTCCACGAGCCGTCCGCGTTCTTGACCTCGCGCCGGCCGGTGATGTTGGCGAGCGCCGACCCGTTCGGGATCAGGTCGAAGTCGCTGCCGCTCGAGCCCTGGTAGGACCCGAAATCGTAGTTGCCGAAGAGGCTCATGCGTTCTCCTGGGGAGCGGGCGCCGGCGCGCTGCCGACGATCCGGTTGACGATCTTGGACAGGTCGGGGTTGCTGAGGACCTTGGGCAGGACGGGCTTGTCCCACTCCTGCCGCGCCTTCGCCGCCCACCCCTCGACAGTCTCCGTGAACAGCATCCGGTGCGGCTCGCCGGTCTCGGGGTGGTTCACGAGGCGGTAGGCGAAGACGAAGTCGAACATGCCCGGCAGCAGCTCGCCGACCGAGCTGGAGCCGTAGGCCGGGCGGACGCCGCGCTCGCCCGTCTCGTCGTTCTGCCAACTCTTCGGCAGCGCGGAGAAGAAGACGTGCTTCTTGGTGTCGCGAACGATGCGGACCAGCCCTTCGAGCTGGCGGCCGAGGGCGCCGTAGAAGGCGAAGTTGGCCTTCTTGGGCACGGCGCGAACGCCGTTGTCGTCCTGCTCGGAGAACTTCGCGAACAGGTCGCTCTCGATGATCTTGCCGGCCTCGGTCAGGCTGTCCCAATAGATGACGTCGTAGGGCGCCAGGACCGCGTCGTTGGTCGCGAGAGCCCGGACGACCTCGCTCAACTCGGCGATCGTCTTGACCTCGACGACGTCGATGCTCTCGCCCTTGAGCGGGGCCAGCCCGCTCTCGCACGAGATGATGAGCGTCTTGCCGAGCGCCTTCACGGTGCGGGCGAGGGTGGTCTTGCCGACGCCGGGCGGGCCGTAGATGAGGCCCTTGAATTTCAGAAGGGCCGCGTCGTTCGTGTTCGTGAACTGCATCACTTCCCCTTGCGCTTGCGCTTGGTCTCGGGATTGGGCGGACGGCCGATGCGCGGGCTTCCGGGCTTGGCCTTGATGGTCCGCGACTTGATCCACCGCAGGACCTCGTCGCGCGCGAACGAGTAGCGGGCGGACGTGCCCTCGCCGACGACGATGTAGGGGGGATGGTTGAAGCCGGCGCGGATGCGCTGGGCCAGGGTGAGGGGCGAGATGCCGAGCATCTGCGCGGTCTGGCGGCGGGTCAGCATGAAGGCCGTCCCCGAGGCCGCCGCGAGGCGGTCCGCGTGGGCGTGGGCGATCTTCCTGTTCTCGGCCAGGACCGCCGCGGCGCGCTTCTGGATGTCCTTCCACATGGCCGCGGGCGTGGCGTATTCGGCGTAGGTGTCGAGCCCCTTGCCGTCGAGGGCGTGCCAGACACGCAGCAACACGTCGCAGGCGCGACGGAGCCGGGCCTTCGTCTCGGGCTCGGGGACCGCACCGTCGCGCTCATAGGCCGCCCGCATCTCGGGCGGCAGTTCCAGGGTCCGCTCCGTCACGAAGCAGCCCCGACGATCTTCGCGGTGACGGACGGGGCGAGCGGCTTGCCCGTCTTGGTCCGGCGCCGGATCATGACGCAGCGCAGGAGCTTATCGCGCAGCTCCTCGTCGCCGATGGCGCGGACAGCATCGAGGTCGGGCTTGTGGACGTAGACGTCGTGGCCGCACGACACCGCCACCTGGGCGATCTCGGCGAACTCCGGCGAGAACTCGATCTTGGCGCCGGGCTTGAACGTCAGATGGACGCGGACGCCCTGGGCGTCGGTCAGCTCGCCCTCATAGGGGTCTCCCCCCATCAGGTTCGCCAGCTCCTCCACCGGGGTCTTTCGGGCCTCGCGCAACTCCTCGATCTCGTTGTCGAAGTGGGCGATCCGGGAGGCCAGCGCAGCGGCGGCGTCCCGGCGGGCTGTATCATCGTCTATCATAGTCTCTATTTATCCATGATTGTCTCAATCCCTGCAACAGGAAAATGGGTTGCCCCACTTCCCTCGTTTCAGCGGAGGACGACGCCCGCGACGTTCCCCAGCACCGCCTCCATGCGGCTCAGGTCGCGGCGGGCCACGCGGGTTTCCTTCCCGGAGGGGAGGACCAGGAGAATGTCGTCTCCCATGACGCCCTGATATTTCGCGACGCCGGAGTAGTCCGGCGACGTCACGTAGACATGCGTGCCGAGCTTGGGGGACGTCGAAGGCGAGACGATTATCCCGTGTCCAGCATGGACGAAGGGGGCATTCTCGTCGGTCTCGAACAACACCACATAGGCGTCGCCCGGCAGCGCGGCAGGGGCCTTCTCCGCGGGCAGCGCCGGCTTACCCTCCGGCGCCGCCGGCTTGGCGCGCGCAATCTGACGCTCGACCAACGCTTCTTCCAGGCCGTGCCACAGCCAGGTCGCCGAGACACCGAGCGCCTTTGCGACCGCTTCGCGCTCTTCCTGGCTCCTCGGTGTCGACCCGCGGGTAGCCGCTTTGTGGAGAACATCGCGACTGACACCGGCAATTCGTGCCGCCTCGACCTGCGTAAGACCCTTGGCGATGAGCGCCCGGTGCAGGCGCTGCGACAGCTCCATCGCCTTTCCCGCGAGTGCCATGAGATCACCCTTGTTGCCGCGCGCGAGGGGCCGCGCGCCGATTGTTGCGACGTCTAGATCGTCAATTCGGACGAACTGTCTAAGCGATCAATCAGTCTATACATCCAAATTGTCGCGATGTCGCAACTAATGTCCGCTTGCAGCAATCTCTGGCCGCCGGCTGCGCGATTGTCCGCCTGGGGGCGGTGGACAATCATACCTATTGCGTCCCGGCGGGTCTCATGTGCTACTAATGAATGAGACAAACGGAGACAATCGAGAGATGATGTATCCCGTTGCCGCTGGGTTCCTGTCAGACCTCTGCGCGTGGGCACCCGATGGCACATCGCTCGCCCTGGTCGGCATCTCCGAAGGCAGCCCGCCCCGCATCCATCACGCGCCGGTTGGCGACGACCCGACCCTCTACCTTCTTCCCACCGGCACCTGGAACGACGACGACAACGAGGCGAACATCTACTACTCGGCCGCGGCGCTGCGCGCCGGCGTTCCGAGCGGGCTGCGCGGCACCGAGGCGGACATCGCCGCCATGCTGGCGATCGTCGTCGACCTGGACGACCCCGCGGCGGCCGCGCGCTGGAAGGAAAGGGCGAGCGCGGCCGGCCTAATGCCGACCTACGTGGTCGAGTCGTCGCGCACGCCGACGTCGCGCGTCCAGCTCGTGTTCATGCTCAAGGAGCCCATCGAGGACATCGCGGCGTGGCGTGTCCAGGCGCGCCGGCTCGAGTGCTGGTTCGGCGGGGATTGGTGTTCCAAGGACCCCGCGCATGTCTGGCGCCTGCCGGGCACCATGAACTGGCCGAGCCAGAAGAAGCGACGGGCAGGCCGGGTGCCGGAGATGGCGACCGTGATCCTGCGCAACGACTGCCGGTTCGACCTCGGTGACTTCGACGAGCTGCCGGAAGGGACCGCCCCTGTGGGCGCGGCGGTCGACGTCGAGGCGGCCGTGGCGCACGCCAAGCCCACGGCGGCGTGGGTTCATGCAGGACAGATTGCCGAACACCTGCCGGGCTGGCTCCAGGAAGAGATCGCCGCCGGCGGCGTCCCCGAGGATCGGTCCAAGTTCGACATGCAGGTCGCCAAGGAATGCGTGCGCGCCGGGATCGGCCTCGGCGACATGCTCCGCCTCTACCAGATGGCGTCCGTCACCGGGGAAGGCTTCACTGCCAAGTACCGGGAGCGCGAGAAGACGGGCAGGGGGGTCGACTACCTGGCCCGCACCTACGAGCGCGGCCGGGCGCAGATCATCGCCGAACTTGGCGAAGCTCCCGAGCCCCGGCACTTCGGTGGCGAGGAGATCGAGCGGGAGAACGAAGGACCGCGCTGGTTGCCGTTCGTCAGATCATACAGCGACTTCAAAGGGAAGCCGTACCCTGTCCAGGAATACTGGCTGTCGCCCTGGATACCCAAGCGGTCGATCATCATGGTCCACGGCCGCACGGGGCACGGCAAATCGCGCTGGCTGCTGCACCAGACTTTCGCGCTGGCGCGCGGCGTCAGCACCCCCGGCTCGGACATCCAGCAGCGCGGCCGGGTCCTCTACCTGGACGGCGAGCAGTCGCAATACACGGTCCAGGCGACCCTCATGGAGCTGGGCGCGCAGTACGGCGAGCCCGAGGCCGGCTTCTTCGCGGTCCTGCCGTCGTCCTTCTTCGTGGGCGACTACCCGAACTTCACGAAGGCCGACCACAAGCGCGAGTTCCTGCGCGTCGCCAAGCACCTGAACGCCGACGTCCTGGTGATCGACAACGTCCGCTCGCTCTATCCCGGCATGGTCGAGAACGACGCCAACGCCTGGGCGGACGTCAACAACATGCTGCGCTGGTATCGCGACCACGGCTTCACGGTCATCATCGTCCACCACGACCGCAAGGCGGTGGGGGAGTCCCCGGACATGACCTTCTCGGGCTCGACCAACGCGCTCACCGCGGTCGAGCTCCAGATCCATGTGGACGCCTTCTCGAAGGACGAGCGCATCGCCCTCAAGAACAAGATCGAGGCCGAACACGTCGACCCGCGGACCGGCCTGCCGCGCTGGTACTTCAAGAACGCCGTCCGCGTGAAGGTCCACAAGAACCGCGCCGGCGACCTGGACACGCAGCGCGACGTGGCGCTGGCGTTCCTGCAGGAGGCCGAGGGCATCCGCGTCGAGCTTCGCCTGTTGGACGACAGCGCTGCCGAGCTGATACTCGCGCCGACCGTCCTCAACCTGACGACGCGCGAGATCGCCTACGCCATGTCCAAGGGCTACATCGAGGGCGTCCCGGCGCTCGGCGAGAACTACGCCGAAATCCTTGCCCGCCTCCGGCACGCCGGCCGCCACGACGCGAAGACCCGCCAGGGCGTGCGCAATTGGGTGGTCCGTCAGGCCGGCGCCGCCACGCGGGAGAGCGACCAGCGCCTCCGGCTGGTCTGCTCGGGCCGCGATACCGAGCTTTTCGAGGGCCAGCGCGAGGCCGCGTGAAAAGGCCCATTTTCCGGGCTCTTTTCGTGTTTCGCCCCTAGGAGAACGAAACTTCGAAACATCCGTCGCGTAGCTCCCCCGCAAGGGCGGGGTTCCCCGGCACCCGCCGGGGACCCTTCCGCCCATGCTGGGGGGGAGCGCAGCGCTCTTGAGGGCGACCTCGGCCGCCCCACCCAGCCCTGTGACGCTGACTATTTCGGCGCCCAGCCTCTTTACTACTTTGTCTTAAGGCATGTTGCGCTTGCAATTCCGTCCGAGGTTAGGGTGCCGGGAAAGGAGCCTGAGACGGAGCTCGGGCGTGTGAAACTGCAAAGCCAGACCACATCAGCCCCAACTCCCCGTGCTTGCGACAAGTCATATAAATCCCCAGGAGCGGGAGGTGCGACGACCATGATCATCGAACTATGCAGAAATGAAACGGTACTAGTTTTATCCGTCGGCTTACATGATCCACCAATTAACTTGTCTCCTTTATCGCACCAAGCAAAAGAATAATAGTCATTAGCGTTGTATCGTGCTTTGGAGCCATTGTCTCTGATATAAATGTCAACTTTTGGGCGGCCGATTGCGCTGATGGTTGTTTCGAAATATCCGCTAACATTGATCCAGATGGTTGAGATAAATGACGTGATGGCCGATACGATTAAAGCTATCGTAGCCCCGATCAAAGCAGTTTTCAACTGAGTACCGAATGGAGGGGTTTTTTCCTTACTCTCGGACCTAGATGCCTCTTTGGACTCGTTCGATTGAGTGGCAGGCTCACTCGATTGAGTGGCGCCGGATTGAGGTCGCTGTTTAGGAGCGGCCATCCTCACCTCCATTCCATTCAATGATCGTACTTCGTGCAGATGTCAGCTGCAATTTTTTAAGTCATGGCCGAGGGGCGGGATCGCAGTAGACAGAAATAGCCAGTTGACGCCAAATGGCGCCGTGGCCCTAGATACTAGGGTGATTGGTCGGCCCTAGGCCGCCGATCGCGGGAAGGGCCGCTGTACGGGGGTCCGGCGGCCCTTCTCTTTGCCCCCGTATGAGACACCCGGAGACATTCACCGTCATGCGCGTCTTCATCGACTGCCCCCGGCTGACGCCCCCGGACCCGACCACCGCGGTCCTCGTGCCCTGGATCACCGGCGTCCTCGCGAAGCTCAAGGCCAAGCACCCGCGCGCCGTCGTGTCCACGATCCTCGACCTCGCGTCCGGCTATGTCGGCCCGCTGCCCCGCATCCTCTCCGACCTCGGCCTCTGCTCCGTGGTCTACCCCCTCAACCACGATCTCGGCGCCGACGCACTCCGCATCGCGGCCATTCGCGCCACCGTCGAGTTCGACGCCGAGCAGGTCATCCTCTTCCACGGCAACGACGGCGACGCGCTGCACAGCGCCATCGCTTCGGTCGGCCGCACCTGGGCCGTCTGGCGCCCCACGCCGCCCTCGCAGCCCGAGCCGCCCCCGCCCGCCAACGATGCGGCCACCCCCGCCGAGCCGGTGCCCGCATGACCGCCGCCACCACCATCGCCGCCCAATCGGAGACGCCGCCGCCCATGACCGTTTCGACTCCCGCTCCCCTGGACATCGCCATTCCCGACGCGCGCCGCGTCGACCCCGACGTCTACGTCGCCGGCCTCGACCTCACCGACATGCAGCGCGCCGCCTACGCCCGCTCGGGCGTGCCGGGCCTCATCGCGGCTGGCTGGACACCGCCGCCGGGCATCAACTTCGACGTCGCCACGGGCGTCCTCTACATCGCCCGCAAGCCTCGCGCCCCGGCCCACCGCCTGACGCCCGCGGAAGCCGCCGCCATCAAGAAGCGCCTCGCGGACGGCGCGACCTATACCGACGTCGCCACCTTCTTCGACGTCCCGGTCCAGTCCGTCCGCCGCATCGCCGCGGGCCGCACCTTCGTGGACACGCCCGAGCCGGCGCCCCCGGCGCCCGAGCCCGGCATCCCGCTCCAGATCAGCCTCACCGCCGGCGTCGTCGTCTTCGCGATCGTGGCGCTCGGCCTCGCCCTCCACTTCTTCGGCCGCTGACCATGGCGCGACCCCTGATCTACCTCGCCGGCCCCATGGCGGGCATCTCGTGGTTCCAGGCGGTGGACGACCGCCTGGCCCTCGCGAACGTCTTGGGTCGCTATGGCCTGGACGTCCTGTCCCCGGTCTCGGGTCTGGACGTGTCCAACATCAGGCCCGCGGCCGACCCTGCGCTCACGCCGCCCCTCCAGCACTTCCTCGATCCCGGCGTCTACATCGCCCGCGACCTCACCATGCTACGGCGCTGCGACGCGGTCCTAGCCGACCTCCGCCGCTCGCGCCCGGGTCACGCGCTCTCCACGGGCACCACGTTCGAGCTGGGCTTCGCCCACGCGCTGTCCAAGCCGATCTTCCTGCTGGCCCCGCGCCCCTGGCGCGACGAACACCGCCACCCCTTCGTCCTCAAGACGGCGTCGGCCGCCTACCGCGACCCCGAAGACGTGGCGGCCGTCCTCGCGGGCTTCCTGATCCCGGGCGTCGGCGTCACCGGCATGAGTGCGGACGCCTGGAAGATCGCGCGCCAGCGCGCCGACAACCCCGCGCCTCCGCCGACCGGCCGCATGTCCGCCACCGCGGACGAGCAAGGGCTCCGCGGCGCCCCGCCGGACCAGGAGGCCGCCGCCTCGTGAGCCGGGACGACGCGATCCTCGGCACCCTCGCGGCCACCCTCGTCCTGGCTGTGGCCGCCGCGCCGGGCGTCTCCCCCTTCATCGTCATCGCCGGCCTGATCGGCGCCGGCCTGCTGTCCAGCCTTCCACCCACCAGCGACTGACCACGGAGTACCCATGGCCTTGTTCAAGGGCGGCAATGGCGCCGACACCCTCGTCGGCACCGTCGACCACGACACCCTCTACGGCGGCAACAACAACGACAGCCTCGCCGGCATCGCCGGCAACGACACCCTCTTCGGCGAGAACGGCTCCGACACCCTCGACGGCGGCGACGGCATCGACCGCATCGAAGGCGGCCGTGGCACGGACCTCATCTACGGCGGCTCCGGCGACGACAACCTGACCGGCGGCGACGACGGGGACACCATCTTCGCGGGCGACGGCGAGGACCGCGTCTACCCCGGCTTCGGCAACGACCTCGTCCTGCTCGAACACGACCTCATGGACGACGTCGTCCGCGGCACCATCGCCGAGCTGTCCGGCGACACCGTCCTCGGCTTCGATGTGGGCTTCCGCAACGACGCTCTCCAGGTCCTCGGCGCGCCCGCCACCCTCGGGCGCTTCCTGGACAACCTGGCCGTCATCGACGGCTTGGTGAACCTGTCCAAGGCCGGCGGCGGGCTCGTCCACCTGGACGACACCATCTCGGGCTTCACCGACACCATGCTCGGCTCGGACGGCGGCATCTTCGTCTACGTGGTCTAGCCGCCCGCTTCCGCCCGGCGCCGCCTTGCGCGGCGTCGGGCTCCTCTCCAGCCGACTCCGGCCCCCATCGGCTTCGACCAACCTCTCCTCCCGAAAGAGAGCCGATGCCACGCCTTGCTCACCCGAAGGCCAAGGGCGACGCCTACGAGCGCGAGATCGCCGACTACTTCAACACCCACCTGGACCCGCGCGTCCGCCTCGGCGAGTTCCGCCGCGCCATCATGTCCGGCGGCGGCTTCACCCATTCGGGCTTCGACCTCACCAACACCGAGGTCACGCCATCCGGTCCGCGCGCCGGCTTCACCCCGCAGCGCGTCTACCTCGGCATCGAGGCCAAGCGGACCGAGCGGGCCAACCTGTGGGAGAGCTACGCGCAGGCGCTCCGCCACAAGGCGCACGCCTTCCGCTTCAATGCCAACCACCCGCCGATCGTCCCCATGGTCATCATGCGCCGGAACCGCATGTCCACCGGAGCGTCCCTGGTGACTATGTCCCTGGACGACCTGATCGCCCTCATTAACGGGTATGTTCCTGGAGGGGCATAAGTGGCTCTCGCGCCGACTATCTCTGTCGAGTGGACACGGTATAGCCGCGACCCTCTAGGCACATGAGGACCAAGCGCTGCCGCGCATTATCGCGACGTGATCTCTCGTCGTTCTCTGCCGTGACGCGAAGGCCAGCGGGGCCGGGCCCTGCTGGTCGTTCAACGTAGGTTGCACCCGGGGCAACGTAGACCGGGTTGCTCGGGGAGTCCGCTGGTACCGCCCAATACGCCTCCTGCGAGCATTCGTACTGATCCCTCGCGAGGTCGGAAGAGGTAGCACCCGGCTTTGATATCGACACGCGCTGTGTGCAGCCTGCGACGGCCGCGATTGAGGCCACGATGGTCCAATGGACGAGAACTCGCTTCATGTTCCCCCCGGGTATGTCCAGAAAATCCACCTAAGATTCGTGGCCGCTGGAGATTGCGGCGTCAAGCTCCGAACCAACCTTCGCGAGTGCCTCCGATCATGCGACCTCCATCTTCTTTATCGCCCGCGGCAGGATCGCCTCGACCATGTTGATCTCGATCTTCTCCAGCAGCTTCCCCGTCCGCCCGTCGCGGATGTAGGCGTCGCGCTTCCCGTCGTCCAGGAACGTGAACGCCTGGGGCGGCATGACGCCGCCCTCGACGCGCTGCCCGAGCCGCATGACCTCGATCCACTGCGGCAGCTCCTCGAGCGCGCGCTGCCGGACCCCGTCCGGCAGCTCCACGAGGTCCCACACCGACCGCAGTGTCCATGTCCGCCCTGTGGGCGGCGTCTTCGCCAAGATGTTCACCATTCCTCTCTCCCCCGTGCCACGCCGCCCACGATGGACAGGGCCTCGGGCTCGTAGCGGCCCCAGCCGTCCCCGATGTCGGCGACCTCCGGGTCGACCACGAAGGACGACACCGGCCCGTTGACGCTGATAGGCGCGGGAGG
>JBFWXJ010000120.1:0-14340 GCA_050187535.1 Alphaproteobacteria bacterium | reverse complement strand
AGCGCGCCGAGGGTCGCGGAGAGCATGGGGCGTCGAATGCCGCTGATGTTCGACATGTCGCATCCTCGTCTGGCTGGGGCCCGCACCGACGGCGGCGCATGACGTGAAATGTCAGTGTTCTGGACACGTCCCGCCTTGTCAACGACGTATTGCCGTGTCGGGTCAGCGGGCGTTGAGGAAGAGCACATAGGCGTTCAGCACGTAGACGGTGAAGAGACCGAGGCCGACCCAGCCGACGGCGCGGAAGACCCGCCCCTGCGGACGATAGAGCAGGCCGATGACGACGATCCCCGTCATGACGACGGCCGACGCGGCGGTCACGGCGTGGGCCGGCGACGCGGCGGCGAGCAGCGGCCCCCCGGGGTAGGCGACGTCGTCGACGGCGATGATCAGGATGTCGAAGAGGTTGCTGCCGAGCAGGCTGGCGACCGCCATGTCCAGGGCGCCGAACCGCGCCGCCGCCACGGCGACGACGAGCTCCGGCAGCGAGGTGATCGCAGCGACGAGGAGCGTTCCGACGAAAGACCGTCGCCACCCCATCTCCTCGGCGAGCGCCTCGCCGACGAACGGGAGCCAGATCCCCGCGGCGACGACGACGAGCGCGGCCACCGCATAGCGGCGCACTGCGCTTGCCAGGGTGATGCCGGGATAGCTCTCGGCGACCTGCTCGGCGAAGCTCTCGCGGTCGCGCGCCTCGTAGCGGAACAGCGTGCGCGCGGCGACGGCGTAGAGTGCCATGATGATCGGCGTCGACAGGCCCACATGCCCGATGCGCCAGTCGAGGCCCTGGCGGGCGAGCAGCAGGCTCATGGCGACGAAGCCGATCAGCACGGTGCCGAACGCGGCCGACAGGATGTGGCCCTGTCGGGCGCGGTGGAACAGCGACCCGTCGCGGTGCATGAGATCGAGGACGACCAGGATCGCGAGGTTGAAGACGCAGCTTCCGAGCGCGTCGCCGACGGCGATGTCGGGGCTGCCCGCCACGGTCACGGCGCTGATGCCGGTGGCGAGCTCGGGGAGCGAGGTCACGGTCGCGAGGAGGATCAGGCCGACCCAGCCGCGCGAGAGGCCGGTCTTCTCGGCGATGATGTCGCCGCTGCGCGACAGCACCGGGCCGGCGGCGCCGATGAGCGCCGCGCAAGCCGCGAACTGCAGCCAGGTCCAGCCGGGCACCGTCGTCCTCCTGCGGGCCGCATCGTAGCGCCCGCCGGGCGCGGTGCGGGCGGGAAACGCGAGGGTGCGGGACGGGCTGTCGGTTGTTCGCGCAGGCGCGACCCGGTAGGTTCCGGGGCGGCGAGCAATCCTCGAGGGAAGCGGCGATGTCGGACGAGGTGAAGTACGTTCTCGGCGAAGAGCAGATGCCGCGCGAATGGTACAACATCGCGGCCGACCTGCCGGTGCCGCTGCCGCCGCCGCTGCATCCCGGGACCGGGCAGCCGATCGGCCCGGCCGACCTGGCGCCGATCTTCCCGATGGAGGTGATCCGCCAGGAGGTCTCGACCGAGCGGCGCATCCAGATCCCGAAGGAGGTGCGCGACATCTACCGGCAGTGGCGGCCGACGCCGCTCTACCGGGCACGGCGGCTGGAGCGGGCACTCGGTACCCCGGCACGCATCTACTACAAGTACGAGGGCGTCAGCCCGGCCGGCAGCCACAAGCCGAACACCTCGATCCCGCAGGCCTTCTACAACAAGGCCGAGGGCGTGAAGCGCCTGACGACCGAGACGGGCGCGGGCCAGTGGGGCTCGTCGCTGGCGTTCGCGGGCGCCCTCTTCGGCCTCGAGGTCGAGGTCTTCATGGTCCGCGTCAGCTTCGACCAGAAGCCCTATCGCCGGGCGCTGATGGAGGCCTATGGTGCGCGCTGCGTCGCCAGCCCCAGCCCGGAGACCGCGTCGGGCCGTGCGATCCTGGAGAAGTTCCCCGACAGCACCGGCAGCCTGGGGATCGCCATCAGCGAGGCGGTCGAGCGCGCCGCGCAGTCCGACGACACCAAGTACGCGCTCGGCAGCGTGCTGAACCACGTCCTGCTGCACCAGACCATCCTCGGCGAGGAGGCGATGGCGCAGCTCGACATGGCGGGCGACTACCCCGACATCGTCGTCGGCTGCACCGGCGGCGGCAGCAACTTCGGCGGCATCGCCTTCCCCTTCCTCGGCGCCAAGCTGCGCGGCGGCCGCGACGTCGAGATCATCGCGGTCGAGCCCGCCGCCTGTCCCAGCCTGACCAAGGGCACCTACGCCTACGACTTCGGCGACACCGGGCACCTGACGCCGCTGGTCAGGATGCACACGCTGGGCTCGACCTTCGTGCCGCCCGGCTTCCACGCGGGCGGCCTGCGCTATCACGGCATGGCGCCGCTCGTCAGCCACATCAAGGAGCTGGGGCTGATCTCGGCCCGCGCCTACAAGCAGCTCGAGGTGTTCGAGGCGGGCGTTCTCTTCGGCCGTACCGAGGGCATCCTGCCGGCGCCCGAGGCCAACCACGCGGTCAAGGGTGCGATCGAGGTGGCGCTCGAGTGCAAGCGCGACGGCACGGAGAAGGCGATCCTGTTCAACCTGTGCGGCCACGGGCATTTCGACATGCAGGCCTATATCGACTACTTCGCGGGCAAGCTGAAGGACATCGACTACAGCCAAGCCGAGCTGGAGCGCTCGCTGGCCGAGCTGCCCAAGGTCGCGGCGTGAAGAAGGGGAGGGGCATCATGAAGGGAATGCGTCGCGCGGCGGTCGCAGCCGCGCTCTTGACCGCGGCAGCCTTCCCGGCCGCCGCCCAGTCGCCGGTGAAGATCGGGCTCGTCCTGCCGTACTCGGCCGGCCCCTTCGTCGCCATCGCCAACGAGATCACCGACAGCATGGCGCTGGCGCTCGAGGAGAAGGGCTATATGGTCGCCGGCCGCAAGGTCGAGCTGGTGCGCGAGGACACGACGCACAAGCCCGACGTGGCCCAGGCCAAGGCCAAGAAGCTGGTCTTCGAGGACAAGGTCGACATGCTGGTCGGCCCGGTCGCTTCGGCCGAGCTGACCGCGCTCTTCGACTTCGCCAACCAGGCGAAGGTGCCGCTCCTCATCCCCAATGCAGGGGACAACGAGGTGACGGGCGAGAAGTGCAGCCCATGGGTGCTGCGCACCTCCTTCTCCAACGACCAGATCGTGCGCGACATGGGCCGCTGGATGGCCGGCAAGGGCTACCGCAAGGTCGCCCTGCTGGCCTTCGACTACAAGGCGGGCCACCAGCTCATGGGCGGCTTCAAGAAGCCCTTCGTCGAGGCGGGTGGCACCATCGTGTCGGAGCAGTATCCGCCTTTCGGGCGCCTCTCCGACTTCGGGCCGTGGCTCGGCAAGATCCGCGACGCCAGGCCGGACGCCGTCTTCGTGTTCTTCGCCGGGCCGCCCGCCACGCTGCTGGTGCAGCAGTTCCAGGAGTTCGGCCTCGACAAGGAGATGAAGCTGGCCGGCGCCGGCTGGCTGGTCTCGCCGCTCAACACGCCGAGCCAGGGCAAGGCGGCGGCCGGCGTCATCGGCTCCCTCAACTACATCCCGTCGATCGACAACCCGGTCAACAAGTCCTACCAGGAGCGCTTCCAGGCGAAGTTCAAGCGCGTCGGCTCGGAATTCGGCGCCCAGGGCTACGACACCGCCAAGCTGATCATGGCGGCGGTCGAGAAGGCCGGCGGCAAGACGGACGACAAGGCCGCTCTCGTCAAGGCGATGCACGCGGTCTCGATCGAAGGCACGCGCGGGCCGCTGCGCATCGACCCCAAGACCAACAACGTGGTGCAGGACATCTACGTCTTCGAGACGCGGGCCGCGGGCGACAAGGTCGACTACCACGTCCTCGACCGCATCCGCGACGTCCAGGACCCGCCCAACGGCTGCACGCTCGGCGGCTGACGGGCGCCGGCAGCCGACAGCTCCGCCGGGCGGCGAGACGACCCATGCTCATCCAGCTCCTCAACGGCATGCAGCTCGCGATGCTGCTGTTCCTGCTGTCGGTTGGCCTGTCGGTCGTCTTCGGCCTGATGAACTTCGTCAACCTCGCGCACGGCACGCTCTTCATGCTGGGCGCCTTCGTCGGGCTGACGGTGGTCGAGGCGACGGGCTCGTTCTGGTGGGCGCTGCCGGCGGGTGCCGCGGCGGCGGCGGCGGCCGGTGCCGTCCTCTATCTCGGCCTGCTGCGGCGGCTGCAGGCGGAAAGCCCGCTGAAGCAGGTTCTCGTCACCTTCGGTCTCGTCTTCATCGGGCTCGAGGTGGTGCGCATCGTGTGGGGCGACTACGCCGAGCGGCTGCCGGGCCCGGCGCTCTTCGCCGGCAGCACGACCATCCTCGGCGTCACCTATCCGACCTACCGCCTCTTCGTCATCGGCCTCGGCCTCGCCATCGCGCTGCTGCTGCACCTGGGGCTGGAGCGCACGCGCATCGGCGCCATCGTGCGCGCCGGCGTCGACGACCGGACCATGACGGCGGCGCTCGGCATCGAGATCGGCCGGGTGTTCTTCGCCGTCTTCGTGCTGGGTTGCGCGCTGGCCGGCCTCGCGGGCGTCGTCGCCGGGCCGGTTCTCTCGGTCTATGCGGGGATGGACATGAGCGTCCTCATCCTCGCTCTCGTGGTCGTCGTGGTCGGCGGGCCCGGCAGCCTCAAGGGTGCCTTCGTCGGCGCGCTCCTGGTCGGCATGGCCGAGACCTTCGGGCAGGTCTGGCTGCCGGAGGTGGCGGGCATGCTGCTCTACGGCCTGATGGCGGCGGTCCTGGTGCTGCGGCCGCAGGGCCTGCTGCCGGCGATGCGCGGCCGGTGACGCCGCCCGCCGGCGCCGGCCGTCACGTCGCCGCAGCGGGGCTGGTCGCCGCCGCCCTCCTCTGGTGGTGGACGTCCGGCTACTACGGCAAGGAGCTGCTGGCGGAGATGGCGATCACCGCCGTCCTCGCCATGAGTCTGTCCATCCTGGTCGGTCAGGCGGGCCTCGTGTCGCTCGGCCATGCCGCCTTCTACGGCGTCGGCGCGTATGCGCTGGCCGGACTGACCGTCAAGGCGGGCTGGCCGCCTTCCCTGGCCATGCCGGCAGCGATCGCCGTCGGGGGCGTATTCGCGCTCGCCGTGGGCTGGGTCGCGGTACGGCTCGCCGGCGTCTTCTTCATCATGATCACGCTCGCCATCGGCGAGATGGTCCACGCCTGGTTCCTCAGCGACCGCGTGTTCGGCGGCGTCGGCGGGATGTCCGGCATCCCGCGGCTCGACCTCGGCGCGCTGGGGCTGGATCTGGCCGACCCGGCGGTCTTCGCGCTGGCGGCGCTCGCCGTCGCGGTGCTGGCCTACCTCGTGCTCGACCGGGTGGTGCTCTCCCATCTCGGGCAGACCTGGCGGGCGATCCACCAGAACGAGGAGCGGACCGCCGCCCTCGGCTGCCCGGTCGGGCGCTACAAGCTCGCGGCCTTCGCGCTGGCCGGCACTGTGGCGGCGGCCGCCGGCACGCTGGCGGCCCAGCGCTCCGGCTTCGTCTCGCCCGAGCTGCTGACCTGGACACTTTCGGGCGAAATCCTGATCGTCGTGATCGTCGGCGGGGGCGCCAGCCTCGTCGGAGTCGCCGCGGCCTCCGCACTCTGGGTCGGCCTGCGCCACCAGCTCTCGGCGCTGACCGACCATTGGATGCTGGCGATGGGCGTCATCTTCGTCGTGCTGGTGCTGGTGGCGGGCGACGGCATCGACGGTGCCGTCCGCGGCCTGTGGCGCCGGATGACGCTGCGCCGCCCGGCATGACCGCGGCGCTTGCGACGGAGGACCTGCACAAGTCGTTCGGCGCGCTCGCCGTCACGCGCGGCGTGACGCTGGCCCTGCCGCAGGGCCGCCGCCACGCCATCATCGGCCCGAACGGCGCCGGCAAGACGACGCTCTTCAACCTCCTGGCCGGCACCGTACGGCCCGATCGCGGCCGCATCCTCCTGGCCGGGGCCGACGTGACCGGCACGACACCCGACGCGCGGGCCCGGCGGGGCCTCGCCCGCAGCTTCCAGCGCAACAACCTGTTCCCGGAGATGACGGTAGAGGCGGCACTGATGACCGCCGTCGCTATCGCCGACGGCCGCAGCGCCGTGTTCTGGCGCCGCTTCGACCGCGACGGCGATCTCGCGTCACGCGCCGCCGCGCTGGCCGGCGAAGTCGGGCTGGCCGACCTGCTGGCGAGCGAGATCGGCCACCTCGCCTACGGCGCCCAGCGCCAGGTGGAGGTGGCGCTGGCGCTGGCGGGCAAGCCGCGGGTGCTGCTGCTCGACGAGCCGACGGCGGGCATGAGCCCGGAGGAGACCGGCGCGATGCAGTCGCTGCTGACGCGCCTGCCGTCGGCGCTGACGATCCTCGTCATCGAGCACGACATGGACGTGGTGCTGGGGCTGGCCGAGCGGGTGACCGTGCTCGACCACGGCGCCATCCTCATGGAGGGTTCGCCCGAGGAGGTGCGCGCCTCCGACGAGGTGCGCCGGCGGTATCTGGGCGAGCGCACGCGATGACGGCGCTGCTGGCGGTGGAGGGGCTGCACGTCCACTACGGGTCGAGCCACGCCGTGCAGGGTGTCGACCTGGCCGTGCCGGCGGGCGGCGTCGTGGCGCTGCTCGGGCGCAACGGGGCGGGCAAGAGCACGACCCTCAAGGCGATCATGGGCATCGCGCCGCCGTCCGCCGGCCGGGTGACGCTGGACGGCCGGTCGCTCGGCCGCCTGCCGCCGGCACGCATCGCGCGGCGTGGTGTCGGCTACGTGCCGGAGACCCGCGGCATCTTCCCGTCGCTGACGGTCGAGGAGAACCTGCGTCTGGCGGCGCGCGACGGCGGCTGGCCGCTCGAGCGCGTCTATGCGCGCTTCCCGCGGCTGGCGGAACGGCGGCGCTCGGGCGGCGGCACCCTGTCCGGCGGCGAGCAGCAGATGCTGGCGATCGCCCGTGCGCTGACGACCGCACCGCGCCTGCTGCTGCTCGACGAGCCGACCGAGGGGCTGGCGCCCCTGGTGGTCGACGAGATCGCGGACATGCTGCGCGCGCTGAAGGCCGACGGCCTGGCGATGCTGCTGGTCGAGCAAAACCTCGCCTTCGCGCTCGCCTTCGCCGACCAGGTGGTGGTGCTGGGCAAGGGGCGCGTGCGGTGGGCGGGAGCGGCCGGCGCCTTCCGCGACGCCGGCGATGCCCGCGCCTGGCTGTCGGTCTGAGGAAGGCGGTTGCCGTCCATGCGCTGGGTCGCGTTCGCCCTTCTCGCCGTCGTCCTGCAGGCGGCGATCCTCGTCGCGATGGGGCAGCCCGCGATCTGTACCTGCGGCCATGTCCGGCTGTGGCAGGGTGCGGTCGAGAGCGCCGAGAACTCGCAGCAGATCGCGGACTGGTACAGCTTCTCGCACGTCATCCACGGCTTCCTCTTCTACGGGCTGCTCCACCTCGTGGCAGGACGGGCACCGCTCGGCCCGCGGCTGCTCCTGGCTATTGCCATCGAGGTGGCGTGGGAGCTGGCGGAGAACTCGCCGCCGGTGATCGAGCGCTACCGGCAGCAGGCGCTGGCGCAAGGTTATGTCGGCGACAGCGTCCTCAATTCCGTCTCCGACACCGTCATGATGATCGCGGGCTTCCTCCTCGCCCGCCTGCTGCCGGTGCGGGCGACGGTGGCCCTGGCGCTCGCCATGGAGATCGGCGTCGCCGTGGCGATCCGCGACAACCTCACGCTCAACGTCGTGCAGCTCGTCCACCCGATCGAGGCCGTCGCGCGCTGGCAGTCCGGCCGCTGATAGTCCGCAGCCTGACCGGGTTGCCGCGTCGGGCGCGGCTGCCGGAAATGTGCTCACCTCGCCCGCCGCTCGTCTCCGCCCGCCGGCACTCGCCTACCGGCCGCTCGCCGACGATCGCATGCCGATCCTTCCTGGCTGACCGTGCGTTGGAGGAGCCGGTCGACGCTACATGCCGAGAACCTCCAGCCCCGCCGCGGTCGCAGCGTCGCGCAATCTCCGATCGAGCGAGGCGAGCGGCAGGCGGCGGCGCTCCGCAAGCTCCAAATAGGTCGCGTCGTAGATCGAGAGCGTGAATTTCTCGCTGAGCCGTATCGTCTGCGCCCAAGCTCGCTCGACGGTGTCGAGGTCCAACATGATCGGGAGCGCACGCAGGAGAGCTGCGAACCGCGCCCGCTTGGCGGCGTCGATGCGTCGCCGGCGTTCGGCCATCAACAGACCGTTGAGCGCTTCCAGCGGCCACAGGAGCGGAGCAACGGCCCCGGCTTCGACCACCCGGTCGAGGAGGTCCATGACAGCCGGCGTCTGCTCGTCCTCGAAGCACCAGGCGAGTGCGACCGAGTTGTCGAGCACGAAACTCACGACCGGCCTTCGTCCACGAGATCCTTGATCGTGAGATCGCCGAGCGTGGTCCCGCGGCTGGCCTCGCGAAGGCCCTCTGCCGCGCGGCGCGCCTTCTCCCGGTCGAAGCTCGGCGTCACGGGAACCAGCTTGGCGACCGGCACGCCGCGCTTCGTAATCGTCACTTCGTTGCCCCGGGCGACCTCCGCCAGCAGGGCGCTCAGGCGGTTCTTCGCTTCGAATGTCGGCACTTCCATGGCATCAGCCCATATAGCCAGATAGCCATCTCCATATCCGGGCCGAGCCGCGCGGTCGAGTCCTAGGGCCAGCGCACCTCCGGCGGCATGGACATGAGGATGGCCTCGGTGTTGCCGCCGGTCTTGAGGCCGAAGGCGGTGCCGCGGTCGTAGAGAAGGTTGAACTCGACGTAGCGGCCGCGGCGGACGAGTTGGTGCTCGCGCTCGGCCGCGGTCCAGGGCTCGTCCATGTGGCGGCGGGCGATCGCCGGGTAGGTCGCGAGGAAGGTCTCCCCGACGTCGCGGGTGAAGGCGAAGTCGCGCTCCCAGTCGCCGGTGTCGAGGTTGTCGTAGAAGATGCCGCCGACGCCGCGCGGCTCGTTGCGGTGCGGCAGGAAGAAGTAGCGGTCGCACCACTCCTTGAACTTGGGATAGTAGGCGGGATCGTGGCGGTCGCAGCAGGCGGCGAACGCCCGATGGAACGCGTCCGTGTCGGCCGGGTCGGCCACCATCGGCGTGAGGTCCGCGCCGCCGCCGAACCAGGCCCGGGTCGTGCGGATGTGCCGGGTATTCATGTGGACCGCCGGCACCCGCGGCGACTGCATGTGGGCGACCAGCGAGATGCCGCAGGCCCAGAAGCGCGGGTCTTCGGCGGCACCCGGAATCTGGCCGCGGAACTCCTCGGCGAACTCCCCGTGGACGGCGGACACGTTGACGCCGACCTTCTCGAAGACACGGCCGCGCATCACCGACATGACGCCGCCGCCGCCGCCCGGCCGCTGCCAGCCGGTGCGCACGAACCGCCCCGCCGGCCGGTCGGCGAAGGGGCCGCGGAGGTCGTCCTCCATCGCCTCGAAGGCGGCGCAGATGCGGTCGCGCAGGCTCTCGAAGGCGACGCGGGCGCGCGCCTGGCGCTCGTCCTCGGGACCGGCGGGAATGGTCGGGGTCACGGTCTCTGGCCCTCCTCGGGGGCGGGGAAGCGGCCCAGCTGCCGCAACGCCTCACCCAGTACCATGGCGCCGGCCAGCGCCACGTTGATCGACCGCAATCCCGGCCTGAGCGGAATGGCGATCCGCGCGTCGGCTTCCGCATGAATCTCGGCCGGGACGCCGGCGCTCTCGCTCCCCAGCAGCAGCACGTCGTCCGCGGCGAACGTGAAGCGATGGTAGGCGAACGGCGCGTGGCGGGTCAGCAGCACGAGGCGCCCGCCTTCGCGCAGCCGCCACTCGCGGAACGCCGCCCAGGAGCGATGGCGCGTCGCGGCGGCATGGGCGATGTAGTCGAGGCCGGCGCGCTTCAGGCGCCGGTCGCTCCACAGGAATCCGAACGGCTCGACCAGTTCCACGGGCACGCCGAGACAGGCTCCCAGCCGCAGGATCGCGCCCACGTTCTGCGGTATGTCCGGCTGGTGGAAGGCGATGCGCATCCGGCTCCTAAGCCTTTGCGAAGGCCGGGTTTTGCTTTATAGGCCGTGTCGCGCGGGCGCCAGGGGCGGGCGCCCCGATCCGTGCGGCAGCGTGTCGCATCCCGTAGGGCGGCGATCCGTCTAGCTTGCGCCCGCGCGGACGACGGCCACCCCGTCCGTTCGATGAGGTGACCCTTATGGCGAATACGTCTGCGACCACGACCCACGCCGGGCACGGCGAGGGCGGGACCCGTCGGGACTTTCTCTACCTGGCCGCGGGTGCGGTGGGCGGCATCGGTGTCGCCTCGGTCGTATGGCCGTTCATCAGCTCCATGAATCCCGCCGCCGACGTGCGCGCGCTCTCCTCGACCGAGGTCGACCTGTCGCCGGTCAAGGAAGGCCAGGCGATCACCGTGACGTGGCGCGGCAAGCCGGTCTTCGTCCGCCGCCGCACGCCCGAGGAGGTGAAGAGCGCCACCGACGTGAAGCTCTCGGATCTTCCCGATCCGCAGGCCGACCAGGCGCGGGTGAAGAAGCCGGAATGGCTGATCGTCGTCGGCGTGTGCACGCATCTCGGCTGCGTGCCGCTCGGCCAGAAGGCGACCGATCCGCGCGGCGACTACGGCGGGTGGTTCTGCCCGTGCCACGGCTCGCACTACGATACCTCGGGCCGTATCCGTAAGGGCCCGGCGCCGGCCAACCTGACGGTGCCCGGCTACGAGTTCCTCTCCGACACCTCGATCCGCATCGGCTGAGGTCGACGTCCATGGCCCCGCAGAACCAGAACGCGCTCGTCCGGTGGGTCGATCACCGCCTGCCGGTGTTCTCCTACCTCCACCACGAGCTCCACGAATATCCGACGCCGAAGAACCTGAACTACTGGTGGAACTTCGGTTCGCTGGCCGGGATCGTCCTGGTGATCATGATCGTCACCGGCATCTTCCTGGCGATGCAGTACACGCCGCACACGGCCTATGCGTTCGACAGCGTCGAGCGGATCATGCGGGACGTCAACTACGGTTGGCTGATCCGCTATATCCACATGAACGGCGCGTCGTTCTTCTTCATCGCCGTCTACATCCACATCTTCCGCGGTCTCTACTACGGCTCGTACAAGGCGCCGCGCGAGCTCCTGTGGATGCTGGGTGTGGTGATCCTGCTGCTGATGATGGCGACCGCCTTCATGGGCTACGTGCTGCCCTGGGGCCAGATGAGCTTCTGGGGGGCGACCGTCATCACCAACCTGTTCTCGGCCATCCCGCTGGTCGGCGAGAGCATCGTGACGTGGCTGTGGGGCGGCTTCTCGGTCGACAACCCGACGCTCAATCGCTTCTTCGCGCTGCACTACCTGCTGCCGTTCGTGATCGTCGGCGTCGTCGTGATCCACATCCTGGCGCTGCACCAGCACGGCTCGAACAACCCGCTCGGCATCGACCGCAAGGGCCCGCAGGACGCGATCCCGTTCCACCCCTACTACACGATCAAGGACCTGTTCGGCCTCGGCGTGTTCCTGATCGTGTTCGCCGCCTTCGTGTTCTTCGCGCCCAACTACATGGGCCATCCCGACAACTACATCCCGGCCAACCCGCTGGTGACGCCGGCGCACATCGTGCCCGAATGGTACTTCCTGCCGTTCTACGCGATCCTGCGCGCGGTGCCGAACAAGCTGGGCGGCGTGCTGCTGATGTTCGGCGCGGTCGCCGTGCTGTTCATCCTGCCCTGGCTCGACACGTCGCGGGTGCGCAGCGCGCGCTTCCGGCCGATCTACCGCCAGTTCTTCTGGCTGCTGCTGATCGACTGCATCATCCTCGGCTGGGTCGGCGCGAACCCGCCCGAGGGGGCCTTCATCGTGATCGGCCGGCTGGCGACCTTCTGGTACTTCCTCCACTTCCTCGTGATCCTGCCGATCCTCGGCAAGCTCGAGCGGCCGCTGCCCCTGCCGACGAGCATATCCACACCCGTACTTCCGGGCGGAGTCGCGGGTGCCGCCGCGGCACGGATGGAGAAGCCGTGATGCGCAAGACCCTGCTCGCCGCCGCCGTGGCACTCCTGACGGCGGCACCGGCCATGGCCGCGGAGGCGCCAAAGCCGCCGGCGCAGGACTGGTCGTTCGGCGGCCTGTTCGGCACCCTCGACCGCGCGGCCGCGCAGCGCGGCTATCAGGTCTACAAGGAGGTCTGTGCCGCCTGCCACGGCATGTATCATCTGAACTACCGCAACCTCGGCGAGATCGGCTTCAACGAGGACGAGGTGAAGGCGATCGCCGCTCAGGCGACGGTGCGCGACGGCCCCAACGACCAGGGCGAGTTGTTCGACCGTCCGGGCCGCCCGTCCGACCGGTTCGCCCGCCCGTTCCCGAACGAGAAGGCGGCGCGCGCCGCCAACAACGGCGCCTACCCGCCTGACCTGTCGCTCATCGTGAAGGCACGCGCCGACGGTGCCAACTACCTCTACGGCGTGCTCACCGGCTATGGCGAGCCGCCGGCCGGCGTGCATATGGGCGAGGGCATGAACTGGAACAGGTACTTCCCCGGCCACCAGATCGCCATGCCGCCGCCGCTCAACCAGAACGGCGTCACCTACGCGGACGGCACGGCGGCCAGTATCGAGCAGATGGCGAAGGACGTGACGACCTTCCTCGCATGGTCGGCCGAGCCCGAGATGGAGGAGCGCAAGCGCACCGGCATCAAGGTCATCCTCTTCCTGCTGGTGCTGACCGGGCTGCTCTACGCGACCAAGCGCAAGGTGTGGGCCGCCGTCCACTGACGCCAGCATCCGCGCGCCATCGGCGGGCCGCTGTCGGAAGGCAGCGGCCCGCTTCGCGTTCGGGGGTCCCGCGATGCTCGACATCGGCTGGTTCTATCTGGGGGTGGCAATCGCCGCCGAGATCGTCGCCACCTCCGCCCTCAAGGCGTCGCAGGGATTCGGGCGCCTCTGGCCGGGCCTGCTCGCGATCGCGTTCTACGTCGTCACGTTCTGGTTCCTGTCGCAGGCGCTGCGGACGATCCCGCTCGGCATCGCCTATGCGATCTGGTCGGGGGTCGGCATCGTCGTGCTGGCGGCGATCGGCTGGGTCTGGTACCGCCAGTCGCTCGATGCGGCGGCCCTCATCGGGATGGCGCTGATCCTGGCCGGCATCATCGTCATCAAGCTCTGCTCGCGCGCCGGCGGGCGCTGAGGCAAGGAAGGGGTGGCCTGTTGATGAGCGAGCCCGGCAACCCGGTCGTCGTCGGCGTCCTCGGCGGCAGCGGCATCTACCAGATCGATGGCCTGGCGGACGTCGAATGGCGTGACGTCGCGAGCCCCTGGGGCACCCCGTCCGACGCCATCTGCTTCGGCACGCTCGACGGCGTACCCGTGCGCTTCCTGCCGCGCCACGGTCGCGGCCACCGCATCCCGCCGTCCGAGATCGACTACCGGGCCAACGTCGACGCGCTGAAGCGGGCAGGCTGCACCATCGTCGTCTCGCTGAGCGCGGTCGGCTCGCTGCGCGCGCACCTGCCGCCCGGGTCGTTCGTGCTGGTCGACCAGTTCGTCGACCGCACCTTCGCGCGCCCCAAGACCTTCTTCGGCCCGGGCTGCGTCGGCCATGTCACCGTGGCGCGACCGACCTGCCGCCATGTCGGGGACCACGTCATGGCCGCCGCGGCGGCGGCCGGCGTCGGCATGCTGCGCGGGGGCACCTATCTCGCGATGGAAGGCCCGCAGTTCTCCACGCTCGCCGAATCGGAACTCTACCGCGGCTGGAACTGCGACGTGATCGGCATGACCAACATGCCGGAGGCCAAGCTGATCCGTGAGGCGGAGATGTGCTACGCCAGCGTCGCCATGGTCACCGACTACGACTGCTGGCACCAGGACCATGCCGACGTCACGGTGGCGCAGATCGTGGCGGTGCTGCACGCCAACGCGGCCGCGGCCCGCAATCTCGTCCGCGCGCTCGTGCCGCTGCTGTCGGCCCATCGCGGCCCCTGCCCGCAGGGCTGCCACACCGCGCTGGACCATGCGATCGTGACCGCGCCCGACGCCCGCGACCCGGCGCTGGTCGCCAAGCTCGACGCCGTGGCGGGGCGGGTGCTGGGCGGCCGCCGGCATTGAGCGGCTTGCTCTCCGGCAGCGATTCCGGTAACGTTACCGGAAACTAGGGGATGTCTCCCATGGCCCGTTCGCCGCAACCGGCTCCGGCGGCCCGTCGCGTCGAGCGGCATCGTCGCAAGGCTGCGCTCGAAGGCGTCCGGCGGCTGGAAGTCGTCGTGCCGGACGGCGATGCCGATTCGATCCGGCAGGTCGCGGCCACACTGCGGGGCGGCGGCGAATCGGCCGTGCGCATGCGGTCGGCGATTGCCCGGATCATCGGCGAAGCAGGGGAGGGTACCGGTGCCGACTTCG
>JBFWXJ010000119.1:0-14466 GCA_050187535.1 Alphaproteobacteria bacterium | reverse complement strand
CGCATGCCGAGGGCGAACGTGATCGCCTCGACCGCACGGTCCTGGCCGACCAGGCCGGCCAGCGGCTCGGCGTCGGCGGAGGTCTCGAAGGGGATGGTCGCCGGGTCGACGCGGGCGTAGAGCTGGTCCGGAACGAGCTTCGTCATGGCTGCGGGTCTCGCTGGGGCTTGCGGGCCGCGGGGGTGCGGAGACTGTGCCTGCCGGCCCCCGGACGCAAGGGCGCCCCCGCAGCCGGTATGTCCGCCGCCGGTATGTCCGCCGCCGGCCCCCTCAGCCGATCCGCTCGACAACAGCCCGCGTCACCTCGGCGTTCCCGTGCGGGCCGCCGATCTCCGCCGGGAAGGCCGCTCCGTCCGCGAAGGCGCGCTCGACCGCGCCGTCCAGGCAGTCGGCCGCCTCGACCAGCACCGGGCGGCCGTGGCGGTGGCCCAGCCACTCCAGCATCATCGCCGTCGACAGCAGCATGGCGGTCGGGTTGGCGAGGCCCTTGCCGGCGATGTCCGGCGCGCTGCCGTGGGCGGGCTGGAAGAGGGCGTGCTCCAGGCCGATCTCGGCGGACGGCGCCAGGCCCATGCCGCCGACGATCCCGCCGCCCAGGTCCGACAGGATGTCGGCGAACATGTTCTCCATGACCATGACGTCGAAGACCCACGGCTTGCGGACGAGGTCGAGGGCGGCCGCGTCGACGTAGTGGTGCCTCGCCGCGACGTCGGGGAAGCCCCGGGCGCGCTCGTCGAAGATGCGGCGGAAGAAGGCCATCGAGACGAAGACGTTCGACTTGTCGACGCAGGTGACGAGGCCCGCCCGGCCCTTCGCCTTGCGGCGGCGGGCGAGGTCGAAGGCGAAGTCGAACAGCTTCTCGCTGGTCGCACGCGTGATGACCATGGTATCGCGCGCCTCGCGGTCGTCGATCACCACGCCCTTGCCGCGCGAGGCGAACAGGCCCTCGGTCAGCTCGCGGATGATGACGAGGTCGATGT
The DNA here is from genome assembly GCA_050187535.1 of Alphaproteobacteria bacterium. Classification (GTDB taxonomy): domain Bacteria; phylum Pseudomonadota; class Alphaproteobacteria; order ATCC43930; family Allostellaceae; genus Allostella. The sequence goes on along the minus strand of JBFWXJ010000119.1, from coordinate 13,486 downwards.
CGGCGGCGCGCGGGTCGGCCAGCACCGGCGGCGTGTTGGGCAGGCGCCGGATCGGACGCACGCCGGCGAACAGGTCGAAATCGACCCGCATTTTGAGGTGCGGCGCGATCTCGGTGCCGTCGGGATAGCGCACGTCCGGCAGGCCCATCGAGCCGAAAAGGATGGCGTCGGCCGCGCGCGCCGCTTCCCAGGCACCCTGGGGCATCTCGCGGCCGGTCTCGCGCCAGTAGGCCGCACCGCCCGGATGGGTCTCGCGCGCGAGCCGGAAGCCGAAGCGCCGTTGCAGCGCGTCGAGCGCGGCCTCGGCGGACGCCATCACCTCCGTCCCGATCCCGTCGCCGGGCAGGACGCATATGTTCAGGTCGGTCATGATGGATTCCCGGGGGAGCGGCGGAAGGGCGGACAGTATGCCCTGCCGCGGCGGGTGCGGGCACGCGCCGAATTGACACGATCGCGCCACCGCTCCACCACTGCCGCGATGCGTCTTTCCGCCCGCCTTCCGGCCGCGGCGCTCGCCCTCGCGATCGCCGCCGCCCCCAGCCCGACGCTCGCCCATGCGGTCGTCCTCGAATCCACGCCGGCGCCGGACGCGACGGTGCCTGCGGGCAACATCGACTGCAGGTTGAAGTTCAACGGGCGCATCGACGCGGCCCGTTCGCGGCTGTCGCTGATCGGTCCGGACGGCAAGGCGCGGGCACTGCCGCAGATGGCCGAAAATGCCGTCGACCGCCTGTCCGCCCGCGCCGAGGGGCTGACCCCCGGCCGTTGGCGCATCCAATGGCAGGTGCTGGCGGCCGACGGCCATGTCACGCGCGGTGAAATTCCCTTCTCGGTGGCGCCGGCCCGTCCGTGACGCTGCTCGTAGACATCTTCGGCTATGTCGCGATCCTGCTGCAGGGTGTCGCCCTGACGGCGGCGACGCTCGCCGTCGGCGGCGCGGCGTTCCGATGGGGCCCGGGCGCTCCGGCCGATGCCGGAGTGCGCACACGCATGGCCCGCCTGCTCGCCGCCGCCGGCGTGGTGCTGGCCGCGGCGATGCTCCTCTCGACCCTCCTGAAGGCGGCGGTCGTCGCGGGCACGCTGGAGGTCCCCCTGGCGAGCGTGCTGGACGCCCCCTTCGCGATCGCGGGCCTCATCGCAGCCGCCGGCGCCGCGGCGATCGCGTTCGCCGCCCGGCGCGGCGGCGCGGCCGGGCCGGCGCTCGAGGCGGCGGGTGCGGTGGCCGCGGTCGTCGGACTGACGCTCGTCTCGCACGCTGTCGCCCGCCTCGACGGCCGCGTCCTCCTGGCCGCCGCGACGGCCGGTCACCTCCTGGCGGCGGCGTTGTGGGTCGGCGGCATCCCCTATTTCCTGATCGCGCTCGCCGGCACCCCCGATCGGGCGACGCTGCACCGCATCGGCACCGCCTTCTCGCGCCTCGCGGCGGCCGCGGTCGCGCTCCTCGCCGTTTCCGGCGCCTACATGGCCGTCCGCTATCTCGGCGCCTGGGACGCCGTCTACGGGACCGCCTACGGCATCATGGTGGCGACGAAGGCGCTGCTGCTCGTGGCCCTGCTCGGCTGCGGCCTGCACAACGCGCTGGTCGTGCGGCGCCTGGCGCGCGACCCCGGAGCCCCCGTCCTGCGGCTCCGGCGGATCTGCGAAGTCGAGTTCGGGCTGGCGCTGGCCGTGCTGTTCGCCGCCGCCTCGCTGACCTCGGTGCCGCCCGGGATCGACCTCGAGCACGATCGCCTGTCCTGGGGCGAGCTGACCCAGCGCCTGGCGCCGGGCTGGCCGCGGATGACCAGCCCCGACCACGACGAGCTCGCAATCTCGCGCCTGCAGGCGGAGCGCGACGCGGCGCAGCCGGGATCGGCGGCGGCCGTCTACGTGCCGGGTCAGGCAGCCCCCGCGCCGCGCAACGCCTCGGACATCGCCTGGTCGGAATACAACCACCACTGGGCCGGGGCGATCGTGCTGGCGATCGGCGTCGTCGCCTTCCTCGCCCGCACCGGCGTCGGCTGGGCGAAGCACTGGCCACTGCTGTTCCTGGTGCTGGCGCTTTTCCTCGGCTTCCGCTCCGACCCCGAGAGCTGGCCGCTCGGGCGGATCGGCTTCTGGGAGGGCTTCCGCAATCCGGAGGTGGCGCAGCACCGCTTCTTCACGCTCGTCATCATCGGCTTCGCGCTGTTCGAGTGGCGCGTCCAGACCGGCCGGTCGCGCTCGCCGCGCGCCGCGTGGTTCTTTCCCCTGGCAACGGCGGTGGCCGGCACGCTGCTGCTGGCCCATTCGCACGCCATCGCCAACTTCAAGGACCTGCTGGTGGTCGAGATCAGCCATGTCCCGATCGCGCTGCTGGGCCTTGCCGCCGGCTGGGCACGCTGGCTGGAGCTGCGCCTGCCCGGAACCGAGGGCCGGCGCGCGGGGTTGATCTGGCCGCTGGCGCTGGCCGCGACCGGCGTCACCCTGCTGCTCTACCGCGAGGCATAGGCATGACCGTGCCGGGTATCCTGGCCGCCATCGTCGATGCCTGCCGTCGCCATGCGATCGCCGTCGTCGCGACCGCGCTGCTCGCCACCGTGGCCGTCGGCACCTGGACGGCCGGGCGCATCGCCATCGATGCCGACCCGCGCAAGCTGATCGCCGAAGACCTGTGGTGGCGCCAGCGCGAGATCGCCTTCGAGCGCCTGTTCCCGCAGCGCACCGACCTGCTGCTGATCGTCGTCGACGGCCCGACCGCCGAGCTGACCGAGGACGGCGCCGACCGCCTCGCCGCCCGGCTGGCCGCGGATCCCGGCCGCTTCCTGCGGGTCTCGCGGCCCGACGGCGGCGCCTTCTTCCAGCGCAACGGCCTGCTCTTCCTGCCGACCGACCGGCTGGCGGCGATGATGGAGCAGACGATCGCCGCGCAGCCGCTGATCGGCACGCTGGCGGCCGACCCGTCGCTGCGCGGCATCCTGCGGGCCCTGGCCCTGGCGACGACGCCCGGAGCGGCCGACGCGGCGGCCCTGGACGCCATGGCGCCGGCCTTGGACCGCCTCGCCGCCCTCGCACGCGCGGCGGCGGCAGGCCCGGCGGCGCCGCTCGACTGGCGCAGCCTCCTGACCGGACGCGACGAGCCGCGCGACCGCAGGCGGCTGGTGGCGACCCGGCCGGTGCTCGACTATTCCGGGCTCGAGGCGGGCGGCGGGGCCAGTGCCGCCGCCCGCGCGGCCGCGACCGAGCTCGGCCTGACGCCGGAGAAGGGTTTCAGCGTGCGGCTGACCGGGCCGGTGGCGCTGACCGACGAGGAATTCGCCTCGATCTCCCAGGATGCCGGCTGGACGACCGTGGCGACGGTGGTCCTGGTGTTCCTCATCCTTTTCCTGGCGCTGCGCTCATGGCGGCTGATCGCGGCCATCATGACGACCCTGGCAGTGGGCCTCGTCCTGACGACCGGCTTCGCGGTCGCGGCGGTCGGCAGCCTCAACCCGATCTCGGTCGCCTTCGCTGTCCTCTTCATCGGCATCGCCGTCGATTTCGGCATCCAGTTCAGCGTCCGCTACCGCGACGAGCGCCACCGCCGGGACGACCTGCCCGCGGCCCTGAGGGCGGCCGGCGCGGGCGTCGGCGGCGCGCTGGCGCTGGCGGCCGTGACCACCGCGATCGGCTTCTACGCGTTCGTTCCCACCGCCTACCGCGGCGTCTCGGAACTGGGGATCATCTCCGGCACCAGCATGATCGTCGCGGTGGCGCTGAACCTGACCCTGCTCCCGGCCCTGATCCGTCTGCTGCGGCCGCGGGCGGAGGCCGCACCCGTGGGCTGGGCCGCGCTGGCGCCGCTCGACCGCTGGCTGCTGCGGCATCGACGCATCGTGCTGGCCGTGGCGGCGGCGATCGCGCTGACCGGTGCGATCGCCCTCGGCTGGCTGCGCTTCGATTTCGAGCCCCTCAATCTCAAGGATCCGCACGCCGAATCCGTAGTGACGCTGCGGGCGCTCGCCCGCCACCTCGACACGACGCCCTACGTCGTCGATGCGCTGGCGCCCTCACTGCCCGAGGCCAACGCGCTGGCCGCCCGCCTCGCCCGGCTGCCGCAGGTCGCCCGCACGGTGACGCTGGCCAGCTTCGTCCCGGCGGACCAGGAAGCCAAGCTGGCCCTCATCGCCGATGCCGCCTTCCTGCTCGGACCGACCCTTTCGCCGCCCACCGTCCAGCCGCCCCCTACGCCGCGCCAGCGGCGCGAGGCGATGGCGGCCGCCATCAAGGGGTTGCGGGGCGCCGAAGGCGACGGGCCCGGCGCCACCGCCGCGCACCGGCTGGCCGACGCGCTCGACGCGCTCGATGGCCGCGGCGTGGCCTGGCTGGCGCGCTCGCTCGAAATGGGCCTGCCGGCGGTGCTGGAGCAGCTCCGTCGCTCGCTCGAGGCCGAGCCGGTGACCCTGGCGAGCCTCCCATCGCCGCTTCGCGAGGAGTGGCTGGCTGCCGACGGGACGGCACGGGTCGCGGTTTTCCCGGCGGGCGACGTGGACGATCCCGACGTGCTGCGGCGCTTCGTCGCGGAGGTGCGGGCGATCGCTCCGGGCGCGACGGGCATGCCGGTCTCCATCCAGGATTCCGCCGCGACGATCTCGGGCGCGTTCCGCGACGCGGTCATCTGGGCGCTCCTCGCCATCGCCGCGGTGCTGGCGATCGTCCTGCGGCGCGCACGCGACGTCCTCCTCGTGCTGGCGCCGCTGTTCCTCGCGGCGTTCGCCGCCGCCGCGATCAGCGTCGGTTTCGACATGCCCCTCAACTTCGCCAACGTCATCGCGCTGCCGCTGATGCTGGGAATCGGCGTGGCGCTGGACATCTACTTCGTCGTGCGCTGGCGATCGGGCCATGGCGGGCCGCTCGCATCGAGCACGACCAGGGCCGTCGTCTTCAGCGCGGCGACGACGGCCGCGGCCTTCGGCAGCCTGTCGCTCTCGCCCCATGCCGGCACCGCGGCGATGGGCACGCTGCTCCTCGTCAGCCTGGGGCTGACCGTCGCCGCGACGCTGCTCGTGCTGCCGGCGCTGCTCGGGCCGCCGGTCGCGCCGGCCGATCACGATTCCGTGATCGAGGCCACGGAAAACCACTCGCAACGTGGTGGCGACCGGACTCGTTGAGCAGCATGAATCGTGCTACAGGTTTGCGCTACCTTCCGGATTCACGCTGCGTTCATGCGCGGGATGAAGGCAGGGCGCAGCGTCGCTCCTCTCGCCTGCCAGGAACGAGGGCCCGTGTTCCGCCTCCATACCAGCATCATCTGCGCCGCCGCCGTCTCGCTCGCCCTGTTCGGTTGCGCGACGCCACCCGACGATCCCCAGGACCGGGCGCAGTGGGAGGAGGAGAACGACCCGCTGGAGCCCCTCAACCGCGAGATCTTCGCGGTCAACCGGGTGATCGACGGACTGCTGATCAAGCCGGCGGCGATGATCTATCGGGGCGTCGTGCCCGATGAGGGCCGCACCGCGATCCGCAACGTGCTGGGCAACCTGAAGGAGCCCGTCTACCTCGCCAACAACCTGCTGCAGGGCGACCTTCCGGGCGCCGGCGACACGGTGGCGCGGTTCGCGATCAACACCACGGCCGGCGTCGCCGGCATCTGGCAGCCGTCGGCCGACATGGGCCTGCCGCGACGCCCGACCGGTTTCGGCACGACGCTCCATATCTGGGGCACCGGCGAAGGACCCTATCTGGTCCTCCCGATCCTCGGGCCGTCCAACCCGCGCGACGCCGTCGGCCTCGTGGCGGACACGCTGATGGATCCCTTCATGTGGATCGCCAGTGCCAACGACCTCGACTGGATCACCTATCTGCGCACCGGCCTCGACGCGCTCGACCGGCGGGCCAACGTGCTGGATTCCCTGGACGAGATCGAGCGCACGTCGCTCGATTTCTACGCCCAGATCCGCACGCTCTACCGCCAGCAGCGCAAGGAGGAGCTCCGCCGGGCCGCCGAGCGCGTCTCGGCCGCGCGCACCGAGGAGATCGAGCGCGTGGCGACGCTGGTCGCCGAGGACGAGATCGAACGCGTGCCCATGCTGGCCGGCCGGCCGACTCCGGGCCAGCCGTCGGTGGCGGAGCTGCCGCCGCGCTGACGCCTCAGCGGCCGGCCGCCATGGCGGTCGCCCGCTCGTCGAGCAGCAGGATCAGCCCGTCCAGCCCGCGCTGGCGGATTACGGCGGCGAATTCCGCCCGGCGGGTGGCCAGCTCGCTGATGGTGCCGGTCAGGAACACGTCGACGATCCGCCAGCCGCCATCCGCCTCGTGCAGCAGGTAGTTGAGGGTGACGGGATCATTGTCGTCCTGGATCAGCTGCGTGCCGACCACGACGCCGCTGCGCTGTACCGTGACGTCGGGCGCCACGACGATGCGCTCGCCGTTGTAGCCCTCGAAACGGCTGGCATAGGTGGCCAGCGTGAAGCGTCGGAAGGCGGCGACCAGCTTGTCGCGTTGCTCGGGTGCCATGGTCGACCAGGAGCCGCCGACCGCCAGCCTGGTCATGAAGGGCAGGTCGAAGGCGCGATCGACCGTCTCGCCCATGCGCCGGAAGCGCCCTTCGAACCCCAGGGTCTTCGCCTCCTTCATGACGCCGATCAGCGACTGGCTGAAGGTCTCCACAACCGCGCGCGCATCCGGATTCGCCGCCGCCGCGCCAATCCAGCAGGCCGTCACCAGGACCGCGGCTGCGGCCCGCATCAACCATCGGCCCATGCCGTGAGCTCCTTCCCCCCGCGATTGGAGCCGACGCTTAGCCGCTCGCTCCGGCAGAGGCAATCGCCGCCGGACGACATCGGGCGAGGAGCGTGCTATCTAGGGCGTCATGGATTCCGGTGAAGGATCGGGCGGCGCGCCGCTGGTCGTCGTGCTGGCGCAGCCGCGGGGCTTCTGCGCCGGCGTCGAGCGGGCGATCGACATCGTCGAGCGCGCGCTGGAGAAGTTCGGGCCGCCCGTCTACGTGCGCCACGAGATCGTCCACAACCGGCACGTCGTCGAGAGCCTCAGGGCCAAGGGAGCCCGCTTCGTCGCCGAGCTCGACGAGGTGCCCGAGGGCGCGGTCACGATCTTCAGCGCGCACGGCGTCGCCCGCACGGTCGTCGACCACGCGGGCACACGCCAGCTCCACGTCATCGACGCCACCTGCCCGCTCGTCACCAAGGTCCATGTCGAGGGCCAGCGCTACGCCCGGCAGGGCCGCGAGGTCGTGCTGATCGGCCATGCCGGCCATCCCGAAGTGGTCGGCACGATGGGCCAGATCCCGGGCGGCGTGCTGCTGGTCGAGACCGCCGACGACGTGGCCCGGCTCCAGGTGCGTGACCCCCAGCAACTCTCCTTCGTCACCCAGACGACGCTCAGCGTCGACGATACGCGCGACGTCATCGCAGCACTCCGCGCCCGCTTCCCGGCGATCGTCGGGCCCGACACGCGCGACATCTGCTACGCGACGCAGAACCGCCAGACGGCGGTGCGTAAGCTGGCGGGCGAGGTCGACCTGGTTCTCGTCGTCGGCTCGCCCAACAGCTCGAACTCGAACCGCCTGCGCGAGATCGCGGCGGAATCGGGCCGGCCGGCGCGGCTGATCGACGATGCCCGCCAGCTCGATCCCACCTGGCTGGAAGGCGTGGCATCGGTCGGCGTCACCGCCGGGGCATCCGCGCCCGAGCATCTGGTGCAGGAGCTGGTGGCGGCGATGGGCCGGTTGCGGCCGACGACGGTGCGCGTGCTCGACGGGGTCACCGAGAACGTGCGGTTCCGGCTGCCCGCCGAGTTGGCGGCACCGGCGGCCGCCTGAGGAGACGAGGCCGATGGCCGTTCCGCTGCGTCAGGTCGCCTCGGTCGGCCTCTACGTGATGAAGCAGCACCTGTCGGGCCGCAAGCGCTACCCGCTGGTGCTGATGCTGGAGCCGCTCTTCCGCTGCAACCTCGCCTGCGCGGGCTGCGGCAAGATCGACTATCCCGACGCGATCCTGAACCAGCGCCTGACCGTCGCCCAGTGCCTGGAGGCGGTGGACGAGTGCGGCGCGCCGGTCGTCTCGATCGCCGGCGGCGAGCCGCTGCTGCACCGCGAGATGCACGAAGTGATCGAGGGCATCGTCGCGCGCCGGCGCTTCGTCTACCTCTGCACCAACGCGCTGCTGATGGAGAAGCGGCTCGACCGCTACAAGCCGAGCCCGTACTTCACCTGGTCGGTGCATCTCGATGGCGACCGCGAATCGCACGACCGCTCGGTCTGCCAGGACGGCGTCTACGACCGCGCCGTGGAGGCGATCCGCGCGGCCAAGGCGAGGGGCTTCCGCGTCAACATCAACTGCACCCTTTTCGACGGCAGCGACCCCGAGCGCGTCGCCGCCTTCTTCGACACCGCCATGGCGGCCGGTATCGACGGGATCACGGTATCGCCCGGTTACGCCTATGAGCGGGCACCCGACCAGGCGCATTTCCTCAACCGCAAGCGCACCAAGGAGCTGTTCCGCGGCATCTTCCGCCGCGGCCGCGGCAAGAAGTGGGAGTTCAGCCAGTCCGGCCTGTTCCTCGATTTCCTCGCCGGCAACCAGTCCTACCACTGCACGCCCTGGGGCAACCCGACGCGCAACGTCTTCGGCTGGCAGCGCCCCTGCTACCTGCTGGGCGAGGGCTACGCGCCCAGCTTCAAGGCGCTGATGGAAGAGACCGACTGGGACGCCTACGGCACCGGCAACTACGAGAAATGCGCCGACTGCATGGTGCATTCGGGCTACGAGGCCACCGCCGTCGCCGACGCCGTGCGCCGGCCGCTGAAATCGGCGTTCGTGGCGCTGCGGGGCCCGCGCACCGAGGGCGAGATGGCACCCGAGATCGCGCTCGACCGGCAGCGGCCCGCGGAGTTCGTGTTCTCCCGCCACGTCGCGGACGCGATGCAGCGCATCCACGCGAACAAGGCCGAAGCCGCCGACTGACGCTTCGATGGCGTCGCGCTGCCTCGTCACCGGCGGCACCGGCTTCGTCGGTGCGGCCGTCGTTCGCGAGCTGCTGGAGCACGGCCACCGGGTGATCGCGCTGGCACGCGCCGGCAGCGACCGCCGCAATCTCGCCGGCCTGCAGGTCGAGATCCGCGAAGGCCGGCTGGAGGACGCCGATTCCCTGGCGCGCGCGCTCGACGGTGCGGACGCCCTGTTCCACGTCGCCGCCGACTACCGCCTGTGGGTCCCCGACCCCGCGCCGATGTTCCGCGCCAATGTCGACGGGACCCGCGCCCTGATGGAGGCGGCGCTGCGGGCCGGCGTCGGCCGCATCGTCCACACGAGCAGCGTCGCCGCCCTCGGCCATCGACCGGACGACGGCCCCGCCGACGAGGAGACGCCCGTCGCCTATGGCGACATGATCGGCGCCTACAAGCAGTCGAAGTTCCGCTCGGAGGAGGTCGTCCGTCGGATGACCGTCGAGCAGGGGCTGCCCGCGGTCATCGTCAATCCGTCGGTGCCGGTCGGCCCGCGCGACGTCAAGCCGACGCCGTCCGGCCGCATGGTGCTCGACGCCGCGCGCGGCCGCATCCCGGCCTATGTCGACACCGGCATCAACCTCGTCCACGTCGCCGACGCCGCGACCGGCCATCGCCTGGCCTTCGAGCGCGGCCGGATCGGCGAGGGCTATGTCCTGGGCGGCGAGAACCTGGCGCTGGCCGACGTGCTGGCCAGCATCGCCGGCATCGCCGGACGGCGGCCGCCCCGGATCCGGCTGCCGATCGGCCCGCTCGTCCCCGTCGCCTATGTGGCGGAGGCGGCCGCACGCCGCTTGGGCTTCATGCCGCCGCTCACCCGCGACCAGCTCCGCATGGCGCGCAAGCGGATGTACTTCACCCACGGCAAGGCGACACGCGAACTGGACTATCGCCCGCGCGCGGCGATCGAGGGCCTGTCGGACGCCGTCGCCTGGTTCCGCGACAACGGCTATTTCGGCCGCGCCTGACGGGCGCGCCGTCCCCCGTTTCTCGACCGTTGCCACCCGTTCACGGATTCGTGAACGACACTCGCTCGCATTCGACTGTGTTTCGATATATCTAACTCTTCGTGATATCGAGATACGCTCGATATCCGATTTCGAACGGAGACGTCACATCATGCGACATGAACATTCCCACTCCCGCCACGACGGCCACCGCTTCGCGCGCGGCGGACGCGACCGCGACGGCATGGAAGGCCGCGGCCGGCACCGGCACGGCGGCGGCCATGGCGGCGAGCGCGGGGAGCGCGGCGGCCGGTCCAGCCTCGGGCGCTTCTTCGCCCATGGCGACCTGCGCCTCGTCATCCTGCACCTGATCGCCGAGAAACCGCGGCACGGCTACGAGATCATCAAGGCGATCGAGGACCGCGTCGCCGGGACCTACAGCCCGAGCCCGGGCGTCATCTATCCGACCCTGACGCTGCTGGAGGAGCTCGGCTGGGTCACGGTCGACACCGGCGAGGGCGGCCGCAAGCTGCACACGATCACCGAGCGCGGGCAGGCGTTCATCGAGGCCAACCGGCCGACGCTGGACGCGCTGCTGGCCCGCATGGAGCAGGTCGGCAAGGCCCAGGGCGGCGGGCCGGCGCCGCAGATCGTCCGCGCCATGGAGAACCTGAAGCTGGCGATGCGCCTCAGGATGGCCCGCGGCCCGCTCGCCGAGGCTGAGGCCGAGGCGGTGGCGGCGGCCCTGGACGCGGCGGCGGTCGCGGTCGAGCGGAGCTGAGCGATTGCGGGCGGGCCGACGCTGCTGGCACGATCGTCCAACCATCGGAAAGTCGAGGAAGACGATGCGCCGTTTCGCCGCCCGCCTGGCCGTTGCCCTCGCGCTGGCGACACCAGCTCCGGTAGCGGCGCAGAGCGTCACCATCGCGCTCGGCGCGGACATCCGCAGCAGCAACCCCGGCGTCAACCGCGACGATGCGACCGACGGGGTGATGCTGCACGTCGTTGAGGGACTGGTCGGCTATCGCGAGGACGGGTCGGTCGGGCCGCTGCTCGCCCGCGCGATCGAGGTCTCGCCCGACGGCCGCACCTACACCTTTCGGCTCCGCCAGGGCGTGCGTTTCCACAACGGCGCGCCGATGACCGCCGAGGACGTGGTGTGGAGCTGGCGGCGCTACCTCGACCCGAAGACGGCGTGGTGGTGCATCGCCACCTTCGACGGCCGCAACGGCCCCAAGGTCGAGGCGGTCGAGGCGGTCGAGGCGCCCGACCCGGCGACGGTGGTGATGCGGCTGGCGCAGCCAAACCCGCTCTTCCTCACCTTCATGGCGCAGACCGACTGCGCCCAGGGCGCGGTGCTGCACCGCGACTCGGTCAATGCGAACGGGAGCTGGAAGGAGCCGATCGGCACCGGACCGTTCCGGCTCGCCGAATGGCGGCGCGGCGAGCTGGTGCACCTGAGCCGTTTCGCCGAGTACGCCTCACCCGAGGGCGGGAAGCGGGACGGCTATGTCGGGCGCAAGGAGGCGACGATCGAGGAAGTGCGGTTCCTCGTCGTTCCCGATCTCGGTACCGTCAAGGCGGCGCTGACGCGCGGCACCATCGACATCGCCAATGTGCCGGAATCCGAAGCGCAGGAGTTCGCCGACACGCCGCGCACGCGCGTCGTGGCGACACCGGTCGCGGTGCGCCGCGGCTTCCTGCTGCAGACCCAGGACCCGCTGCTGTCGGACGTGCGGATCCGCCGCGCGATCGCCATGTCGCTCGACATCGACGAGCTGGTCGCCGCCACCTCCAGCGGCTTCAGCAAGCCGAACGCCTCGGCGATCCACCCGCAGTCGCCCTACTGGTCGGAGGTCCAGGCGCGCCGCTTCCCGCATGACCCGGCCCGCGCCAGGGCGCTGCTGAAGGAGGCGGGGTACCGCGGCCAGAGGATCGTGATCTCGACCGACCGGCGGCCGACGGTGCCGACCTACAACATGGCGGTGATCGCCCAGGCGATGATGGCCGCCGTCGGCTTCGACGTCGGCGTCGAGGTCGTCGAGTGGGGCACCTCCATGGACCGCTACAACACCGGCCGCTTCCAGATGCTCTCCTTCTCCTATTCCTCGCGCATGGACCCGGCGCTGGCCTATGAGCAGTTCTCCGGCCCCAAGGCGCGCACGCCGCGCAAGGTCTGGGACGATCCCGAGGTCGAGCGGATGATCGCTGAATCGGCGATGGCGACGGACAAGGCCGAGCGTCAGCGCATCTTCGACGCGCTGCACCTGCGCATGCTCGATTCCGTCCCGCTGATCCCGCTCTACAACGGCGTCGACGTGCGCGCGGTCAACAAGCGCATCGACGGCTTCGCCCCGTGGGAGTTCAAGCCGCGCTTCTGGGGCGTGACCGCACGCTAAGGACGATCGCGCAATCGAACCACGATTGCAGCGCCGCCGATGCACCTCTCGACGGTGCCGCCTTGAAAGTCGACCGGGTCAGGCCGGCGATGGACGCTCTCCCTCTCCGCCCTTCAGGGGGAGAGGGCCGGGGTGAGGTGGGCGCCACGTCCGCGGCGCGTGCAAGCCTCGATCGTCGATGCCGGGCATGGCGGCACCATCCACCTCACCCTCCCCACCGCTCACGCGGCGGGTCCCCTCCCTCTCCCCCCGATGGGCGGGGGGGCCCAAGGCGCCAGTCGGCCTCTTTCTCTCATTGTGGTGCGCACCCCCGGCGCTGGGTGCATCGGGGTGAGGAAGACCTTTGATGGCAATAAGGAAAGCCCTCATCCCGAGCATCGTCGAGGGACGCAACTGCGCTCGTCCAACTCCCGGTGAGCTTCGACTCGGAAGGCTCGCCTAACCCGCCGGCCCCTCGAGCACCGTCGTCATGATGCGACGGCGGCGCCAGGCCCAGGCCCAGGCGACCGCCGCGGCGACGGCGCCGCCGGCCATGGCGATGCGCAGGCCGACCAGGTCGGACAGACTGCCGATGACGAGCGCGCCCGCCGCGGGGCCGCCGCGGAAGATGATGCCGTAGAGGCTGAGCACCCGGCCGCGCATGCGCGCGTCGACGGCGGTCTGCACCAGCGTCTGGGTGGCGGTGCCGCTGAGGACCAGGCCGACGCCGGACACGGCGAGACAGGCGAGCCCGAGCGGGAACCATGTCGTGGCCACGAAGGCCAGAGTCGCGACCGAGAGCGAGAGCGTGCTCCACAACGTGATGTCGGTGAAACCACGCAGGCCCTCGCGCCGGGCGAGCCACAGGCCGGCGACGATGGCGCCGCCGCCAATGACCGAGGTCATGAGGGCGAGGCCGTCCGCGTCGCGCCCGAAGACGTCGGCGGCGAAGCCCGGCAGCAGCTCGACGAATGGCCGGACCGTCATCGAGTTGATCGCCAGCAGCAGCAGGAGCGGCCCGACGCCGGGGTGGCGGGCGGTGTAGGAAATGCCGTCGGCGACGTCGCCGACGAGCGATCGGCGGCGCTCCGGGTTGGCTACGCGCGCCGCGACCGGCAGGCGCACGCGCGGCAGCGCCACCAGGAAGGCGAGAAAAGTCAGCGCATTGGCGCCGAACACCGCAGCCCTGCCACCCGACA
>JBFWXJ010000118.1:0-14470 GCA_050187535.1 Alphaproteobacteria bacterium | reverse complement strand
CAAGATGTTCACCATTCCTCTCTCCCCCTTGCCACGCCGCCCACGATGGACAGGGCCTCGGGCTCGTAGCGGCCCCAGCCGTCCCCGATGTCGGCGACCTCCGGGTCGACCACGAAGGACGACACCGGCCCGTTGACGCTGATAGGCGCGGGAGGCGGCTTTCCCGCTGCCGCCGCCTCCTTCTGCCTGCGCCGCTCTTCCGCCTGCCGGCGATGCGCCTCGCTCATGGGCGGCCGCTTCCACGGCGTGGCGGGGTAATTGTACCGGGCGGCGTGTCGCCGCCGGTCGCCGATGACCAGGGGCGGGAGCTCGTCCGCGGGGTCGGTCGTCACGCCGCGGCCTCCTTTCCCTCGGCCTCCTTGGCCTGCGCGAGCGCGCCGGCGAACGCGCCCTCGAACACCGCGCGCAACAGGACCGTGTCCTCGTCGTGGCGCGGCGCGCCCTCTTCGCCCCGGAAGAGCCGGACGACTTCCAGCAGGTCGCCGAAGACATCCACCGTCTCGCCGTCCAGGTCCTCCTTCGTGAGGAGGCTGACCGCGAGGGCCGCGAACATCATGACCGCCATGGCCGTCATCGCGCGGCCGGACTGCGGCTGCCTCGTGTGGAAGCGGCCCACGGTCGGACTGTCGGCCTGTTCCCGCTCGCGATGCGCCATCTCCACCAGCAGCGCCTTGACCGTCTTGCGCGCGTGGTGAGAGAGGTCCGCCGCGAGCGTGCGCTCGTCGTCGGACAGGGCCGTCATGAACTCGTCGCGGGCCTTCATGGTGTCCGCCACCATCCCGCAAGCGGGGGAGCCGTCGCCGCCCTCGGCCAGCTTGCGGGACTGCGAGAAGATCGCGAGGAACCCCTCCCGGATCGGCATCCGTTCGTTGCTCGACATCAGATCGTGATCCTTGATCGGTCCAGAAAAGGAAGAAGGAGGCGCCCATTGGCCATGTGCGCCCCCAACTGTCTCAGGCCGAGCCAGCAATAGGGCCAGCGGCGTCGATTGCCATGGCCGCCTCGGCTCGCGCGCGAACCTCGCGCTCCCACGCGACCGGGTCGGTGCGCAGTTCGCCCGCCGTCGAATAGACCGCTTCGGGCGACTGCGCGTGCGCGAGGGAGCTACGCAGCGCGGCGGCATAGACGATGCCCATGCACTCCCGCACGTTCGCCTGGACCTCGGGCGGCGCGCCCCTGTGGTTGGCCTCGGACGCCGCATGTGAGGCCCCCGCGAGGACGCCGACCACGCCCGCGCTCGCGAGCGCCATGTCGAAGCCCTTGATCGTGCCATCGGGCGCGATCAGCTCGGGCGCGGTCGCCAGCTCCTTGGCGATGGCGATCTGCGCCGCCACGGCCGCGCGGTTGATGGCCGGGACGCACGTCTTGTAGTGGTCCTGCAGCGTCGCGCCTTCGGCATTTTGCTTGTCGGTCATCACGCGGCCTCCGTGTCGGCGTCGCCTTCGGAGCTGGCGGCGAACAGTTCGCCGGCACCCTCGACCATCTGCGGCAGCGTCTCCGTGAGGACCGCCTTGGCTTCCTCCAGGCTGGCGCCATTGCCCACGAGGTTCGCGAGGACGGGCGCGAGCACGCCCGACGCCCCGATCGTGAAGGCGGACAGGATCGTCGGGAGTCCGCTGACTCCGTTCGGCCGGGTCGAAGTCACCACGGCCTCGGCGACGGCGCCGAGGTAGACCGGGAGCGCGCCGAGCCATTCGTTCTCGGTCATCGCGCGCAGGGCGTTCAGCTCGCCCTTGAGTTCGTCGAGCCGCGCCTCGGCCGCGACGGTTCGGTCGGGATCGAAGAAGATTGCCATGAGGCTGTCGTCTCCATGTCGGGGGTTACATCGCCGACGTCATGTTGTCTCATATTGTCTCATTGGTCGGCAAGCGAAAACTACTCGTGGTGGTCGATTTTCTTCTCGGCCCACTCCTTTGCGTCGTCTTCGGTCCTGGTGAACGCGTGCGCTCGGCCGCCGTCCACGCTCACGCGCCAATGGAAGGGCGCCACGCCCGGCCCGAGGCGTGCCGCAAAGGCGGCGACCGCCCCTGTGGATGCCGCGACCCCGACGAGGCCGGACGGCACCCGTGTCCACGCGATCACAGGACGGGTCCCCGGCGCAGCCTGCGCCCGGCGAGATAGGCGGCGCGGACGAGGGCGCGATGGGGGCGCGCGAGGAAGCGGAGGGCGTGTCGGTTGCTGGCTGTCCAGGCCCACGCTTCGATGATGATCGCGATGGGCCAGGCGAGCGCGAGGAACGCGCCGCAATCCCATTCGGAGTTGTCGATATCAGGGACGACGCGCTCGCGCGGGAGATCGCCGTCCCTCCAGCCATGGACAGCCAGATAGCCCGGGACGCCGGCGGCCCAGACCACGGCGGCGACGGTCAGCGTGTCGGTGTCGATCATGCCGCGTTCCTCGCGCTCTCAAGGGCTTCCTCGCGCTCGATCGCCAGGGCGATCGACTGGACGAGCGCGTCGACCTTCGCGCGGGCGGACGGCTCGTCGCCCGCGGCCAGGGCGGCGCTCGCCCTCCTGTGGGCGTCGAGGGCCACGCGGTGGCCGCTCATGAGGCCGGCGCGCTTTTCGAGCCGCGCGAGCCGAAGCAACAAGGCCGAGCCGACGATCTCGGCGAGCATCTCGGCGGGTGAGGGGAGGGGCTTGCGCCCCTCCGCGTCGATCTTGTCCATGAACATCTCCGCTTGTCTCAGTTACGGGCGCGGCTGTGCCGGCCGAGGTACGCGGCGATGGCGTTCTCGGTGGCGGTGTTGAAGGATTGCGGATCGCTCGGCCAGACGGGCCAATTGGCCGTGCCGAACTCGTTGAAGTGGCGGCCCGTCGTCGGCCCCCACAGGTTCGGCAGGCGCCAACGGAAGTCGCCCCCGACCGTGGCCGCGATCAGGGTGCTGTACGAGAACATGAGGCGCACGCCCGCGCCGATCGCGACGACGTGGGCGGGAGTGTTGCGGCCGGTGCCGTTGATGGTGATGGACATGGTCAGCCCTCCATCGCCTTGAGCAGGTCGCGGGCCTTGGCGAGTGCGGTGGCCGTCACCAGGGCATCGGGGCCGTCCATCGCCTTGACCAGGGCAGCGAGCGTGTCGGCGAGCGCGGCCGCCTGCATGTCCAGGCCGGCCCAGGAGACGGGGATCGGGTGCTCGCCGGCGAGGCTCATGGTGGCGCCGTTCTCCCGCGACGGCTCGAAGTTGGCGGGCGCGCCCCCGTTCTCGTCGAACGCGATGGCGGGCTCGGCGTCGCCGATCTCGGTGATTGCCTCTACGTAGGTCGGGCCGACGTCGTCATAGCCATCCCAAGAGCCATCGGCGCTCGTCCAGGCGGCGCCCTTCTCGGCGGCCTCGGCGGGGTTGTCGGCCTCGACGATGCAAGCGTTCCAATAGCTGGCGTCGTAGGCGCATCGGACATGGTAGCGGGGCATGGTCACTCCTTCTCGTGTGGGTGCGGGATCGCACCGGGAAAGCGAGCGCGGTGCGCTCGCCTTGGCGCTACGATCCGGCCGCTGTTGTCCGTGAATGGCTCATTGGCGGGCGGAGTCCGGCCGTCGCCACGACACCCGGCTACTCTCCGCGGAGCGCGTCGGCCGCACGGTCGAGATGCTCGGTGATGGCGGCGAGGCGGTCGGCGGGAATGTCCAGGCTGTCCAGCGCGTCCACTGCGGCGCCGATGGCTCGGGCGGCTTCGACGGCGCGGCGGTCCAGGTCGGCGCAATGGATCATGGCTTGGTCCCACCGCTCGCGTGCGGCGTTGAGTTCGTCGCGCAAGCGCGGGTCTTCGGTCGGCGTCGGTGTGGGCGATCCGCGACCGCGCCGGCGGAACCGGGTGCCGCCCGGGCCGGCCGCGGGGGCGGGGAAGTCGTCCGGGCGAGTGCGCCCTTGCCCGCAGGGCACGGCGCGGCCGTTCTCGACGACGAAATAGACCCGGCCATCGGCCGGCGTGATCGCGTCGAGGGAGCCGGCGAAAATCGCGCGTTGCGCATTGCCCGCGGAGTAGTGCCCGGGCTCGAGTGTGGGCCAGTCGGTAGCGCGAAGCTCGGCGTCCGGCTTACCGCGGACCCATTCGATGGGCTGCCCTTCGGTGATCTTCGCCAGCCAGGGCGCGCCGCCACCTGGGCGGGCGTGGGCGCCGGGCTTCCAACCTGCGGTGAACATGGGCGTAGCTCCTGTGGAAGCGGCGCGCTAGGCGCCGGCTCCGATGGGGTTGTTGAAGAAATGAAGGGCGTGGGCGAGGGCGTGGGCGCGGTTGGCGCAGGCGTTCATCCATTCGCCGTATCCGGCGGGGATGTAGACGGTGCCCGGTTCCATCTGGTCGGCGGGCACGTCGGCCGGGCGGCCGTAGCTGCCCGCGATGGGGGCGGCGTGGGGGAACCGCTCCAGAAAGCGAAAGCCGAGGCGGCGGAGGTAGGCCGGATGCGCCAGGGCGAAGGCGATGCGGTCGAGCTCCAGCGGCTCGCCGGCTTGCTTGATGGTCACTTCATGGAAGAGCGCGCCGGCGCCGGCTGGACGGTTCTCGGGGCCGCCGGCAAGGAACTCGCCCGAGTAGCTATCCACGGCGACGATCTCCACGGAGGTTCCGGCCGCCTCGACCGCGTCGATGCAAGACAGGACGGCGCCGAACAGGTTGGCGATTGCGTCGGCTTTGACGACTGCGCTGCGGGAGACGTTCGCGACGACGCGAAGGATGGGGCGTCGGGCGCGGTCCATATCGGCCGGAAGGACCATCGCGCACGGGTCGCCGGCGACGGCGACGGGCACGATGGGATAGGCACCCGCAACGTCGCGCTCGGTGGCTGGGGCGGGGTCGAAGCGGGCGAGGTTGGCGGCGCCTTCCAGGGCTTCGGACATCCGGTCACGGCCCTCGGGCCAGCCGCGCGAGGTCGCCATGGCGACTGCGCCTTCCCATCCGGCCCCAAGGTCCCACTGGATGGTTCCGTTAAACTCGCGACTGCTGCTTCCGGGGAAGCGCGGGTCTTTCGGGCCAGTCATGAAGGCGAGGGCGTCGGTCCACGTCTCGTGGCGCACAACCTGCGTGCCGTGCGCGCCGGCCGGCGGCGGGTTGCGGTCGGTCCGCAGCGTCCAGGCGGCGGGCGGGGTGAAGTCGGGGGCGAGCATGGGTTAGCTCCGGCCGAGCTGGTCGCGGACCTTGGCGCGGGTCGCGTCGTCCATGCCGCGCCACAAGGCGACTTCCTCGACGCGCTCCATGGGGAGGCCGGCGGCGAGCAAGCGGCATCCGCGGAGGGTCGCGCGCGGGCTGACGACGACGCGGAGGGCAAGGGCGCGGGTTGCGCGGCGGAACGCCTGGACGCGGCGGACCCATGCGGGGTGCGAGGCGCCCATGTGCGCTTCAAGCTTCTCGTCGTAGTCCATGGGGAGCATCGCGAAGCGGTCGAGCGTCGCGGCGTCCAGTTGCGAGCGGCCGACATAGACGCGGTCCGCGCCGGCGCCGAAGGTGTTGGCGGCGGCGATGCAGCGGAAGTCGGGATGCCGCGGCACGATGGCGTCGGGGAAATCCATTTTGCCGTTCGCCAGGGCGGCGTTGAGCGTCAAAGGAACGCTCGCGTGTGAGGCGTCGATCTCGTCCAGCAGGAACAAGCCGCCGTTCTCGTAGGCGTCGCGGAAGGGCGTGCGGGCGACGTTGCCGTGCGCGTCGCGGAACCCGGTGAGGGCGTACTTGTTGTCCAGGGCGCCGCAGAACAGGAACGGGATGCCGAGGGCTTCGGCAACCTGCTCGGCGATCGTGGTCTTGCCCGATCCGGCCGGGCCGACGAGGTAGACGTGTTCGCCCGCGCCGATGCACGCGAGAACGTCGGGGAAAATCTGGTGGCGATGCGCCTCGGGCAGTTCGCGACGCTCGGTCGCGGGGATGCCTTGGACGGAAACGACAACGTGGTCGGGCTTGGGCGCGTGCTGCTTGATGAGCGCGACGACGCGGTCCTCGTCCAGCGACGCGCCGGCCAGGGCGGACAAGCCGCGCTTGAGCATGTCCAAGGCGTCCATGTCGGCTGCCTGTGGGCGCGGCGTCGGGGCGGGCGCCGGCTGCGGCGTGGGGGCCGGCGCGGCGGCGAGCGCGACGTCCAACGGGCGAATGTCCAGGGTCATCGGCGCGGGCTCCTGGGTGGTCGGGGTCGCGAGGGCGAGGCGCGCGCGCTCGGCGTTGATGGTCTGCGCCTGGGAGACCGGGTCGCCGTGCTGGGCGTAGAGGGCTTCAAGGGCGGCCGAGGTCATCTGCGAGACGAGGGCGCCGTCAGCGGGCGCACGGCTCGCGAGGCCGGCTGGAACGGGCGGAAAGGTGACGTGCTGGCGCGCGTACTTCCGCAGGTGGATGCGCCGCTCGGCCGCGCCGGCGGCGGCGGCGAGTTCGGCGGCGAAGGGTGGCGTGGTGGCGAGCATCGGGGGTCGGCCGCGTCAGCGGTTGCGGAAGGTGTGGATCGCCAGCGCGGCGACCGAAGCGAGCGCGAGGCTCGCGAGGATGAGGGCCAGGGTGGCGGTGTTGGTCATGTTGGCTCCGATTGTCTCAGTTGCGGGCGCGCTTCGCCGGCCGGCGTTGCGTCCGCCGGCCGCCTTTGTCTCAGGCGCGGTTGTGCGCTGTCAAGGGTCTTTAGGAGACAAAATGCGCTTTTTGTTGTCCGTGATTGTCCAGTCGATCCCTGGCCGTCACGGCTCGGCTAGGTGGCGCCTGGTCGTGCCTGGCTGACATGCTGTTGCCATGGCTCGGGACTTGGTGCCGGAAGGCGACGCGGAAGCGGTGCGGGCTTGGGCGCGCGCCTATGTCGACAGCGGCGGCAACGCGACGGCGGCGTGCCGTGCGCTCGGCTACTCGGCCGGCGCTGTCCATGCTGCGACGAAACGACTGCTCGGGCGGCCGGATGTCCAGGCGGCGATCGTCACGGCGACGCGAGACAAGGCGGACGCGCTTGCGCCGGCAATGCTCGTGGTTCTGTCCAAGCTGGCGCTGTCCAGCGAGGTTCGGGAGTCCGTGCGCAAGGATGCGGCGCTCGGCGTGCTGGCGCATACGAACTTGCGGCAGTTGTCCAGCGGGCCGACTCAACCTGCCGCCCCGGCCGGGCTTACCCTCGTCCAGATCGTCCAGCGAGATCGCGCCGCAAGGCTCGGAATGAGCCAACCCGTTGAGATAGAAGGAAAGTCCCGTGACGTGTCCTATGCAGGACACGCAACACGAGACGGCGACAGGCCGCTGGCAAGCCGTATCGACGACTGAGCGGGCGGGCAGGGCGCCGGCGCTCGTGCCGCGTCAGCGACCGAGGCGGGGGGGTAGTTCCGCCCGGGTCCCGTCCGGGTCCCGCGTCACTCAGCCACCCCCGCCGGCGCATATCACGCGCCCGCCGACTTTTTGACCCGGGTCCCATCCGGGTCCCCATCCGACCCCCTCGGATGACCACAGCATGGCCGTCAAGCGCCCGAAGCTCACGACCACCAACTCCGAGGCTACCGACCCCGCTTTCATCAAGTGGGTCATCGAGACCTACGCCGACGACTTCAACGGCTACCGCGTCGACATCCTCGGAATGAAGGACGAGCCCTGGCAGAACGTCGTCGGCTCCGACCTCATGAACTTCCGTCGCGTCGCCGTGCAAGCCGGCCACGGCATCGGCAAGACAGGCTTCGCCGCCGCGGCCATCCACTGGTTTCTCGGCACCCGCCCGCACCCCGCGATCAACGCGACCGCCAACACCGAGACCCAGCTCTCCACCAAGCTCTGGCGCGAACTCGCCAAGGTCAACCGCGACGCCCGCAACCGCGACTGGTTCGAGTGGTCGGCCACCAAGTTCTCCCTCGCCGGCGACCCCACCGCCTTCGCCGTCGCGATCCCATGGAACGAGTCCAACCCCGAAGCCTTCGCCGGCACCCACGAGGAACACGTCCTCGGCGTCTTCGACGAGGCGTCCGCCATCCCGCCCGTGATCTGGACGACCTTCTCGGGCGCCATGTCCACGGACGGCGCGCGCTGGCTCGCCATCGGCAACCCGACCCAGAACTCCGGCCACTTCTACGAGGCGTGCAACGGCCGCTTCCGCTGGCGCCGCGAGGGCGACGAACTCCTCGGCCGCTGGAAGGCCCACACCATCGGCTCCCCCGACAGCTCGCTCGTGTCGCGCGCCTGGGTCGAGGAGCAACGCCACTCCCTAGGCGAGGACTCCGACGAGTTCCGCGTCCGCGTCCTGGGCCAGCCCCCGCGGCTCGCCCCCGGCCAGTTCATTTCCCACGAACTCGTCGAGAGCGCGATCGAGCGTAAGGTCCAAATCTTCGACCGCTGGCCCCTCGTCCTCGGTGTGGACGTCGCGCGCCAGGGCGGCGACCGCTCGGCCATCGTGGCGCGCCGCGGCAACGTGATCCTGGACCGCATCCACGTCTTCCAGAACCTCACGCTCAAGCAGCTCGCCCACAAGGTCGCCGACGAGATCAATTACTACCGCGAGGAGTTCGGGCTCGAGACGGGCGGCGTCTTCATCGAGGGTGGTGGCTCGCTCGGCTGGGGCGTTATCGAGGAGCTGTGGGAACTCGGCTACCCCATGGTCCAGGACGTCAACCCCGGCGCCGGCAGCTCTGAGCCTGAGCGGTTCGTCAACAAGCGCTGCGAGATGTGGGGCTACTTCGCCGAGTGGTTCGAGAGCCGCCGCGTCCACATTCCGCGCTCGCAAGCGCTCCTCGACGACATCGTCGCCATCAAGCGCAAGCCCGACGCCGCCATGAAACTGCGGCTGATTTCCAAGGACGAAATCCGCTCCGCCGGCGGCCGCTCCCCCGACGTCGGCGACGCCGCCGCCCTCACATTCGCAGCGCCTGTCTCACTTCGTCCAGTCGAGCAGGTGGACAGGTATCGTCGCGGAGACTCACCATCCCAAGATGATCCTCTCGCCTGGATGGCTGGCTGATGGCTGAACCCACCCGGTCCGCCGACGAGCCCAACGACACGACCGAGACGAACACGCGCACGGCGCGCAAGCTGTCGAAGCTGGACGACGCCGCCTACGCGGCGCGCGCCCACACCTGGCTGCGCGACTGCATGGACCACGAGACCAACGCGCGGAAGGCCGAGGACGAAGACTTCCAGTTCTACTCGGGCCACCAATGGAAGGACGACGTCCGCGACGAGGCGGCCGCCAAGCGCCGGCCCACCCTGACCCTCAACTACACGCTCCCGGTGGTCAACGCGGTCACGGGCGAAGAGCGGATGAACCGCCAGCAGATCAGCGTCCTCGGTCGCGACGACAGCGACGATCCGGGCGCCTTCGTCCTGACCGAGACGATCCGCTGGGTCATGGACCGCTGCAACGGCGAGTACGCCATCTCGAAAGCATTCCGGTCCACCGTCATCGGCGGACGGAGCTGGCTCGAAGTCACCATGAACTACCTCGACGACGTGCGCGGCCGGCCCGTCGTCAACGCGATCAAACGCCAGGAAATCTGGCTCGATCCCCTCTCCGAGCTCGAAGACGCCTCCGACGCCCGCTTTCTCATCCGCGAGCGCTGGCTCTCCGAGGACGAGATCGAGAGCATGTGGCCGGACTCGATCGAGGACCTCCGCAACGCGCGCGAGAGCGCCGACACCTACGGCGCCACTCCGGCCTCCGACCGCGGCGACGCCTACCGCGGCAAGACCAAGACGTACCGCGCCAAGGACGGCACTTGGCAGGTCCTCGAAGTCTGGCACTTCGAGGTCGTGCCCGGCGCCCTCGCGCTCAACCCCGACACCGGCTCCCTCGAAGAGCTGACCAAGGACGAGCTGGACGCGCTCCTCAAGCGCGAGCAGGAAGAGCGGGCGGCCTACGAACAGGCGTCGCTCCTCCACAGCGCCTTCGCCGTTCAGGCCGCGACCGCCGGCGCGGACCCGACGACCATCCCGCCGCCGCCCATCGCACCGCAGCCTCTCGAATACCGCGAGGTCCCAATCAAGCGGTACTTCCAGGGCTTCGTCTGCGGCGACAAGGTCCTCCAGCGCGGCGACGCACCCGTCTCGCGCCTCAAGCGCTTCCCCTACATCCCGATCTTCGGGATGCGTGACGACGAGGACGAGTGCTGGTTCGGCGTCGTGCGCCCGATCAAGGACGCCCAGCGCCAGCACAACGTCGAGCAGTCGACCATCCTCCACTGGACGCAGACCTCGCCCAAGGGCGGATGGATGGGTCCCAAGGGCTCCTTCGTCGACCGCACCCGGTGGGAGCAGCGCAGCGCCCAATCGGGCGTCGTCCTCGAATACAACCCGTCCCGCGGCAAGCCCGAGGAAATCAAGCCGCCTTCGCTGCCCCGCCACATGGTCGAGCTGATGCCCGCGCGCCTCCAAGCGATGCGCGACATCAGTGGCGTCAACGTGGACATCATGGGCACGGCCGGCCGCGGCGACCCGGGCGTCGTCATGGAAATGCGCCGCAAGCAGGGCCTCACCGTCCTCGAAACGCTCTTCGACAACCTCCGCCTGTCACGCCGCGTCCTCGGCGAAGTCCTGATCGCCTACATCCAGGAGTTCATCGCCGACGACCGCCGCATCCGCGTGGTCGGGCCGAAGGCGGCCAAGTACGTCGTCCTCTCGCGCGACCTCCAGTTCGCCGAGTTCGACGCCGTCGTCGAGGACACGCAGGACACGCCGACCGACAAGATGGCGACGCTGCACATCCTCCAGACCACGCTTCCGATGCTGATGAAGTCGGGCATCCCGATCCCGCCGTCCTTCGTGGACGTGCTGCCGATCGCGCCGCACATCCGCGAGGAATGGAAGGCGCTGATCCAGTCCTTCATGGGCGTCCCCCCGGCCGCCGCTCCTACGCCGCCTCCCTCTGTGGGAGCCGCGTCCGCCGCCCCCGTTCCGCCGCAGCAGTAGAGAGACCGCCAGATGCCGCCATTCGATGCGATCGAAGACGTGACCGCCAAAGAGGAAGCTCTCCTCCGCGCCGACCAGACGCCGCTGCCGCCTGCCGACGACCCGAAGCCCGCCGAGGCGAACGACGACACCGAAGCCGACGAGCCCGCGAAGCCGGAGGACGAGAAGCCCGCGCTGGAAGCGCCGGCGGAAGAGGAGGGCGACGACGACCAGCTCGCCGCCTTCATGGAGAAGCACAAGGGCAAGTCCGCCGAAGAGCTTCTCCGCATCGCCTACCAGCAGTCGCGCGCCCGCCAGGAAGCCAAGGGCGATGCCAAGCGCGCCCGCGCCGACGCCCAGGCGCACCAGGAGCGCCTTGCGGAGATCGCGACGAAGATCAAGGAGGCGCGTGAGGCCCGCCTCAAGGAGATCGAGGAGAAAGACAAGGCCTTCGAGGAAGAGCTGCGCGCCGACCCCGACGCGGCCACTCGCCGGCTCCATCAGGAGCATGTCCGTCGCCAGCGGGAGGAGCTGGACAACCAGGCGCGCGAGGAGCAGGGGCGCGCGTGGCAGGAGTTCGTCGAGCAGCAGCGCGTCCTCACGCGCGATGCCATCCCCGACTTCGAGACGGTCCAGGAAGAGCTGGTCCGCTACGCGATCGAGGAACGCGGCTACACGCCCAACGAAATCATGGCCGCCTCGGACCATCGCGACATCGTCACACTGGACCGCGCGCGCCGCTTCGATGCCCTGGTGAAGGCCGGCGTCATCGACGCCAAGGGCAACTTCCTCGCCGCCCCGTCCGCGCCGGCCGCCGCACCCGCCGGCAAGGCCGCCCAGGCGCGTCAGATCCTCCAGGGCCAGACGCCCGCCAACGCGCCGCGCACCCTCTCCGACACGCGCGGTGTCCGCCCGCGGGGCGGCCCCAAGGCCCTGCGCGACCGCGCCAAGGAGCTGGCCGACATGAGCGACATGGACTTCTCGAAGGTCAGCGAGAAGGACCTGGAAGCCCTCCTGCGCGACCTCGGCTGACGGCAAGGCCGCCGCCCGGCCCGTCCCGGAAACACCACGCCCGCGAGGACACCTGTGGAAGAAGCGACCAAGCCCGCCGGCTTCGCCCGGTGGGAGAAGCGAAGCATCCCGACCAAGCGGCTGATGGCTCAGACACGGCCGGGGTGGGCAGGGCGCGTCGAGCGTATCCTGTCCAACCCCGGCTTCGGGCGCTATCAGGAAGCGATGGCCGAGGCCGATGCGGGCGGCGGCCCCCTCATCATCGTGGCGGACAGCGGCGACGACGCAATCCCCACGATCCTGGTCGGGTCGGAATACGTCGTCGCAGCCCACTCGCTTGACAAAAAGCGCGTATCGGTGCTAATGGTGGACAACTGCGACGCGGACCTTGTCCAAGGCTACGTCGAGAGGCAGAGGCGCCCCCCACGGGACTTCCACTACCTCCCGTCCATGGACGAGGACGAGCCGGCCTACCTCTCCCGTTAGAGAGGTTTCGCGCGCAATACGGCCCGCAGCTCGGGCGCTCTTCGGTCTGGCCCATCCGTCATCGGGGCTGTCCCGCTCTCCCGCGGTCAAGGGAGGCAACCACGGACAGTTACTCCCATCTCGGGTGAGGCACTCACACCATGGCCGAATACAATCCGCCGTCCTCGGACGCCCTTACGCTCAAGCTGTGGGCCAAGAAGGCGTTCGCCGACAGCGTGAAGCCCACGCTCTTCGGCAAGCTGATGGGCACCAAGGACACGTCCATCGTCCAGGTGAAGGACGACCTCAAGAAGTCGGCGGGCGACCGCGTGCGCTTCCGGCTGCGGGCTCTCCCGCAGGGCCAGGGCGTCACGGGCGACGAGACGCTCGAGGGCAACGAGGAGGGCATGTCCTTCTCGTACATGGACCTGAACATCGACCTGATGCGCTACGCCGACAAGGTCGACATGAAGATGGGCCAGCAGCGCTCCATCTTCGACGTGCGGTCCGAAGCGAAGGACATGCACGCCGAGTGGTGGGACGAGCGCTACGACTCCTACTTCCTGCGCACGCTGTCGGGCGACACGACCCTGTCCTTCGCCGGCAACACGATCACCGCGCCGACCAGCGTCATCTTCGGCGGCAACGCCACGGCGACCGGCGACATCGACGTCAACGACGTGTTCGACCTGACCGCCATCGACCGCGCGGTCGAGAAGGCCAAGCTCGCCTCTCCGACGATGCGCAAGGCCGACTTCGGCGGGAAGAAGGGCTACGTCTGCATCCTGCATCCGTATCAGGTCTACAACCTGCGGACGAACACCAACGCGGGCCAGTGGCTGGACATCCAGAAGGCCGCGATGCAGGGCGGCAAGACCTCCGACAACCCGATCTGGTCGGAAGCCCTCGGCGTCTACAACGACGTCATCCTCGTCGAGTCCACCCGCGTCCGCACCTACTCCAATTGGGGCGCCGGCTCCATCGCGGGCGCCCGCGCACTCTTCCTCGGCGCGCAGGCGGGCGTCGTCGCGTTCGGCCGCGGCTACGAGGGCGCCGGCCGCTTCGACTGGACCGAGAAGACCTTCGACTACGGCAAGTACCTCGGCGTCGCCACCGACTGCATCTGGGGCCTCCAGAAGTCGGTCTTCAACAGCGCGGACTTCGCGGTCATCGCCATCGACACCGCAGCCAAGTCGCACTCGTAAGCGGCTGGCAGGGGAGAGCAATCGACATGAGCGACGTCACCACCGGCAAGATGACCGACACCCTCGTGCCCTCGCCGGGCGCGCGGGAGGTCGTCGCCATCCAGCACTCCATCGCCGTCGCGTCCGGTTACGCGAGCAGCGGAGACGATGTGATCTTCTTCAAGGCGCCGTGCGCCATGCGGATCGTCGGCGGTGGCCTCAACCACGCCGGCACGCTGGGCGCGTCCGCGACCGCGCAGCTCAAGGCGGGCTCGACGGCGATCACCGCCGCGTCGACCGCCGGCGGTGCCAGCACGGTCCTGATGAACGTCTTCCCTGTGGACGTGGCGAAGGGCGATCCGATCCAGGCCCGCATCGCCGGCGCGAACATCACGGCCTCGACCACGGTCAAGGTCTTCATCCTCGGCCACCGCCTCTAGCTCGGCGGCACGGAGGCGGCAATGGGGGCGGGCAGGGGCAACCCCGCCCGCCCCTTCTTCTGACCAGGACGGCCCATGAACCTCGCAGAGCTTCGCGCCGAAGTCGTCCGCAACACCTGGCGCGACGATCTCGAAGAGGACGCGCTCGACCTCCACATCAACGAAGCGTGCCGGCACGCGTTCACGCTGCGCGAGTGGTGGTGGCGCGAGGCGATCAAGACGTCGGTGTCGTCCACGGACGATCGCCTGGACCTGCCTTCCAACTTCTCCAGCCCGGTCTCGGTCTCCGTCATCACGGACGGCGACGGCAACCAGGACGGCCTCGTCCTCACCACCATCCACAAGCTCCGCCGCGCCTACAGCGGCTCGTCCACGGGCGAGCCTTGCCACTACGCGATTTCCGGCAACGAGCTGTTCGTCGGCCCGCGGCCGGACAAGAGCTACGCCTACGAGCTGATCTACAAGATCAAGAACACGACCCTCTCGGCCCCCACGGACACCAACGAGGCAGCGACCCATCTCGGGCTCGCTGTCGCGGCGCGCGCGGCCGCCACGATCGCCGC
>JBFWXJ010000117.1:0-14537 GCA_050187535.1 Alphaproteobacteria bacterium | reverse complement strand
GCCTGGCTGGAGGGCGGGGCGCTCGACGACGCCGGCACGCGCGAGGAATCCCCGGAGCTGCGCCTGCGCTACATGGCGCGCTTCGCGAAGCTGCAGCAGCGGCCGCAGGCGCCGGCCGTGCTCGCGATCCTCGCGCGCTACGGCCGCGACTGCATCCCGATCCCGCGCCGGACCGAGCGGCACTACTGGTCTGTCTCGTGCCTGCCATCCACGCCCGGCAAGGCGCTGGTGCGCGTCAACGCGAGCTGGATGGAGCTGTTCTCGCTCTACCCGGACGGCGAGGGCATCCGCGCCCTGTTCCTGGTGCATCTGTCCGACTTCACGTCCGACCATTCGCTGGATCGCGAGCGGATCGACGAGGCCTTGCTCGCGGACTGCGTCACGGCACCCGAAGACGTGGGCCACGGGTTTCCCCCGGGCGGCGACATCCTCGCCGTCAGGGTCCGCGGGTCCGCCTCGATCGGCCGGTTCCTGGCGGAGCCCCGCGCGCTGCGCGCCATCAGGACGTTCAACCTGACGCACATGAACCGGGGCCGGAACGCCTACCAGGCGAGCCACTGCTACCGCCTGGCCGATCACATGCTGGGGGAGGCGGAACAGCGGGAAGGGCCGGGGCCGCCGCCGCCGTGCTAGACTGCCGCGCGGCAACAGGCGGTGGCGCAGGATGGCGACGGTCGGGACGGACAAGGTATTCGCCGGATCGGTTCCCGAGAGCTACGACCGCCACATGGTGCCGCTCATCTTCGCGCCCTACGCCGCCGATCTGGCACGGCGGGCGGCATCGCTCTCGCCCCGCGCCGTCCTGGAGACGGCGGCCGGCACCGGGGTGCTGACGCGGGCGCTCGCGCCGGCGCTGCCGCCGGACGCCCGCTATGTCGCGACCGACCTCAACCAGCCGATGCTCGACTACGCCGCTACGCGGCAGGGTCCCGACGGCCGCATCGCCTGGCGGCAGGCCGATGCGCTCGCCCTGCCCTTCCCGGACGCGGCCTTCGACGTCGTGTGCTGCCAGTTCGGGGCGATGTTCTTTCCCGATCGCCGGGCCGGCTATCGCGAGGCGGGGCGCGTCCTGAAGCCGGGCGGGCGGTTCCTCTTCAGCGTGTGGGACCGCATCGAGGAGAACGTCTTCGCACACGCGGTGACGACGGCGCTGGCCGAGCTGTTCCCCGACGATCCGCCGCGCTTCCTGGCGCGCACGCCCCATGGCTACCACGACACGGCGCTGATCGGGCGCGAGCTGGAGGATGCAGGCTTCTCCCGCGTGGCGATCGAGACTCGGACCGAGCAGAGCATCGCACCGTCGGCGCACCGGGTGGCGGTCGCCTATTGCCAGGGGACGCCGCTGCGCAACGAGATCGAGGCGCGGGCGCCGGGCGGGGTCGAACGGGCGACGGACCATGTCGCCGCCGCGCTCGCGGCGACCCACGGGGAAGGCGAGGTCGCCGGCCGCATCCAGGCCCATGTCATGACGGCGATCGCCTGACGGACCCGTCATGCCCCTCGTCCTCTACATCCACCCGCTCGCGTCCTTCTGCCACAAGGTGCTGATCGCGCTGTACGAGAACGGGACGCCGTTCGAGAGCCGGACCGTCGACTTCGCCGATCCCGGGTCGGCGGCGGCCCATCTCGCACGCTGGCCGGTCGGCAAGATCCCGGTGCTGCACGACGGCGCCACGGGCCGCACGGTGCCGGAGACGAGCATCATCATCGAGTATCTCCAGGCCCGCCATCCGGGGCCGGTCCGGCTGCTGCCGGACGACCCCGAGCGGCTGCTGGAAGTGCGGCTGTGGGATCGCTTCTTCGACCTCTACGTCTCGGCACCCATGCAGAAGATCGTGACGGACCGCATCCGCCCGGCGGGTGCCGCCGATCCCCACGGCGTCGCCGAGGCGCGGGCGACCCTGGAGACCGCCTACGCGATGATCGAGGCGCAGATGCAGGATCGCGATTGGGCGGCGGGCGACGCCTTCACCATGGCGGACTGCGCGGCGGCGCCGGCGCTCTTCTTCGCGGCGATCGTGCAGCCCTTCGCCGCCGACCAGCGCCGGCTCGCGGACTATCTCGAGCGGCTGCTGCGCCGCCCCTCGTTCGCCCGCGTGATCGACGAGGCACGGCCCTTCTTCGCCATGTTCCCATACCGCGACGCGATGCCGGCGCGCTTCCTCCCGACGCCCTGAGGGATCGCGACCGGCCGAAACGGCCCGGCGTCAGTCCACCCGCTTTCGCGACCAGAGCGCGCGCAACAGCGCCGGCAATCGGTCTTGCCCCTCGGCCGGCGGGTCGAAATCGCCGCGCAGCACCCGGAGCCCATAGCGCTCCTCCGCGATCTCCTCGGCCGTTCGGAAGCCGAGGCGCCGCAGAACAGGCACCGGCGGACACCAACCCTCGACCGCGTGCTGGAACAGAAAACCCGACACGAGGCCCGGCAGCGCGAACCAGCGCCGGTCGCGCCGCGCCCCGAGAATCACGCCCAGCAGCGCGAGCGCCGCAGCATTGGCTTCGATCGCACGCTCGATATCCCACTCACGGTCGAGCGCGGCGAGGCGCTCCTCGATCTCGGCCGGCCTCCCGGCGTACTGGGCGAGGCGCTCCGCCGTCGCACGCCGAATGCGGCGGTTGATCACCGCATCCGTGTGGCGGGTGACCCGTTCGGCGGTCGAGATCGGCATGGCCCATTCCTCCTGCGCATCGAACCACCCGGCGGTGCGTGCGGTTCCGCCCTGGGCGCCGGGCCTGTGCTCGCTGCCTCCGCGCTTCCCTCTTGTTCTTGTTCTGTTCTTCGGAGGATGCTGGATCATGACCGTCCGCCTTCTCCGCCTGCATCCCTCGCACCTGCTTCATCTGGCCTGCCGCAAGTGCCCTCGCCGCGGCCGCTACGGCCGCGAACGCCTGCTCGAACGCTACGGGCCGGACGTCGACCTGGTCGACCTGCTGGCCGCCATCTCGGCCGATTGTCCGCGGCGGCAGGCGACCGCCGGCATCGACCATTGCGGCGCGCATTACGTCGACCCCGGCCCGGCACCCGTCGGGGTAACGCCGCTGCGGCCGATGACCGCGGCCGAGCTGATCGCCGACCTCCGCCGCCACGCGCCCTCCCTGCCGGTGGTGATCGAGACGGCGGCGATCCCGCGCGGCGCCCGCTACGCCGCCCTCGGCGGGGTGCGCGTCGCGTCGCTGGCCACCGACCCGCCGCGCGTCGCCCGCGACGGCGCGCCGCATCTGGTCCTGTTCGCGATCAGCCGCTGACGCGTCGCCGCCCCTTGCCGCCCCGGGAGGCCGCGTCCGCCGCCGCGTTCGCCGCCGCGGCCGCGCGGACCAGCGCCATGAAAGCGTCCGGGTCCGGCATCTCGCCCTCGCGGATGTCGATGGCGCGCCGCACGTTGCCCTCCAGGCTGGCGTTGAAGAGGCCGGCAGGATCGGCCAGCGCGGCACCCCTGGCGAAGGTGAGCTTGACCACCGCCTTGTAGGTCTCGCCGGTGCAGATGATGCCGCCATGCGACCAGACGGGCACGCCGCGCCACTTCCACTCCTCGACGACGTCGGGCAGCGCCTCGTGCACGAGCGCGCGGATCCGCGCCAGCGTCCGGCCGCGCCAGTCGCCGAGGGCGGCGATGCGCGCGTCGATCAGGTCGGACGGGGTCTCGCCCGCGGGCGTGGTCTTCGTCATCGCCGTGGCTCCTCCTTGAACCGAGGGTGGAAGCACCAGCCGATGAAGAGGGCAGCATCGCACGTCGGCCGGTGCGCCCCTCGACGATGCTCGGGGTGAGGAAGGACTTTGATGGCAATAGCAGAATCCCTCATCCCGAGCATCGTCGAGGGACGCAATCGCGCTCGTCCCATGCTCCACGAGTCAGCTCCGCTGCCGAGGCCGACGGTCCCTACCCCGCCGCCGCTTCGATCGCGGCGAAGACCGCCTCGACGCGGGCGCGGGGGATGGCGCGGGTGACGAAGACGAGGCGGGTGCGGCGGTCGTCGTCGGGCCAGCGCTCCAGCTCCTCGGGGGGGTGCGCCAGGTGCTGGACGACGTGGACGACGACCGGGCCGGCGCAGCCCTCGACGGCGACGAGGCCCTTCACGCGCAACAGGTCGGGGCCGCGCAGCGCCGTCAGCGTCGCCATCGCCTGGGCGAAGACCTCCCACCGCATGGGCCGGTCGAGAACGAGCGAGAAGGTCTCCAGCCCCTCGGAATGGGCGACGGGCACCGTCCCGCCCCGATCGGTGCGCGGCGGCGCTTCGTCCAGCAGGAAGGCGGGATCGATGCGGCCCGCGACCGCGGCGCGCATGGGGGCGGCCGGGTTCAGCGCCCGCACCGCCGCCTCGGCACCGGCGGCGTCGGCCAGATCGGTCTTGGTCAGCACGACGCGGTCGGCCAGCGCCACCTGGCGGCGCGCCTCCGGCGCCCGGGCGGCCGTATCGGCGAAGGTGGCGGCGTCGACGACCGCGACCAGCGCCCGCAGGTGATACTCGCCGCCGATCGCCCGGTCGGTGAGGAAGGTCTGCAGCAGCGGCCCCGGATCGGCCAGCCCGCTCGTCTCGACGATCACCCGCCGGAAGGAGGGCACGCGGCCCAGCAGCCGGTCGGCCAGCAGCGTGCG
Source organism: Alphaproteobacteria bacterium (assembly GCA_050187535.1). Taxonomy (GTDB): domain Bacteria; phylum Pseudomonadota; class Alphaproteobacteria; order ATCC43930; family Allostellaceae; genus Allostella. The sequence goes on along the minus strand of JBFWXJ010000117.1, from coordinate 9,942 downwards.
CAAGGTCTCCTGCAGGTCGCTGCGCACCCGGCAGCACAGGCACCCGTTGCCCAGCAGCGCGATCGTGTCGGTGCTGTCGCGCAGCAGCGCCTGGTCGATGCCGACCTCGCCGTACTCGTTCACGACGAGCGCGCTGTCGGCGCCCTCGGGCGTCGCCAGCAGTGCCCGCAGCAGCGTCGTCTTGCCGGCGCCGAGGAAGCCCGTGAGCGCGACGACGGGGATACGCGCGCCGCCCGGGCGGCGCAGCCGCCGCCCGAACATGGCTTCTCCTAGAATTCCATCTCCAGCGTGTAGAGGCCGCCCACCTGCCGGTCGACCGTGTAGACGATGGCGCGCTCGTCGATGAAGACGTCGTTGAGCGAGATGAACCCGGTCGGCGAGAGCGGCGGGGCCGGCGGCACGAAGTGCCCGACCTCCTTGGGCTGGTAGGGGTTCGAGATGTCGTAGGCGCGCAGGCCCGCGTTGAAGAAGGTGCCGACCACGATCTGGTCGGACTGCCAGGAGGTCGGCTGCGGCACGTTCTCGTGGATGTTGTGGGCACCCACCCGCGCGCCGCGGCCCTGGCCGGTGAACGCCTCGGCGGTCGGCGACGGGCAGGTCGCGATCGGCGTCGGGTTGGTCTCGTCGCGGTTGTCGACGATCCAGATGAGCTTGGGCAGGTCCGAGCCGTTCTCGCGGATCGCCTCGTCGGTGACGACCAGCAGGTCGCGGTCGAAGAGCGGCAGCACCGTATGCGTGAAGCCGTCGAAGGGCGGCGAGTTGTCCCAGCGCGAGACCATCTTCGGCCGCGACTTGTCGGCGATGTCGAGGATGATCATGCCGCCGTCGACATAGCCGATATAGGCGCGGTCCGGCCGCTGCGGATAGACGTTGGTGTTGTGCGCGCGGAAGCCGACATCCGCACCCCCGCGCGTGTGGCGCACCGGCGGGGGCGCGTCGTCGCCCTCGGCCACGCCCGGCAACCACCAGCGGCCGACCTCGGTCGGCTTCGACGGGTTGCGCACGTCGAAAATGCGGTAGCACTGGTCGTCCTTGCGGTTGCGCGGCACGAAGTCGGGCGCCCCGCCCGCCAGGTGCACGTACTCCCCGTCGCAGAACCAGAGCTGGTGGACGCCGCGCGAATGCGGCGCCGAGCAGTCGACGAAGACGATCGAGCGCGGGTTCTCGGGCACGGATATGTCGAACAGCTCGAAGCCGGCCGGCTGCAGCCCGTGCTTGTTCACCTGGTAGGCGACGGCCATCAGGTCGCCCGTCACCTCCAGCGAGTTGGACCGCATATGGGATTGCGGCAGGTCGGTCTGGGCCACCAGCTTCGGGTTGCGCGGGTCGGTCACGTCGACGGCGGTGAAGTTCTTGGGCGCGCTCTCATGCGCCATCCACAGGATGCGGCGGCCGTCGCGCGCGGCCTGCATCGCCATCCCCTCGCCCATGCCGCCGAAGCCGTTCAGCTCGTGGTGCGAAAGCAGGTTGAAGTTCCAGACGAGCGGCTGGGCGGCGGACGACATGGGCGGGGATGCTCCTGGCGGGGACCGGCGCAGGATAGACGCCGGCCGCGCGCGCCGTCGACCCGTGCTATGAGACGGGCGCGATGTTCCGCCGCCTCGCCCTCGCCCTGCTGGCCCTCGTGCTGGCCGCCGGACTCGCCGTCGCGGGGGAAGCGGAGCGGCGCGCCTTCGCCCGCGGCATCGGCATCGCCGACGTCGACGCCTTCGTGGACACGCTGGAGCATCTCGATCGCACCGGCCGGCTGCCGCCGCGCTTCGTCACCAAGGACGAGGCGCGCCGCCTCGGCTGGGAGCCGGGCCGCGACCTCTGGGCGACGGCACCCGGCCGCAGCATCGGCGGCGATCCCTTCGGCAACCGCGAGCGCCGGCTGCCGCGGCTGGACCGCGGCACGTACCGGGAGGCCGACCTCGACTACCGCGGCGGCCGGCGCAACGCCCGGCGCCTCATCTGGAGCCCGGCCGGCGACCACTGGGTGACCATGGACCACTACGAGACGTTCCGGCGGGTGCCGCGATGATGCGCGCCGCAATCGAAGGGGCGGCGATCGCCACGCTCGACGACGCCTGGGACGCGCTGGCCGAGGCGCTGGCGCTGCCCCGGCATTTCGGCCGCAACCTCGATGCGCTGCACGACTGCCTGACGGGCGACGTGCCGGGCCCACTCACCATCGAGTGGCGCGACGCGGCCGCCAGCGAGCAGGCGTTGGGCGCAGCTTTCGCCCGGCTGCGGGCGACGCTGGAGGAAGCCGCGGCCGAGCGGGCGGACCTGCGGGTGGAGTTCCGGTAGCGCGATCGCACGGCCGCTCGTCCCATCCGTCGGCAAAAAAAGTCACCCCAGCTCGAAGGTCGTGATCCCCCAGGTTCCCGCGAGATCGACCAGGGGCGCCGGCCCGCGATACATGCGCGCGGTCTCGAACGAGGGGGCGAGGCCGTGGCGCTCGGCCAGCGCGACCGCGGCCGGGTTCACTTCCGGGACGTCGAGGTTGACCTGGCCGCCGCCGGCCTCGGCGGCGAGCGCGCGGAAGAGGCGCTCGGCCGTCTCCGCGTCGTCGGCGAAGAGCGGGCCGATCTTCCATCCGACCCGGCAGCGGCGCACGACGCCGTAGCCGGCGATCCGGCCGTCCGCGATCGCCGCCAGCCCCCGGCTCTGCGGCAAGGCCGCCCACACCGCGAGGAAGGCGCGGCGCGGTGCCGGGAAGAAGCGGCGGTCGTAGGCGAGCAGCAGGTCGAGCGGCACGTCGGCCAGCGGCACCAGCCCGGCGTCGGCGCGCGCCGCGGTCGGCGTCCCCGCGTAGCGGATGTTGCGGTACGCCAGCTCGAATCCCGACCGGGCGTAGTTCGCCTGCTGCGCCGGCACCCCGTCGAGCCCGACGACGGCACCCGCCGCATAGCCGATGCCGGCGTTCCACACGCGGATGCCCCAACCCGCGCCGCGGAAGGGCGGACGGGAGATGTAGAAGCCGAGGAACGCGAAGTCGCCCGGATAGCGGACGACCGAGATGGCGGCCGCCGGCTCGCCGTCGACGCGCCCCAGGAAGAAGCCGGTCGGGTCGGCGGCGCGGAAGGCGAGCGCGTCGTGATGGCCGGGGTTCCACCCCTCGTCGGCCGCCCAGTCGACGACGCGGTCGAGATCGGCGGGGCTCATCACGCTGACGGCAAGCTCGGGCATTCGGGGCAGCTCCGGACGGGGCGCCGAAGACTGCCGTTCCCGCGGCAGTCGCGCAACCGGAGCCATCCTGATCGCGTGGGACGGGATCCCACCTCGGCCCTTGCGGAAGGCGGCGCCGCACAATCGGCGGCGCCGCCCCCGGGACCGTCCAGAGGGAGGGGCGTCTGCAGCGTCCCGCATGACCAATGTGTCATCCGCCCGGGTGGTTCCTTCCCGGGGGCGGGCGCGCCTACACGACGTAGAGCAGGATGCTGCCGTCCGATCCCAGCACGGTGTCGGTGTGCCAGATGCCTTCGAGATTCTCGAAGAAGAGCGAGCCCCCGCCGACCTTGGCCAGCGACAGCACTCCGTCGACGATCGCCAGGCTGTCGAGCAGCTTGCCCGACGTGACGGCGAGGCCGGTGACGGCGATCACGTCGCCGTTCTTGCCCGTCTCGAAGCTGCGAATCGTGTCGGCCGCCAGATGGGCGACCGTGCCGAAGACGGTGTCGCGCGCGCCGTCGTTGGCACCGAGGTCGATCCGGTCACCGTCCGCATCGCCGAAAATCCGGTCGGCGCCGGGTCCCGCCCAGATGTCGTCGCGCGCATCGCCGCCCCGTATGGTGTCGGCGCCGCCGGTGTCCTCGATCCGGTCGCGGCCGGCCCCACCCTCCATGAGGTCGTCGCCGTTGCCGCCGATGATCTTGTCGTCGCCGGCCTCGCCGTAGAGCGAGTCCCGGCCGTCGCCGCCGTGGACGGCGTCCAAGCCGTTCCCGCCCCAGAGCGCGTCGTTGCCCTGATTGCCCTCCAGGACGTCATTGCCGTCGCCGCCCTTCAGCGTGTCGTTGCCGGAAAGGCCGAACAATCTGTCGTTGCCGCCCTTGCCGTCGATGCCGTCGTTCCCTTGGGTACCGGCGATCACGTCCGCGCCGTTGCCGGACGTCGCTCCGAGCGGCGCCACGATGACCACCGCCGCGGTCGCCGCGAGGTCTCCATCTCTCAGGACATAGGTATGGTAGCCGAAGTCGAGCGTGCCGGGATCGTCCCAGCGCCACGAGCCGTTCACGCCGGCGACGATGCTGCCGACCTCCTCGTAGTCGCGCTCGATGGTGAGCACGGCGAAGGGGTCCGCCGTGCCGGAAAGCGTCGGGGTTCGGTCCCGCGTGATGAAGTCGCCCGGCTCGTCGGAGTCGTCGGCAACGGCGTCGATCGTCGGATGCTCGACGACGCCGCCACCGCTGTGGCCGACCAGGAAGAACTGCCGATCGGAGCCGACGTCGATCGGCCCCGTACCAAAGTCCGCCTTGCCGGAAAAGCGGCCCACCACATAGGAAACGTCGCCGCCGCCGAGCGCGATCGCGGCACCGTTGTCGATGCCGGTCGAGGCGGCATGGCGCACCCAGGCGAGCGCGCCGTCCGGGTCGAACCTGGCGACGAAATGATCGCCGGAGACGGAGACGAGCGTCGCCGTTCCCGGCCCGGGATCGAAGTCGATCGTGCCCTGGAAGGTGCCGGTGACGTAGGTGTTCCCGAACGTGTCGCTCGCAATCGACGTGATGGCGGAGCTCGCGTTCTTGCCCACCCCCGACACGACCCATTGCAGGCCGCCGTCGGAGTCGTACTTCGCCAGGAAGTGTCCCGCGTCCGCGAACGGGTTGACGGCGAGCGCGGTGCCCGGCCCCGGATCGAAGTCGACGGTGCCCTTGAACTCGCCGCCGACGAAGACATTGCCGAACCCGTCGCCCGCGACCGCCAGCGCGGACTCCTCGGCGGTCGAGGCGCCGCTGCCGGTGTACCAGAGGAGACTGCCCCCCGCGTCGTACTTCGCCACGAAGTGGTCCCTGAATCCGCCGGTGCCGACCAGCTCCGCCGTGCTGACCGCCGGATCGAAGTCGACGGTGCCGGAGAACCATCCCGCGACCACGACATTGCCGCCCGCGTCGATCGCGACCGCGTCGGCCGTCTCGGTGCCGCTGGAGCCGTAGCTCGACCGGACCCATTGCAGGGTCCCATCCCCGTCGAACTTGGCGACGAAGTGGTCCTGGCCGCCTTCGGCGACCAGGACCGTCATGCCCGGGCCGGGATCGAGATCGGCGGTGCCGGCGAAGCTGCCGGCGAGGTAGAAGCCGCCTGACGCCTCGGCCGCGATGCCCGTGGGCGACGCCGAACCGGCGCCGGGCTCGGCATCGAAATCCCGTGCCCAGAGGAGATCGCCCGCGGAATCGTATTTGGCGACGAACCTCGCCCCCGTGCCGCTCGTCGCCAGCTCGACGGTGCCGGGACCCGGATCGAGATCGACCGTGCCGACGAAGCTGCCGATCAGATAGACGTTCTCCGCGCCGTCGATCGCTATTGCGACGCCTTCCGACCCCGTCGAGGCCGCATCGGCGCCCAGCGCCCACACGAGACTGCCCGACTGATCGTAGCGGGCGAGGAAATGGCTGTTGTCGGCCGTGACCAGCGCTACGGTCCCGGGGCCCGGATCGAAGTCGACCGTGCCGCGGAAGAAGCCGGTCGCATAGACGTCACCGGAGATCTCACCGATCGCGACATCGCGGCCCTCGGCGCTGCCGTCGATTCCCCGACTGGTGACCACGAACGCCATTCCCGCCTCCGCAAGGTCGGCCCTACGACCTCGCCGGCCGGCAGCGCCACGATTCCATCGGCAGTTGTCGCATGCCCGGGCGACGCCGTGTCAATCGCCACCATCCGCGCGACGTCGACCGCAATCGTGGCTCGCCAACTTGGCCGGTCACCCTAGCTTTGTTCGCGGCTGACCACGGAGCGAAGGGAGCGGAGGCGCCATGGCGACGATCCCCGGTACCACGGGTGCCGACACCCTGATCGGCACCGACCAGGCCGACAGCATCAACGCGAACTCGGGCGGCGACTTCGTGCGCGGGCAGGGCGGTGACGACACGATCCAGCTCGGCATCGGCGACGACTTCGCGACCGGCGACGCCGGAAACGACCGGATCGACGGTGGCCCCGAGAGCGACACCCTCTTCGGCGGCGACAACGTCGACTTCTTCGGCTCGGGCAACGACACGCTGACCGGCTCGTTCGAGAACGACTTCCTCTTCGGCGGCGACGGCGACGACAGCCTCGCCGGCGGCGCCGGCGACGACGAACTCAACGGCAACACCGGCGCCGACATCGTCGACGGCGGCGCTGGCCGCGACTTCGTGCGCGGCGGTCAGGGCGACGACACGGTGTTCGGCGGCGACGGCAGCGACTGGCACGTCAACGGCAACCTCGGCAACGACCTCGTCTACGGCGGCAACGGCAACGACGTGATGTATGGCGGCCAGGGCAACGACACGCTCTTCCCCAGCGGGGACGGCGACACCGTCTTCGGGGATCGCGGCGACGACCTGATCCTGACGAGCATCCTCGGTGGCGTCTTCAACGGCGGCGAAGGTGCCGACACGCTAATCAGCGGCGGGTATCTCACCAGCCTGTCCGGTGGCCCGGGAGCGGACGAGTTCCAGATCGGCCCATTCGTCCTGGCTCAGACCATCCAGGATTTCAACGGCGACGAGGGCGACCGCTTCGTGATCTTCCCCGTGATCAACGCAGAGGACGCCCCCCATACCTTCAATGAAATCCTGCCCCTGACGCTCAACCGCGGCGATGGCATCGAGATCGAGTTCGGGCTCGGCGACGATCACTCGGTCTTCGTCATGGGCTTGCGTAAGGAGCTGCTGCGTCCGGAGTTCTTCATCTTTCTATAGCGATCGGCCGACTTCCGCCGGCCTGCGACACCGCCCGCCTGGGAACGCCGCGGTCGAAGCGCTATATGAACGGATCATGCAGACCTTCCTCACCATCCTCCTGGTGCTGATGATGATCGCGACGCTGGGCGTGCTCGGCGCGGGCATCGTCGGCATGATCCGCGGCGGCAACGACCCGCGGCGCAGCAACGCGCTGATGCGCTATCGCGTGCTCTTCCAGGCGGGGGCGGTGCTGATCTTCGGCCTCATCCTCTGGATGATGAAGCCGTAAGTGGTCCGCCTCACCCGGATCTATACGCGCGGCGGCGACCAGGGGCAGACCTCGCTCGGCGACGGCGAGCGGGTGGCCAAGCACGACCTGCGGGTCGAGGCATTCGGCACCGTCGACGAGGCCAACGCCGCGATCGGCCTCGTGCGGCTGCACACGTCGGGCGACCTCGACCGGCTGCTGGGCCGGGTCCAGAACGACCTCTTCGATCTCGGCGCCGACCTCTGCACGCCCGAGGACGGCCGGCGCGCCGCGGGCGCGCTCCGCATCGTCGCGGAGCAGGTGACGCGGCTGGAGTCCGAGATCGACGGATTCAACGCGAAGCTGGCGCCGCTCTCGTCCTTCATCCTGCCGGGCGGCACGCCGGCCGCGGCCTATCTCCACCTCGCCCGCACCGTGGTCCGCCGGGCCGAGCGGCTGGTCGCGGCACTGGCGGAGCGCGAGACGATCAACGCCGAGGCGTTCAAATACCTGAACCGCCTTTCCGACCTGCTTTTCGTGCTGTCGCGGCATGCCAACGGCGACGGCGCGGGCGACGTCCTGTGGGTGCCCGGCGCCAACCGCTGAGGGTCCTTTCCGCGGCCATGGTTTCACTTGCCTTGCCATTGTGCATGTGCACAAATCCGCCGCCGCGGCGGCGGGCGAGCGGATTTTCCGCCCCGTCGCGCTACCGTTTTCGCCAGGTGAGCTTCTGCCGATGAAAGTGCTCGTCGCCGTCAAGCGGGTCGTCGACTACAACGTGAAGATCCGGGTCAAGGCGGACAAGACGGGGGTCGAGACGGCCAACGTCAAGATGTCGATGAATCCCTTCGACGAGATCGGCGTCGAGGAGGCGGTGCGCCTGAAGGAAGCCGGGGTCGCCACCGAGATCGTCGCCGTCTCCATCGGGCCGACGCAGTGCCAGGAGACGATCCGCACCGCGCTCGCCATGGGCGCCGACCGCGGCATCCTGGTCGAGGCGGAAGCCGGCCTGGAGCCGCTCGCCGTCGCCAAGCTGCTGAAGGCGGTCTGCGCCAAGGAGCAGCCGGGGCTCGTCATCCTCGGCAAGCAGGCGATCGACGACGACGCCAACCAGACCGGCCAGATGCTGGCGGCACTGCTGGGCTGGCCGCAGGCGACCTTCGCCTCCAAGCTGAAGATCGAAGGCGAGGGCGCGCAGGTGACGCGCGAGGTCGACGGCGGCCTGGAGACCATCCAGATCGCGCTGCCGGCGATCGTGACGACCGACCTGCGCCTCAACGAGCCTCGCTACGCCTCGCTGCCGAACATCATGAAGGCGAAGAAGAAGCCGATCGACGTGCAGAAGCCGGCCGATCTCGGCGTCGACACGGCGCCGCGCCTGACGACGCTGAAGGTCGAGGAGCCGTCCAAGCGCCAGGCCGGCGTCAAGGTGAAGACCGTGGCCGAGCTCGTCGACAAGCTGAAGACCGAAGCGCGGGTGATCTGAATGAGCGTTCTCGTCCTGGCCGAGCACGACGGCTCGGCCCTCAAGCCCGCCACGCTGAACGCTGTCACCGCGGCCAAGGCGGTGGGCGGCGACGTCCACCTGCTGGTCGCGGGCCAGGGCTGCGCCGCCGCCGGCGCCGCCGCAGCCAAGGTCGCCGGCGTCGCCAAGGTGCTGGTCGCCGACGACGCGGCCTACGCCCATCCGCTGGCCGAGAACCTGACGCCGCTGCTGGTCGGCCTCGCCAAGAGCTATTCGCACGTCATGGCGCCGGCGACGACGACCGGCAAGAACGTCATGCCCAGGGTGGCGGCCCTGCTCGACGTGCAGCAGCTCTCCGACGTCACCGCGGTCGTCTCGCCCGACACCTTCGTGCGCCCGATCTACGCCGGCAATGCGCTCGCCACCGTGCAGTCGAAGGACCCGATCAAGGTCGTGACCGTGCGCGCGACCGGCTTCCCCGCGGCCGAGGCCGAGGGCGGCTCGGCGCCGGTCGAGGCGGCGGCGGCGGCGGGCGACGCCGGCCAGTCGAAGTTCCTCGGCGCCGAGCTGTCGAAGTCCGAGCGGCCGGAGCTGACGGCCGCCCGGGTCATCGTCTCGGGCGGTCGCGGCATGCAGTCCGGCGACAACTTCAAGCTGCTGGAGGCCCTGGCCGACAAGCTGGGTGCCGCCGTCGGCGCCAGCCGGGCCGCGGTCGACGCGGGCTTCGTGCCGAACGACTACCAGGTCGGCCAGACCGGCAAGGTGGTGGCGCCCGAGCTCTACATCGCCGTCGGCATCTCCGGCGCGATCCAGCATCTGGCCGGCATGAAGGACAGCAAGGTCATCGTCGCCATCAACAAGGACGAGGAGGCGCCGATCTTCCAGGTCGCCGACTACGGCCTCGTCGGCGACCTCTTCCAGGTGGTGCCGGAGCTGACGGCCGCCCTGGAGAAGTCCGCCTGAGTGGCGGCGGCAACGGAGACGGGAACGGCATGATCGGCAGGATCGGCATCATCGGCGCGGGCCAGATGGGCTCGGGCATCGCCCATGTGGCCTCGCTCGCGGGCTATCCCGTGCGCCTGCTCGACGCGAACCCCCAGGCGCTCGCCAAGGCGGTCGAGACGATCGACCGCGGCATGCAGCGCCAGGTCGCGCGCGGCAAGGTGACCGACGAGGACCGCGCCGCGGCGCTCGGCCGGATCTCGACCGCGAGCGAGATGGCCGCCTTCTCCGACTGCGACGTCGTCATCGAGGCGGCGACCGAGAACGAGCAGGTCAAGAAGGAGATCTTCTAGGCGCTCGTTCCCCATCTCAGCGCCACCGCCATCGTCGCCTCCAACACCTCGTCGATCTCGATCACC
>JBFWXJ010000116.1:0-14537 GCA_050187535.1 Alphaproteobacteria bacterium | reverse complement strand
CTGCTCGCCTTCGGCCCGTCGCCGCCGGCCGGCGCGGCGGCGACCCTCAACCTCAGCCCTGCGGGCGACCTGACCGAGGCCGCCGCCAATCTCTTCGCCCATCTGCGCGCGCTCGACCGTGCGGACGTGCGCGCCATCGCCGTCATGCCGATCCCCACCCATGGCCTGGGCGAAGCGATCACCGACCGCCTCCGCCGCGCCGCGGCACCGCGGGATTGCTCGGGATAGGATACGGCAAGCTATCTGCGGGATCGTTCGAGATAGACATAGAAGTGCTTCGGCCGACCGGGATCGCGCAGCGGCGGTGCGAGGTTGAGGCAGGTATCCCCACCCCGCGTCGTCTCTTCCACGAACACGTCCTCGGGGCGGTGATCCCGCAAGGCCTCATAGGCGCGTGACAACAGATCGATATGGGTGTCGGAATTCACCCGCCATTGTCTGCCGAGCATCCGAAATCCACCGAAGCGATCGCGGTTTCCACCGGTTCGCTTGCCGTCCAGCCTTCGCCAATCTTCTGGAAGCGAGGCGATGCGGGCGACGTAGAACTCTTCCAACGAGGGATAGGTCTCCTGATTGTGCATCGCCGGCCCCTACCTGCCACCAAGCCGCGGGAGAGCGCCGAGATCGAGGAGGGCGCGCAGCTCGCCCGCACTCATCCGCCCCTGGCCGAAGAACGGCAACGACAGGAAGCGCCCGTCCGCGGAGGCCTTGCTGTCCTGCGTAAGAGCATGCCACCGGTCGATGCCGAGCAGGCGCTGGAACTGTCCGGCACGGTCGGTGCCGTAGCAGACAATGCGCTCCGGGCGGTGCGCGTCGCGCAACCGCGCCAAGTCTCGGAGACGCTCCGCGATCAGTCGATCAGTCGTCGGCTCTCGCTGGCGGAATAGTTCGTGCCAGCTCTTTCGTCCCTCGCCGTCCTTCGACGGGATCGGTGACGCCTCGGTCAGGAAGGTGTCGCCGCCCGATCGGCCGAGACGCGTTTGGATATAGGGCTTCCAGGTCTCGCTGGACTCCCAGTCCCGCTCGCCATGGCAGGCACACACGATCTTTGCGATCCACACCCAAACCTGGCTGAACGACTTCCGCTTCTCGAGGTCGAGGAACGCACCATCCTTCCGCAGGCGACTCTGCGCGACCTCGAGGTCCATCACCGGATCGTACGTGCCGCGCGCCTCGAGGTTCACGAGCGCCTCTTCCGGCGTGACACCCCCCAGCCCTTCCTCGAGCCCGATGAACCAGAAGCGTCCCGCCGGATTGCCATAGCCGAGAAAGCCGAGAACGCGGCGGATGGCTGCGTCGTCGAGATGGGCCAGTGAGTGCGGCTGCATTGTGTACCCCCTCGTGTTCGGAAGGATGCGCACAATATGCGCCGATGGGGTGCCAAAAATTGTCAGGCCACGCGGCGATGCAACCGAACTGCAACTCGACTAGAGTGCCGCGACCCCACCCGAACGCGAGACCGGCGATGACCGTGATGCCGAAGCCCGTGCCGCCCGACGCCCTCGCCGCGATCCGTGCGATCGTCGGCCCGAAGGGCTGGATCGACGATCCGGGCGACATGGTCCCGTTCCTCAAGGACGAGCGTGGTCTGTTCGTCGGCAAGGCCCCCGTCGTGGTGCGGCCGGCAGCGACCCGCGAGGTCGCCGAGATCGTGCGCATCTGTGCGGCCAACCGCATCGCCATCGTGCCCCAGGGCGGCAATACCGGGCTGTGCGGCGGCTCGGTGCCGTTCGAGACGGGCGAGGCGATCGTGCTGTCGCTGGGGCGCATGAACCGGGTGCGCGCGATCGACCCCGCCAACTACACGATCACGGTCGAGGCGGGCGTCATCCTGGCCGAGGTGCAGGCCGCGGCCGACCGCGCCGACCGCCTGTTCCCGCTCAGCCTCGGCGCGGAGGGGAGCTGCCAGATCGGCGGCAACCTGTCGACCAACGCCGGCGGCATCCAGGTGCTGCGCTACGGCAATGCCCGCGACCTCGTGCTGGGGCTGGAGGTGGTGCTGCCGGACGGACAGGTGTGGGACGGGCTGCGGGCGCTGCGCAAGGACAACACAGGCTATGACCTGAAGCAGCTCTTCGTCGGCGGCGAGGGCACGCTCGGGATCGTCACCGCGGCCGTGCTGAAGCTCTTCCCCAAGCCGCGGGCAATGCGCACGGCCTTCGTCGCGGTGCCCGGCCACCGGGCGGCCCTCGACCTGTTTGTGCTGGCCCGCGCCGCGTCGGGCGACCAGCTCACGGCCTTCGAGCTGATCCCGCGCATCGGGCTCGACTTCGGCATGCGGCACGTCGCCGGCGTCGCCGACCCGCTGGCCGAGCGGCACTCGCATTACGTCCTGATGGAGATGTCGTCGAGCGTGCCCGACGGCGACATCGGCCACACCATGGAGAAGCTGCTGGAGACGGCGATGGAGCAGGGCCTGGTGGCGGACGGCACCATCGCCGCCTCGGCCCAGCAGGCGGCCCAGCTGTGGCGCATCCGCGAGGCGATCGTCGAGGCGCAGAAGCACGAGGGCGGCAGCATCAAGCACGACATCGCCGTCCCGGTCTCGCGCGTCGCCGACTTCCTGGAGGAAGCGAAGGCCGCCGTCGAGGCGCGGCTGCCCGGCATCCGCGTCTGCGCCTTCGGCCATATCGGCGACGGCAACATCCACTTCAACCTGAGCCAGCCGGAGGGCGCCGACACCGCCGCCTACATGGCGCGATGGGAGGAGTTCAACGACATCGTCCACCGTGTGGTCGCCGGCATGAACGGCAGCATCTCGGCCGAGCACGGCGTCGGGCGCCTCAAGCGGGACCTGCTGCCCCTGTTCAAGAGCCCGGTCGAGATGGAGCTGATGCGCAAGGTGAAGAAGGCGCTCGACCCGCTCGGCATCATGAACCCCGGCAAGGTCATCTGAGGGACGGGCCGCCATGTCCGAATACGCGGCACCGATTGCCGACATGCGCTTCGTGCTGCGCCACGTCGCCGGGCTCGACCGGGTGGCGGCCCTGCCGGGTGCCGAGGGGGCCGACCCCGAGCTGGTCGACCAGGTGCTGGCGGAGGCGGGGCGGTTCGCCGGCGAGGTGCTGGCGCCGCTCAACGTCGTCGGCGACCGCGAGGGCAGCCGGCTCGAGAACGGCGTGGTCCGCACGCCCGCCGGCTTCCGCGAGGCCTATCGCGGCTTCGTCGACGGCGGCTGGAACGGGCTGCCGTTCGACCCCGAATACGGCGGCCAGGGCCTGCCCTGGCTGGTCGGGACCGCGGTCGGCGAGATGTGGGCGTCCGCCAACATGGCCTTCTCGCTCTGCCCGCTCCTGACCCAGGGCGCCATCGACCTCCTGTCGCATCACGGCAGCCCGGAGCAGAAGGCGACCTTCCTGCCGAAGATGATCGCCGGCACCTGGACCGGCACGATGAACCTGACCGAGCCGCAGGCGGGATCGGACCTCGGCCAGATCCGCACCCGCGCGGTGCCGGACGGCGACGGGCGCTGGCGCATCTTCGGACAGAAGATCTTCATCACCTGGGGCGACCACGACGTCGCCGAGAACATCGTCCACATGGTGCTGGCCCGCCTGCCGGACGCGCCGGCGGGATCGCGCGGCATCTCGCTCTTCATCGTGCCGCGCAGCCTGATCGAGGCCGACGGCAGCCTCGGCGCGCGCAACGACGTGCGCGTCGTCTCGCTGGAGCACAAGCTCGGCATTCATGCGAGCCCGACCTGCGTGCTGGCCTTCGGCGACGGCGAGGGGGCGATCGGCTACCGCGTCGGCGAGGCCAACCGCGGGCTGGAATACATGTTCACCATGATGAACAATGCCCGGCTGTCGGTCGGCCTGGAGGGGGTCGCGATCGCCGAGCGCGCCTACCAGCGGGCACGCGGCCATGCGCTGGCCCGCGTCCAGAGCCGCGAGATCGGCTCGCGCGACCCCGCCCCCGTCGCCATCGCGCGACATCCCGACGTGCGGCGGATGCTGCTTTCCATGCGGTCGAGGACGGAGGCGATGCGGGCGCTGGCCTACACGGTGGCGGCCGCCCTCGACCACGCGAACCGCCATCCCGACGCGGCCGAGCGCGACCGCCACCAGGCCTTCGTCGACCTGATGATCCCCGTGGTGAAGGCCTGGTCGACCGACCTCGGCGTCGAGGTGGCGTCGACCGGCGTCCAGGTCCATGGCGGCATGGGCTTCATCGAGGAGACCGGGGCCGCCCAGCATCTGCGCGATTCGCGGATCGCACCGATCTACGAGGGCACCAACGGCATCCAGGCCAACGACCTCGTCTTCCGCAAGCTCGCGCGCGACGGCGGGGCCGTGCTGGCGGATACGGTCGCCCGCATGCGCGCCGATGCGGCCGCCGCACCCGACGGGGTCGGCACGGCCCTGGGCGAGGGCATCGGGCACCTGGAGGGGGCGACCGCCCACGTCGTCGGCCTGCTGAAGAGCGAGCCGCGGCATGCGGCGGCGGCGGCCACGCCCTATCTGCGCCTGCTGGGAACCGTCGCCGGGGGATGGATGATGGCGCGGTCGGCCACGGCCGCGGCCGAGGCGCTCGCCCGCGGCGATGATCCGGACTTCCACCGTGCCAAGCTGGCGACCGCGCGCTTCTATGCCGCCCAGGAGATGCCGGCCGCGGCGGCCTGCCTCGCGCGGGTCACCGGGGCCGGCCCGGCGGTCGACGGTTTCGATCCGGCCTGGCTGTAGGGCCACCCCGAAAACGATTCGCCCCGCGGCGGCCGGGGGGAAAGTCGGCACCGCGGGGCGATGATCTCCGTCGGGGAGGATGGGGTGACGGAGGCCTTGCGACCGCAGTCGGGGAACCTCGGTCGCGGCCCGCTTGGGGAGCGGGCCTTTCCAGCATCCTCCACGATTCCGCGGCCGCGCGCTGTGACGCGCGTCACAGGCTTCGGCGGTTGACACGGCAACGCGCCGCTGCCCACTCTCCGCCTCTCCGGGCGAATCCAAGGGAATACGAAGAAGATGCTGGCGCTTCGCCTCTCGATGCTGCTGGCGGCGGTGCTCGCCGCGGGCGTCGCGCGCGCGGAGACCCGGGCCAGCATCCCGGTGCTGGTGCCGCTGACCGGCTTCCTGGCGTTGGAAGGCACCAGCCAGCGCAACGGCGCGCTGATGGCGTTCCGCGCCGCCCCGGCCGGGGTCGCCGTCGACCACGAGGTGATCGACACCGCGACCTCGCCCGAGGCCGCGGTCAACGCGTTCGCCCGGGCGTT
Organism: Alphaproteobacteria bacterium; assembly: GCA_050187535.1. Lineage (GTDB taxonomy): Bacteria > Pseudomonadota > Alphaproteobacteria > ATCC43930 > Allostellaceae > Allostella. The sequence goes on along the minus strand of JBFWXJ010000116.1, from coordinate 9,331 downwards.
GCGCCAGGGGCCGCCCACGGCCGTCGTGGCGCCGATGCTGGGCACGCAGATGCTGGCCTTGCTGCCGCTCGCCGCCGGCGCAGGGGTGCCGCTCGTCACGGTGTCCGGGACCGCCGAGATCACCGAGCGCGGCAATCCCTGGGTCTTCCGCTTCTTCCCCGGCGACGCGGTCGTGAAGGCGGCCCAGGCGCGCTACGTCGTCGAGGAGCTGGGGCGCCGCCGGGTCGCGCTCGTCCATCAGACGACGGCCTACGGCCAGAGCGGACGGCGCCACCTGGTCGAGCGCTTCGCCGCGCTCGGCGCCGAGATCGTGTTCGAGGAGGGACTGGCGCCGGCCGTGCGCGACATGGCGCCGGTGCTGACGAAGCTGCGCGCCGCCCGGCCCGACGTCATCGTCCTGCAGCTCCACGCCGAGCCGACGGCGCGGTTCATCCGCCAGGCGGCCGCGCTCTCGGTCGGCCTGCCGGTCGTCGCCGGCTCGGCGATGCACCAGCCGGCGACCGCGGCCCTGCTGGAGCCGGTGGAGCTGACCGGCGTTTGCGCTGAGAGCGGGTCGTCGCCGATCTCCGAGGAGCGGCCGGAGATCCGCCGCTGGGTCGCCGACTACCGCGCCCTCTTCCAGATCGAGCCCGACGCCTTCGCGCTGGCGCAGCACGACGGCGTCGCCATGGTCCTGAGCGCGGTCGCCACCGGCGCCGCGACCCCCGCCGCCGTCCGCGACGCCCTGGCGACGGGGTCCCACGAGGGGCTCGCCATGACCTATCGCTCCGACGGCGCGGGGAACATGGCGCACGACGCGGTCGTCATCTGCTACGACGGCCGCGACCGCATCCCGCGGATCGTCAAGCGCTACCTCGACCCCGCCGGCTCCCGATCCTGACGCACCGCCGATGACCGATTTCCTTCAGCTCACCGTCACCGCATTGTCCCTGGGCGCGACCTATGCCCTGACCGCGCTCGGCTTCGTGCTGGTCCTGAACGCGACCAATGCGGTCAACTTCGCCCAGGGCGAGCTGGTGGTGGCCGGCGGCTTCCTCGCCGTCGCGATCGCCCCGCTGCTGCCCGTGCCCGGCATCGTCCTGCTGCCGATCGTGGCGGTCGCGACCGGGCTGCTCGGCCTGGTGCTGTCGGCGGTCGCCTATTTCCCGCTGCGTGCGCGGCCGCCGACGGCCGTGTTCATCTCGACGATCGCGGTCGGCATCGTCATCCAGAACGCGGTGCTGCGCCTGGCCGGCCCGGAGCCCGGCACCGCGCCGCCGCTCTTCGCCGCCGGCGCGGTCGCGGTCGGCGACGCGGTGGTCGGCCGTCAGTCGCTGGCCACCATCTTCGCCGCCGCGGTGCTGGTGCTGCTGGTCCATATCCTGATGGATCGCACCCAGGCGGGCCGGCGGCTGCGCGCGACGGCCCAGGATCCGGAGATCGCCCGCGCGCTCGGTATACCCGTCGTGCCGCTGATCGCCGCCTCGTTCGCGCTCGGCGCCGCGCTGGCAGGCACGGCAGGGCTCCTCGTCGCCAACCAGTTCTTCCTCGCCCCCGCCGACGGCGCCAACTACATGCTAAAGGCCTATATCGCGGTCGTCATCGGCGGCTGGGGCCGCATCGGCGGGGCGGTGCTGGGCGGCCTGGTGATCGCGCTCTTCGAGAGCTACGTGGCCGCGCTGGTCTCCCAGCTCGCCGCCGAGGCGCTGCTCTACGTGGCGCTGCTGGCGATCCTCGCCTTCCGGCCGACGGGCATCCTCGGCGAGACCGTGGGGCGGCGCGCGTGATGCAGCGGATGATGTGGTTCGCGGAAGGCATCCGCCTTCCGCTCATCTTCGCGACGGGCGCGCTCGTCGCATTCATGCTGCCGCTGGAGGCCGCCTATCCGGTGCGGCTCCTGACCCAGGTCGGCATCTACGCGCTGCTCGGCATCGGCTACCAGTTCGTCTTCGGGCTCGCGGGCGCCTTCTCCCTGGGCCAGGGCGCCTTCTTCGGGATCGGGGCCTATGTCGCCGCCCTCTCCGCGCTGCAATGGGACTGGACGGGCGAGGCGACCCTGCCGGCGGCCGTCCTCGTCGCCGCGCTGTTCGCGGGCGCCGTCGCGGCACCCGTCCTGCGGCTGACGAGCCACTATCTGGCGCTGGCCACGCTCGGCATCGCCCAGGTGCTGCTGGTGCTGGCGATCGGCTGGATCGACCTGACGGGCGGCTCCAACGGCCTGGCCGGCATCTCCGAGCTGATGCTATGGGACCACCGGCTCGACGGACGCGACGGCATGATCTTCGTCTGGATCATCGTCGCGGTGGCCGGGTTGGCGCTCTACCAGGTCCGCCGCAGCCTGCCCGGCCTCGCCTACGAGCTGTTGCGCGCCGATCCCTACGCCGCGATCGCGGCCGGTGCGCCCGTGGCGCGCCTCAGGCTCGCCGCCTTCCTGACCGCGGCAGCCCTGGCCGGGCTCGCGGGCGCACTCCAGGTCCACACCATCGGCGTGGTTTCGCCCGAGGTGTTCGACTTCGACGTGATGGTGCGATGCCTCGTCATGGTCGTCGTCGGCGGCGTGGCACGGACGTCGGGCGCCATCCTCGGCGCCTTCATCGTCGTGCTGGCGCCGGAATGGCTGCATGTGCTGGAAGGCTACCGCCTGCTCGCCTTCGGCCTCGTCCTGCTGCTCGCCATCCTGTTCGCGCCGGAGGGGCTGGTCGGACTGGCGGAGCGACTGCGCCAGCGGCTGCTGCCGGGTCGCGGCATGCCCGTGCCGCCGACCCTGCGCGCGCCCGGTCGGTCGCTGCTCGCAACGACGCGCCCCGTCCTGGCGCTCGAGCGCATCGCCAAGGGCTATGGCGGCGTGGTCGCGCTGGAGGGCGTGACGCTGAAGGTGGCGCGCGGCGAGATCTTCGGGCTGATCGGCCCGAACGGCTCCGGCAAGACGACGCTGGTCAATGTCGTGACGGGGCTGGCGGTGCCCGACGAGGGCCGCGTCGTCGTCTCGGGCGAGGACATGACCGGCCGCTCGCCGGCCGCCGTCGCCCGCCACGGCGTCGCCCGCACCTTCCAGACGGTCCACCTCCATCCGGAGATGTCGGTGCTGGACAACGTCGCCGCCGCGCGGCTGGGCGACCTGCCGGGCGGCTTCCTCGGCCCGCTCGCCGCCCTCGGCACCGAGCGGCGGCTGCGACGGGCCCGCGGCGAGGCGGCGGCGATCCTGGAAGCGCTCGACCTCGGCGCCCTGGTGAGCCGGCCGGCCGGCGCATTGGCGCCGGCGCTGCAGCGCCGGGTCGAGCTCGCCCGGGCACTCGCCCGCAATCCCGAGCTGGTCCTGCTGGACGAGCCCGCGGCGGGCCTGTCCGAGCCCGAGCAGGCCCATCTGGCCGAGCGGCTGCGGGCGCTCAAGACGCGCGGGCTCGCGATGGTCATCGTCGACCACAACCTCGGCTTCCTGCTGGGCCTGGCCGACCGTGTCGCCTGCCTCGACCAGGGACGACTGATCGCGGTCGGCACGCCCGAGCAGGTGCGCGCCGATCCCGAGGTCGTGAAGGCGTATATCGGCGGCGGCATCGCCGTGCGGGGGCCGCGGTGAGCGACCCGACGATGCCCGACGCGGGCCCTCCGGCCATCGCGGTCGACCTGCCCGAGCCGGTCGCAGCCATCCCGACCGCCCGCCTGGCACTGCAGGGCGTCTGCGTCGACCGCGGCGTCGGCCGCGTGGTGTCCGACGTCGACCTCACGATCGAAGCGGGCGAGATCGTCACGCTGCTCGGCGTCAACGGTGCCGGCAAATCGACGCTGCTCCAGGCCGTCGTCGGGCTGGTGCCGCTCGCCGCCGGCTTCGTCGCGATGGACGGGCGCAAGCTCGAAGCCGCCACCCCCGAGCGGCGGGCGGCGATCGGGATCGGCTATGCGCCGGAAGGGCGTCGCGTCTTTCCCGGGATGACGGTGCGCGACAATCTGCTGGCGGTGTGCCGCGCGAGCGCCAAGGAGCGGGAATCCCGCGTCGAATCCGTCTTCGAGCTGTTTCCGCAGCTGCAGACGCGCGAGCGCGCGTTGGCGTGGCAGCTGTCGGGCGGCCAGCAGCAGATGCTGGCGATCGGCCGGGCGCTGATGAACCTGCCCCGCCTCCTGCTGCTCGACGAGCCCACGCTCGGGCTTTCGCCCACGACCGTCGACGACCTGCTGGAGCGCCTCACCTGGATCGCCGCCTCGGGCACCGCGGTGCTGGTGGCCGAGCAGAACACGGCGGTGGCCGCCGCCGCATCGCGCGTCGCGGTGATGCGCGTCGGCCGCATCGTGCTCGACGCACCGGCCGCCACGGTCGCCCAGCACCGCGACCGGCTCGAGCGAGCAATGCTCGGCTGACCCTGAATCCAATATTGGTGCGATGAACAACTAGACTGTCACGATAGTATAGTTAGAATTGCCGTGTTGCTGTACGCATTCGCGGTGGAATGACATGTGGGTACGAGGACGATTGCTTAGCGTTCGCATCGCAGTGCTCACATGCCTCATGGCCTTCGCGGCGTCGGCGAGCGCGGCCGAAGCACCGGTCCGCATCGTCGGCTCGACCTACCTCGAGCCGTTCGTCCGGCGTGTCGCCGAGCAGCTGGTAGCCGCCAAGGTGATCGCGCCACCGGATTTCCTGTTCCGTGGCACCACGCCGGGGCTGCACGCCTTCTGCAAGTCGGCCGCGGCCGACACGCCGAGCGTGGCCGCCATGTCGCGACGGATGCGGTCACAGGAGCTGGAGGAGTGCCAGTCCAGGCAGGTCGGCGACATCATCGAGATCCAGTTCGGCTATGGCGCCCTGGTGCTGGCCAATCGCCGCAGCGATCCCGACATGGCGCTGACGCTGAATGCGGTCTACGGCGCCATCGCGCATGAGGTGCCGCTGGACGACGAGCTCGTCCCGAACCCCAACCGCACGTGGCACGACGTCGACGACCGCCTTCCCGCACTGCCGATCCGCTTCGCGCTGGCGGCCGAGGGGCTGGGGGCGCGTGGCTTCTTCGAGGACCGGTTCCTCCAGGGCGCCTGTCGCGACATTCCGCAGATCCGCCGCATCTTCTCGGCCGAGTTCCGGGTCAAGCAATGTGTCGGCCTGCGGCGCGACGGCGTGCTGGTCGAGATCGGCATCCCCTTCCTGGAGAATGCGCGAAAGACGATGGCGGAAGCGGCACCCGGTACCGTTGCGGTCCTGCCGTCCAACGTGGCGAGCAGCCTCGGCGATCTCGTGAAGGTGCTGCCGCTCGACGGCGTCATGCCGTCGGCCGAGACGATCGCCTCGCGCGACTACCCCTTCGTCCGCCCGCTGTTCGTCTATGTGAAGCGCGCGCATGTCAGGGACCACCGCGGCAGCGGCCCGATCGCGGGGCTGCGCGAGCTGATCACGGAATTCACCAGCGAAGAGGCGATCGGGCCCGACGGCTATCTCGCGCGGGAGGGACTGATGGCGCAGGATGCCCGGCAGCGCGAGGCGGTGCGCAGGCAGGCACGGCGTCTGACGGCGATGGAGCGCTGAAGCCATGAACTGGAAATCGGGGATGGTCGGCCTGTCCCTCGCGGCCGCGCTGATCGGTGCGGGCACGACCGGGGCGATCGCGCAGGCGCCGCCGGCCAAGTCGTTCGACATGATCGACGACCGCCCGACCGCGCTCGGGCAGATGTGGGCCTCGGTGAGCAAGGCGCTCGGCTGGGCCACGGATGCCGTCAGCGTCGTGTCGGACTACGTCGTCCCGCCGTCCACCTCGTCGCTGGCGGCCGCGGCGCGGGACGACCAGGGTGCGGGCTTCTTCCGGCTGCTCGGGCTGGCCGGCTACAAGATGAAGAAGGTCGAGAACGTCGTCGGCCTGATCCCGGGGCTCTCCTTCACTTTCGGCATCGCGCGCGAGCTCTCGGAGGCGGACCTCGACTACATCGACGAGCAGCTGACGGTCTTCCGGCTCGAGAATCCGGGCGTTCTCGGCCGCTTCCAGCGATCGCTCGTCTCGACGATCATCGCCGTCAACACCGGCGGCGGCCTGCAGGTGTCCGAGCTGCAGCTGACGCTCCTGCCCTTGCCCAAGGCGGAGTTCACCGTCACGCCCACCGAGGCGTACCTCGGCGAAGAGGCGAGCGCGCTGATGCGTGCGATCCAGCGGGTCGACCGCCAGTTGCGCGACTTCACCAAGACCTCCGTGAAGCCGTCCACCGGGGTCGTCATGCGCCCCTGAGGCGCATTCGGAGAACGGCCGGATCGGCCGGCACCTCACGATCCGGTCGGCGCCATGATCCCGATCGCCCTCGGCATCTTCGCCGGAATGGGCCTCTTCTTCATCGGGATGCGGCTCCTGTCGGTCCAGCTGAAGGAGGTCACCGGGGACCGCGTCCGTGTCCTGGCGGCGCGCATGGTCCGCAGCCGGCCGCTGATGATGATGCTGGGCGCCGCCGCCGGTGCCGCGACCCAGAGCACCAACGCGGTGACCGCTGCCGCGACCGGACTCGCGACCGCCAACATCATCGGGATACGCGACGCATTTCCGCTGATCGCCTGCGCCAACATCGGCACCTCGGTACTGGTCTTCCTCGCGGCCTCGAGCCTTCACGACATCGTGCTGGGGCTGATCGCCTCCTGCGGGCTGCTCTACATCGTCGGGCTCGATCGGCGGCCGGCCTGGCGCAAGCCGGTGGCCACCTATTTCGCGCTCGTCCTCATGCTCCTCGGCCTCGACCTGCTGGAGTCGCATGCGCGTGCGCTGCGCGACGTCGAGTTCCTGCGCGAGATCCTGAGCTTCGCCACCGGTCAGCCGCTGATCGCGTTCCTCATCGGTGCGGCGCTGGTGCCGTTCGTCCAGACCGCCAAGACGGTGGCGGCGATCGTCACCGTCCTGGTCCTGTCGACAGTCATGGACCCGCTGTCGGCGATCGCCGCGGTGATCGGGGCGAACACCACCTCGGCGCTGAACGTGATATTCCTGACCGCGCGCATCTCGCCGATCGGCCGCACGCTGGCGTTCTATCAGGCGCTGCTGAAGGTGATCGGGTCGGCGGCCGCGATCCTGGCGGTGACGATCGCGGAGATCGTGGCCCCCGGCTGGCTTCCGGCTCTCACGGCCAGCGCCCCGGCACTTTCGGTGGCGGTCGCCTACCTCATCATCCAGACCGTCGCCTATACGACGACCCTGCCCTTCGAGCCGGCGCTGGAACGTCGGCTCCAGCGGATGGTGTCCGCCGCAGCGGAGGATCCGGCCCGGCCGCGCTATATCAGCCCCGAGGCGCTGAGCGAGCCGGCCAGCGCGACCGAGCTCGCCTTCCGCGAGCATCTCGACATCCTGGACGAGCTGCCGCGCCGGCTCGACCCCGTGCGCGCGGACACGGCCGCGCAGCCGCGGCCGCTGCGCGACCTCACCTCCATCACGCGTGCGGTCGACGCCTTCCTGGAAGCGCTCGACCACTCGGCCACCGACCAGCGCGTGCGCCGGCGCATCGCCTCGCTGCAACGGCTGAACGGGCTGCTGGGCGCAATCGACGAGCAGGTCGTTCGCCTCGTCGCCGGCGCCACGCGGCCGAGCCAGCACCCGATGGTTGCCGGACGCATCGCCGCCCTGCTCGAAAGCGCGGACTTCATCCTGCAGACCCTCTACGCCGTCGCCGGCTCGGACGACCCGATCGACCGCCAGCAATTCACCGAGCTGGCCGGCGACCGCACCAGCATGATGGAGGAGCTGCGCCTGACGCTGATGTCGGAGATCGGTGCCGATTCGGCCTCGCAGCGTGATCTCTTCGAGGAGTCGCTGGCGTTCGAGCGCATGATCTGGCTGGCACGCCGGTACGACGTCGTCGCGCTCGAGCCCGACTCGCCGTTCCGCGACGCGACGCATCTGCGCCGCTAGGTGGCCGCGGCCGTGATGCTTCTGCTAGGGTGACGGCCGTTGAGTCGTCGGCGGCGGGCCGGTCCGGCGATGTTCTGCGCCATCAGAACCTGAGCGGGGATTCCGTGACTGCGGTACCGACGAACGACAGCTATCTCTCGGTCGGCGAGGGTGTGGAGATCGCCGCGACCATCGAACGGTGCAGCCGCATCTACGTGGCCGGGCGCGCGCGGCTGCAGACGACCTGCCGGTCGTTCGTGCTGGACGCCAAGGGCCGTGTCGACGGCGCGATCGAATGCGAGACGGCGGAGATCCGCGGCCGCTTCGAGGGCGAGATCAAGGCGACGCAACGGCTCGTCGTGCACGACACCGGGCAGATCGAAGGCGAGATCCGCTATGGCCGCATCGAGGTCGCCGAGGGCGCCCGCCTCAACGGCCGCATCGAGGTGCTGGGCGGCTCCGCCGCCGGTCAGTCGTCGATGCCGTCGGCCGCCTCCGACAGCAAGGCGCGCGGCCTGCCCTGAGGCCGCCGCACCCTACTGCAGGGAGGTCGTGAAGGCCTCCTCCGCCAGCAGCGTGCCCTCGGCGTCGAAGAGCTGCACCAGCCCCTGACCCGGCACCGCGGGCATCACGTCCCAGGCGCGCCAGTTGGGGCTGACGCCGACCGCGATGTCGCGCGTGCGCATGATGCGTCCGTTGAAGATCCAGCGGATCTGGAATGCCGGCCGGTCGGCATCGACGCGGCTGCAGTCGACGCGCAGGAACGCATGGACGCGGTCGCGCTCGGCGAGGAAGCGGGTGGTGCGGTCGACCGGCTCGCGGTCGGAAATGCCCCGCGCGGTCGCGAGCTCGCGCAGGATGCAGTCGGTGTCGGCCCGGGCCGGCAAGGCGGCGCAGCCGGCGGCCAGCGCGAGCAGGGGAGCGATGCGCAGCGGCGTCATGGAGACGCGACGGTAGAGGCTGCGCAGGCCCCGCTCCAAGCACCGAGAGGGCCGTGGGATATGCGAATGCCGCCCGATGCGGCATTCGCGCAACGCCGCCCGCGCCTACGCGGCGGGCGGCCGGCGGGCGGCCCAGGGACGCACCCGCTCCAGGATCGCGCCCAGCCGCAATACCGCGAGGTCGCTCCACCAGGGGCCGACGATCTGCAGGCCGACCGGCATGCCGTCCGCGGCCCAGCCGCTCGGCACCGACAAGGCCGGGTTGCCGGTGAGGTTGAAGGGGTACTGGTAGGCGGTCCAGCTCTGGCGGGTGATGCCGCATTCGCGCCCGGCGATCGTCACGGGCTTCGTCGCGTCGAAGTCCGCGGCTAGCGCGGTGCACGCCGTGGTCGGCGAGACGAGGAAATCCCAGCGGCCGAGGAGCGCCTGCACGGCCCGATAGAGCCGGGTACGCGCCGCCTCGGCGCGGATGCGGTCGAGCAGCGAGAAACCCATCCCCCAGTCGGCGAAGGCGACCAGCGTCGGATCGAGCCGGTTGCCCCAGCGCTCGCGCAGCGGTGCCACCGAGGC
>JBFWXJ010000115.1:0-14711 GCA_050187535.1 Alphaproteobacteria bacterium | reverse complement strand
AGAGGTCCCCTTCGCGGCGATCAGAGGTGTAGAGCGTGATCGACACGTCGCACCGCTCGATCGGCTTCGGAGAGCGCTGGGAGGCGAGTAGCAGGCTCATGTCGCGGTGCCAGTCGGCGTGCTCCTGCGACGGCACCATGAAGACGTTCCGGCCGCACCTGATGCGGCGTTTGGAGTTCTTCTTCGATCGAGTACGGCCGGGTAGTTCCAGGGTCATCCGTTGAGATATTCTAGCGGATAGACGCTTTCGGACGATTCACAGTGGGGTAGCCGTGCGAATTTCCAGGGATGGCACAGGATGTATGTGTGATCGTCAGCGCAGCCGACCGGATGCGTCTGGCCGCGATCGCCAGTGACCGGAGCTGCCCGCTCAAGCATGTGCAGCGGGCACGGATCATCCTCTTCTCGGCCGAGCAGCGCAGCGTGCTCGATGTCGCGCGGCAGGCCGCGGCGAGCCGCCCCGCGGTCTGGCGCTGGCAACGGCGGTACGCCGAGGAAGGTGTCGACGGGCTGCTGCGCGACAAGACGCGCCCACCGGGCAAGGCGCCGCTGCCCACGTCGACGGTCGCCCGCGTGCTGGCGCTGACCTGCGCCGAGCCGCCCGGCGAGACCACCCACTGGACCGGCCGCGCCATGGCGGCCGCCACCGGCATCTCGCTGCGCGCCGTCCAGCGCATCTGGGAAGCCCATCGCCTCCAGCCTCATCGCCTGCGCACCTTCAAGCGGTCCAACGACCCGGCCTTCGCCGCCACGGTCGAGGACATCGTCGGCCTCTACATGAACCCGCCCGCCCACGCGATCGTGCTCTCGGTCGACGAGAGTTGAGCCGCGAAGCGGATCAACCAGATCCAGGCCCTCGACCGCACCATCAGCTCGTCACGTTCCGACCGAACGTGAGCTGCCGCAAGCTGGTCGATCGCTCTCACGCGCTCAGGTCTGGTTTAGTTCCGAAATGAGCGTCGAGACCTTGGGCGAGGCATACCGATCCGGCTGGAAGATCACGGCTCGATGCGCCCAGGGGAAGCAGCACGGAATGAAGCCCATCCCGGAGTGCCTCTACCGGGCCGCCCTCGACATGCAGACCCTCGTGTGGACGCGAGGCCCCAACTTCCCTCTATCGCATCTCGAGGGCCGGCTCATGTGCCCGCGCTGCGGCTCCCGTCGGGTGGCCGTGATCTACGTACCGACCGTACCCACCGCCCTGCGCGCGGGCTGAACGGTGCCAAATCGGTGCCAAGGATTTTGAGGGGATCGTCTAACTACTTGAAAAGATTGGAGCGGGTGAAGGGAATCGAACCCTCGTCGTAAGCTTGGGAAGCTTCTGCTCTGCCATTGAGCTACACCCGCGGCCCCGCGGATGGCGGCTGACGCCATCGGCCGACGGATGATTGATAGCGGGCCGCGGCCACGGCTTCAAGGCTGTCGCCCGACTGTCGCGGGCGGGCGATAGGGTTGCCGCGTACCGCCCCGCGACGCCAGGATCGTCCCGTCATGTCCGTCCGCAACCTCGAGTTCCTGCTCCGCCCCGCCTCGGTGACGCTGATCGGCGCCTCGACGCGGCCGCGCTCGGTCGGTCAGGTGACGGCGCGCAACCTGCTGCAGGGCGGCTTCAAGGGGCCGATCCTGCCGGTCAATCCGCACCACGCGGCGATCGAGGGCGTGCTGGCCTATCCCGACGTCGCCAGCCTGCCGCTGGCCCCCGACCTGGCGGTGATCGCGACGCCACCCGACACGGTGCCGGGTCTCGTCGCCGAGCTGGGCGCGCGCGGCACCCGGGCCGCCGTCGTGCTGACCGCCGGCTTCGGCGAAGGCAACTCGGCCCACGGCGCGGAGCTGCGCCAGGCGGTGCTGGACGCGGCACGGCCGCACCTGCTGCGCGTGCTGGGGCCGAACTGCGTCGGGCTGCTGGTGCCGGGGATCGGGCTCAACGCCTCCTTCGCGCATCTGGGCGCGCGGGCCGGCGACCTCGCCTTCCTGACGCAGTCCGGCGCCATCGTCACGGCACTGCTCGACTGGGCGGCGGCCCGCGGCATCGGCTTCTCGCACCTGGTCTCGCTGGGCGGCATGGCCGATGTCGACTTCGGCGACCTGCTCGACCATCTGGGGCAGGACCCGGCGGTGCGCGCCATCCTGCTCTACGTCGAGGGGATCACCAGCCCGCGCAAGTTCATGTCGGCGGCGCGCGCGGCCGCCCGCGCCAAGCCGGTGCTGGTCGTCAAGTCCGGTCGCCGCCCGGAGGGGGCCAAGGCCGCGCGCTCGCATACGGGCGCGCTCGCGGGGGCGGACGCGGTCTACGACGCCGCTTTCCGCCGCGCCGGCATGTTGCGCGTGCACGACACGGCCGAGCTGTTCGACGCGGTCGAGACGCTGGCGCTGGCCGGCCCGGCGCTGGCGGGCGGCCTGCCGGGCGAGCGGCTGGCGATCCTGACCAACGGCGGCGGCCCCGGCGTGATGGCGACCGACGCGCTGGTCGATTTCGGCGGCGTGCCGGCCGATCTCTCGCCCGAGACGATCGCGCGGCTCGACGCGGCCCTGCCGCCGACGTGGTCGCACGGCAATCCCGTCGACATCGTCGGCGACGCGCCGCCCGAGCGCTACAAGGCGGCGCTGGAGGCGCTGCTGGCCGATCCCGGCGCCGACGCCATCCTGGTCCTCAACTGCCCGACCGCCATCGCCGACCCGACCGAGGCGGCCGAGACCGTCATCGCCACCGTGCGCGACCGCAAGCGGCTGGTGCTGACCAACTGGCTGGGCGCCGGCGCGGCGGCGCCGGCCCGCGCCCTCTTCGCCGGCGCCGGCATCCCGACCTACGAGACGCCCGACCAGGGCGCGCGTGCGTTCATGCACCTCGTACACTATCGCCGGAACCAGGAGCTGCTGCGGCTAGTGCCGCGCCGGGTGGGCGACGGCCAGCCGCCCGACCGCGCGGCCGCCCGCGTGCCGCTGGCGGCGGCCCTCGCCGAAGGCCGTCCCTGGCTGTCCGAGGTCGAGGCGAAGGCGGTGATGCGCGCCTACGGCATCCCGATCGTCCCGACCGAGACGGCGCCGACGCCGGCCGACGCGGCGGCGGCCGCGGCGCGCCTCGGCCTGCCGGCCGCCCTCAAGATCCTGTCGCCGGACATCACCCACAAGACGGACGTCGGCGGCGTGGCGCTCGAGCTGGCCGACCCCGGGGCGGTGCAGGCGGCGGCCGAGCGCATGCTGCGCACGGTCGCCGAGCGCGCGCCGGACGCCCGCGTCACCGGCTTCACGGTGCAGCCGATGGTCGTGCGGCCGGGGGCCATCGAGCTGATCCTCGGCCTCGTCGACGACCCGACCTTCGGGCCGGTCGTCCTGTTCGGCCAGGGCGGCGTCGCCGTGGAGGTGCTGGACGACAAGGCGCTCGGCCTGCCGCCGCTCGACGAGGTGCTGGCGCGCGAGATGATCGGGCGCACCCGCGTCGCGCGCCTGCTCGCCGGCTTCCGCGGCCGCCCGCCCGCCGACATGGACGGCATCGTCCATGCCCTGGTCCGGCTGGCCGAGTTGGCAGCCGACCACCCGGAGATCGTCGAGGTCGACATCAACCCGCTGCTGGCCGACGGCGCCGGCGTGGTGGCGCTCGACGCCCGCATCCGCGTGGCGCCACCGCGCCGGCCCGGTGATGCCCGGCTCGCCATCCGCCCCTACCCGCAGGAGCTGGAGGACGAGGCCCACCTCGCCGACGGCAGCCTCGTCCGGCTGCGCCCGATCCGCCCGGAGGATGCGCCCGAGCTGGAGGCGATCGTCGCCGCGATGACGCCGGACGACGTGCGGATGCGCTTCTTCGCGCCGATGCGCCGCCTGCCGGACATCCTGGTCGCCCGGCTGACGCAGATCGACTACGACCGCGAGATGGCGCTGATCGCCTTCGACGAGGAGGGAAGCGGCCTGGGCGTGGTGCGCATCCTGTCCGACCCGGACGGCCGCGAGGCGGAGTTCGCGATCGGCCTGCGCAGCGACGCGAAGGGCCGCGGCATCGGCTGGCTGCTGATGCAGCGGATCATCGCCTACGCGCGGGCGCGGGGCATCGGTGCGCTGACGGGCGACGTGCTGCGCGAGAACCACGCGATGTTCGACCTCGCCCGTAACCTCGGCTTCGTGCCGGATGCGGCGAGCGGCGATCCCACGATCGTCCGCCTGCGCCTGCCGCTCTCGGCCTGATCCCCGAGCGGGGCTACACTCCCCGGAAATCGAATCGGAACCGGGAGGAGACCAGCATGCGGCTCGCAGGCAAGGTGGCGATCGTCACGGGCGGCGGATCGGGCTTCGGCGAGGGCATCGCCCGGCGCTTCGCCGTCGAGGGTGCCGCCGTCGTCGTCAACGACGTGAACGATACGGGCGGCAACCGCGTCGTCGGCGACATCACGGGTCAGGGCGGGCGCGCCCGCTACATCCGTGCCGACGTCGCGACGGCCGCCGGCATGAAGGCGCTGGTCGCGGGCACGGTGGCCGCCTTCGGGCGCCTCGACTGCATGGTCAACAACGCCGGCGTGACCCACCTCAACCGGCCGATGGCGGAGGTCGACGAGGCGGAGTTCGACCGCGTCTTCGCCGTCAACGTGAAGGCGATCTACCACTCGGCCATCCACTGCCTGCCGGTGTTCCGCGCCCAGGGCGGCGGCAACTTCGTCAACATCGCCTCGACCGCGGGGCTGCGCCCGCGCCCCGGCCTCACCTGGTACAACTCCAGCAAGGGGGCGGCGATCACCATGACCAAGTCGATGGCGGTCGAACTGGCGCCCGAGAAGATCCGCGTGAACTGCCTCTGCCCGGTCGCCGGCGACACGCCGCTGCTGCCGTCCTTCATGGGCCGCGACGATCCGGAGATCCGCGCGAAGTTCATCGCCTCTGTGCCGCTCGGCCGCTTGAGCACGCCGGCCGACATCGCCAACGCGGCCTTGTGGCTGGCCTCCGACGAGGCGGAGTTCATCACCGGCGTGGCGCTCGAGGTCGACGGCGGGCGCTGCATCTGAGAGGGAGGGCCACGCAATGAAGATAAGGGCAGCGGTGCTGCGGCGGATGGGCGCGGCCCAACCCTATGCGGAGAGCCGGCCGCTCGCCGTCGAGGAGGTCGATCTCGACCCGCCGGGCCCGGGCGAGGTGCTGGTGCGCGTGCGTGCCGCCAGCCTCTGCCATTCCGACCTGTCGGTGGTGAACGGCGACCGGCCGCGGCCCTTGCCGATGGTGCTCGGGCACGAGGCGTCGGGCACGGTCGCCGAGTGCGGGCCGGGCGTCGACGACCTCGCCCCCGGCGACCATGTCGTAATGATCTTCGTGCCGAGCTGCGGGCGCTGCATGCCCTGCATGGAGGGCCGGCCGGCGCTCTGCGAGCCGGCCGCGGCGACCAACGGCGCCGGCACGCTGCTGTCGGGCGCCCGCCGCCTGTCGCAGGGCGGCCAGCCGATCAACCACCATGTCGGCGTCTCGGCCTTCGCCGACTACACGGTCGTGTCGCGGCACTCGCTGATCAGGGTCGAGGGCACGTTGCCGCACGATGAGGCCGCCCTCTTCGGCTGCGGCGTGCTGACCGGCGTCGGCGCCGTCGTCAACACCGCCCAGGTGCGCGCGGGCTCGACGGTGGCCGTGGTCGGCATGGGAGGTGTGGGCCTCAACGCCATGCTGGGCGCGGTCGCGGCCGGCGCCCGGCAGGTGGTCGCCATCGACATGCTGGACGAGAAGCTCGACCTCGCCCGCCAGCTCGGCGCGACGGATGCCGTCAACGCATCGGCGGCCGATGCGGTCGAGCAGGTGAAGGCGCTGACGGCGGGCGGCGTCGACGTGGCGGTGGAGACCGCGGGCTCGGTCAAGGCGATGGAGCTGGCCTACCGGGTGACGCGGCGCGGCGGCACCACGGTGACCGCCGGCCTGCCCAACCCGGACCATCGCTGGGCCCTGCAGCACGTCAACCTCGTCGCCGAGGAGCGCACGGTGAAGGGCAGCTATATCGGCTCCTGCATCCCCGCCCGCGACCTGCCGCGCTACATCGACCTCTATCGGCGCGGCCGCCTGCCGGTCGACGCCTTGCTCAGCGACCGCATCGCCCTCGACGACATCAACGCCGCCTTCGACCGGCTCGCCTCGGGCAGGACGGTGCGACAGATCGTAATGCTCGACCGCTGACCGGGACCGGACGACCGTCGCCTGTCATCCATCTGTAACAATACCCCGCCCACGCCTATCTTCCGGCGCCGGAGGAGCGGCGCATGGCGGACAGCACGGCCGGGGCGGCGGAGCGGCCCGGCACAGCGACGGCGGAGCGGCGGGCGATGGGGACGGCGTGCGGCGCCCATGCCGTCCATGACGGCTACACCGACGTCCTCTACGTCATGCTGCCGGTCTGGCAGGCGGAGCTCGGCATCGGCTACGCCGCCGTCGGCATGCTGCGCAGCCTCTATTCGGGTGCCATGGCGACCTTCCAGATCCCGGCGGGCGCCCTCGGCGACCGCGTCGGCCCGGCGTTGGTGCTGGCGATCGGCACCGTGCTGGCCGCCACCGCCTTCCCGCTGGCCGCGGCCGCGGCGGGCTTCTGGGGCCTCGCCGCCGCGCTGATCGTCGGCGGCATCGGCGCCGCCGTGCAGCACCCGATCGCGTCGGCGATCGTGGCGCGGGCCTATCGCGGGGCACGGTCGCGCACCGCCATCGGCACCTACAACTTCGCGGGCGACCTGGGCAAGATGGCGCTGCCGGCGGCGACCGCCCTGCTGATGACGGCGATCGCCTGGCGGCAGGCGATGTGGGCCCTGTTCGCACTCGGCGTCGCCGCTGCCGCCGCGATCCTGCTGGCCGCGCCCCGTGCCGTCACCGGCCCCGCAGCCGCCAAGGGGGCAGCGGCCCCGCGTGGCGAGGGCTATCGCGGCGGCTTCCCGCTGCTGCTGGCGATCGGCATCCTCGACACCGGCACGCGCTCGGGCTTCCTCACCTTCCTGCCGTTCCTGCTGACCGCCAAGGGTGCCGACCTGCCGACGATCGGCCTGGCGCTGACGCTCGTCTTCACCGGTGGTGCCGCCGGCAAGCTGGTCTGCGCCCATCTCGGCGCCCGGCTCGGCGTGCTGCGCACCGTCCTGCTGACCGAGGGGCTGACCGCGCTGCTGATCCTGGCCCTGCTGCCCCTGCCGCTGACGGCCGGGCTGGCGCTGTTGCCCATCATCGGCATCGCGCTCAACGGCACCTCGTCCGTCCTCTACGGCACGGTGCCCGAGCTGGTGCCGGAATCGCGCCGTACCCGCGGCTTCTCGATCTTCTACACCGGCACCATCGGCGCGGGCGCGGCATCGCCCATCGTCTACGGCCTCTTCGCCGATGCGGTCGGCGTGGCGACCGCGATGACGGCCGTCGCCTGCGTCGTGCTGGCGACCCTGCCGCTCGCCGTGCTTCTCAACCGGGCGATGGCGCGCCATATCCCGGGGGCATGACCCGCCCCATTCGCGTCCTTGGAATCGAGACGAGCTGCGACGAGACGGCAGCCGCGATCGTCGACGGCGACCGCCGCATCCTCTCCGACCGCGTGCTGTCGCAGACCGGCGAGCACCGCCCCTATGGCGGCATCGTCCCGGAGATCGCGGCCCGCGCCCATCTCGACCATCTCGACGGCCTCGTGCGCGACGCGCTGGCGGAAGCGGGCGTCGGCCTCGACGGCATCGACGCGGTGGCGGCGACCGGCGGCCCCGGCCTGATCGGCGGCGTCATGGTCGGCGTCATGACGGCCAAGGGCATCGCCCTCGCCCGCGGCCTGCCGTTCCTGGCGATCAACCACCTCGAAGGCCACGCGCTGACGCCGCGCCTGACGCACGGGCTCGACTTCCCCTACCTGCTGCTGCTGGTCTCGGGCGGTCACACCCAACTCCTCGTCGTCGAGGGCGTCGGGCGCCATGTCCGCCTCGGAACCACCATCGACGACGCGGCGGGCGAGGCCTTCGACAAGACCGCCAAGCTGCTGGGCCTCCCCTATCCGGGCGGACCCGCCGTCGAGCGGGCGGCGGCGGCGGGCGATCCGCGCCGCTTCGCCCTGCCGCGGCCGATGGCGGGCCGTCCCGGCTGCGACTTCTCCTTCTCCGGCCTCAAGACCGCGGTGCGCCATGCCGTCGCCGCCCTGCCGCAGCCACTCTCCCAGATCGACGTCGCCGACATGGCGGCTGCTTTCCAGGCGACGGTCGCGGCGACGATCGCCGACCGCTGCCGCAATGCCGCCGCCCTCTTCCGCGCCCGCCACCGGACGGGCGGCGCGCTGGTCGTCGCCGGCGGCGTCGCTGCGAACGGCCCCCTGCGCGCCGCCCTGGAGGCGGTCGCCGGAGACGCGGGCCTGCCCTTCGTGGCGCCGCCCTTGCGCCTTTGCACCGACAACGGCGCGATGATCGCCTGGGCCGGGGTCGAGCGCCTGCGCGCCGGCCTCGTCGATGGCCTGGACTTCGCGCCCCGGCCGCGCTGGGCGCTCGATCCCGCCGCTGCGCCGGCGATCGGTGCGGGCGTGAAGGCGTAGGCGTCAGAAACCTCGTGACGTCGGCGGCGTTGTTCCTTCGTGACATCCGAAGGGAGGCATCAATGCCGATCATCCTGTGGTTGCTGGGCGTGCCGCTCAGCGTCGTCCTCATCCTCATGCTGCTGGGCGTCGTCGGCTTCTGACCGAATTGGGGACAGCCTCGCGGAACCTCGCAATCCGTAGTTCGTTGTCCCGCCACTCACCAATCGAGGAGCCCATCCATGACGATCCGCAAGCCGCTCGCCGTCGCGAGCCTCGGCGCACTTCTCGTCGCGTCCGTCGCCGCCGTCGCGCAGACGACGACGCCCGCCGCCCCCGCCGCGCCGGCGGCCCAGCCAGCCCCCATGGTGGTGGCCCCCGCCGCGCCGGCGACCGCCGCCGGCCTGCGCGAGATCAAGGACGAGAAGCGCGTGGTCGCGCCGTGGAACCTGTCCGTCGACAAGATCAAGGACATGAACGTCTACGCGCCGGACGGGTCCAAGATCGGCGAGGTCGACAAGGTGCTCGAGGACGCGTCGGGTCAGGCCACCGCGGCCGTCGTGGAGTTCGGCGGCTTCCTCGGCATCGGCGAGACCGAGGTGGTGGTGCCGCTGGCGCAGCTCTCCGTCTCGGGCGAGAAGCTGACCACGGCGCTGACCAAGGAACAGATCAAGGCGATGCCGCGCTGGAAGAGCTGATCTCGAAAGGAAGCCCCGCCGGTCGCAAGCCCGGCGGGGTATCCCCATGACGCGCGTACCACTCGGTTTGGCGCTGGCCCTCCTGTTGGCCGCTGCGCCGAGAGGCGCATGGTCGCAGGCACCCAGCCTCAAGGAAGTGGCTGACGGCGGCCGCGCGGTGCCGCCCTGGAACATGCCCGTGGAAAAGCTCCGCGGCATGGAGATCGCCGGTCCGAAGGGCGACCGGATCGGTGCGGTGGAAGCAGTGCTGGAAGACGCGGCTGGCGCGGTCGCGGCTGTGGTCGTGCGCTTTCGCTCGACCGTGGGAACCGAGAATCTGGTCGCGGTGCCGTTCGGCCAGATCGAGATGAAGAACGAGCGCCTGGTGACCAAGCTCGCGCGCGAGCAGCTGGGCGGGATGCCGCTCTGGCAGCGTTGACCAGCCTCAGCTACCGTTCGACCCCCTCTTACGATATTGCAACTCATTCTCGTTTGTGCTTAAACGCGGGCGGCCCCTGAACCGACCCGCGCCCCGGCGCGTCGCCCGCGACGATGAACCCTGTGCGCATGTCCTTCACGCGCCGCCATGACGTTCCCGACGATGCCCGCAGCGGTCGCCGCTGATGCGATCGGGTACCGGACGCCCCGGCACCGAGCGCCGGTGGCGCAGCTTCTGGCTGAAGCATCTCCATCGCTGGCACTGGGTCAGCGCCGCCGTCTGCCTCGTCGGGATGATCCTCTTCGCCGTCACCGGCATCACGCTGAACCACGCCGCCCAGATCGAGGCGAAGCCCGTCGTCACCGTGACCGAGGCCCGCCTGCCCCCGGCCCTGAGGGAGCGCCTTGCCGCGATCGAGCCCGCGGGCGACAAGGCGCCGGTCCCGGACTTCGTCGCCGCGTGGCTGGCGGCGACCCTCTCCGTCTCGGCATCCGGCCGCGAGGCGGAGTGGTCGCCGGACGAAATCTACCTCTCGCTGCCGCGCCCGGGCGGCGACGGCTGGCTGACGATCGACCGCGGCGACGGCGCGGTGCGCCGCGAGATCACCGACCGCGGCTGGATTTCCTGGCTCAACGATCTGCACAAGGGGCGCAACGCGGGTGCCGCGTGGAGCGCCTTCATCGACGTCTTCGCGGCCGCCTGCCTCGTCTTCTGCACGACCGGCCTCTTCCTGCTGCAGCTTCATTCCCGCACCCGGCCCGCGACCTGGCCGCTGGTCGGGCTGGGGCTGGCGGCCCCCCTGCTGCTCGCCCTGCTCTTCATCCACTGAGTCCATAGACGAGGCTCTTCATGCGCGTCCTGCTCACCGCCGCCGCGACCGGCCTGCTCGCCGCCCCCGCGCTGGCGGCCGACATCGCCATCAAGGTCGAGATCCCCCGCCTCGCCGTCGCCGAGTACCACCGGCCCTACGTGGCGATGTGGGTCGAGCGCCCCGACCAGTCCGTCGCCGCCAATCTGGCGGTCTGGTACGACCTCAAGCTACGGAACAACGAGGGCACGAAGTGGCTGAAGGACCTGCGGCAATGGTGGCGCCGCACGGGCCGTGACCTCGACATGCCGGTGGATGGCCTGAGCGGCGCGACGCGCCCGGCCGGCGAGCATGCCCTCACCTTCGGCGGCGACAAGCTGGCCCAGCTGCCGCCCGGTGATTATCGGCTGGCGGTCGAGGCGGCGCGCGAGGTCGGCGGCCGCGAGCTCGTCCGCATCCCCTTCCAGTGGCCGCCGAAGGCCCCCGAATCCGCCAAGGCGCAGGGCCAGCACGAACTCGGCGCCGTCACCCTCGACCTCAAGCCCTAAGGAAAGGTCCGCGTCATGCGATTCACCCTGAAGCCGGCCCTGGTCGCGGCCGTGGTCGCCCTGCTGCCGGTCGCGGCCGACGCACACCGCGCCTGGATGCTGCCGTCGGCGACGGTCCTGTCGGGCGAGGGCCAGTGGGTCACGGTGGATGCCGCCGTTTCCAACGACCTGTTCTTCTTCGAGCACCAGCCGCTGCGCCTGGAAGGGCTGGCGGTGGTCGATCCCACGGGTGCCGCCGCCGAGGCCCAGAACCGCGCGACCGGCCGCTACCGCTCGACCTTCGACGTCAAGCTCGACAAGCCCGGCACCTGGAAGCTGCAGGTCATCAACGCCGGCCTGTTCGCGAGCTGGCGCGAGAACGGCCAGCAGAAGCGCTGGCGGGGCACCGCCGAGGCGCTGGCCCGTGAGGTGCCGGAGAATGCCGAGAACCTGCGTGTCACCCAGTCGATGGGCCGCATGGAGGTCTTCGTGACCGTCGGCAAGCCGACCGAGAGCGTGCTGAAGACGACGGGCAAGGGCCTGGAGATGGCCCCCATCACCCATCCCAACGATCTCGTCGCCGGGCAGCCGGCGAGCTTCCGCTTCCTGCTCGACGGCGAACCCAGGCCCGACCTCAAGGTGACGATCATCCGCGGCGGCATCCGCTACCGCGACCAGCTGGGCGAGCTCACCGCCACGACCGACGCCGAGGGCAAGCTCAGCGTCACCTGGCCCGAGCCCGGCATGTACTGGATCGAGGCGTCGATCCGCGACGACAAGACCGGCCTCGCCCAGGTGAAGGAGCGCCGCGCCAGCTACACGGCAACGCTGGAGGTCCTGCCCTGACCGAGGCGGCGGTCGCAGTCGTCGCCCACGGGCGGCCGACGACCCGGCGCGTCCTGGTCCCGCCGGTCGCCGCCCCGCCGCGGGTCCCGGCCGGCGGCCGCGTCCACGCGCTGACCGGGGCGACGATGGGCACGACCTGGTCGGTCCGTATCGTCGCCCCGCCCGGGCGCCCGCCGGCGCGGCAGGCGATCGAAGCCGCACTGGCGCTCGTCGACCGGCAGATGAGCAACTGGCGCGCCGATTCCGACATCGCGCGCTTCGCCGCCGCGGCGGCCGGCGAGTGGGTCGCGCTGCCGGAGGAGGCCTTCACGGTCGTCGCCGAGGCGCTCGCCGTCGCGGCCGACAGCGCCGGCGCCTACGACCCGACGGTCGGCCCGCTGGTCGATCTCTGGGGCTTCGGGCCGGGCGGCACACGCGTGACGGCGCCCGACGCGCGGGCGATCGCGGCCGCCCGGGCGCGCACGGGCTGGGCGCGGATCGCGCTCGACCGGGCGACCCGGTGCCTGCGGCAGCCGGGCGGCGTCGCGCTCGACCTCAGCGCCATCGCCAAGGGCTTCGCGGTCGACCTCGTCTCCGGGCGGCTCGCCGATGCCGGATTCGCGAACCACCTCGTCGAGATCGGCGGGGAGCTGAAGGGCGAGGGCGTCAAGCCGGACGGCACTCCCTGGTTCGTCGCGCTGGAGCGGCCGCCCGGTATCGAGAACGCCGTCGAAAGCGTGGCGGTGCTGCACGGGCTCGCCGTCGCCACATCCGGCGACTACCGCCGATTCTTCGAGGCGGGCGGCAGCCGATACGCCCACACCATCGACCCGCGCAGCGGCCGCCCGGCCGCCGACCCGCCCGCCGCCGTCTCGGTGCTGCACGCCAGCTGCATGACCGCCGACGCCCTTTCGACGGCCCTGACCGTGCTCGGCGTCGAGGCGGGCATGGCGTTCGCCCGCGACCGCGGCATCGCCGCCCTCTTCGTCACGCGACGAGGCGAGCATATGACGCCGGCGCTGGCCGCGATGCTGGACTGACCTCCAACCATGGATAGCACGGCGGTCATCGCGACGCTCGTCCGGGTCCAGCATCTGCAATGACCCTGGCCACACTGGCGGCCGCGCTCGACATCTCGCCCGATCCCGGGCGCCTCTGGGCCGCTGCCGCGGTGGCAGCCGCGTGGCTGGCGCTGTGCGGCCTCGTCGCCCTGTCACATTGGCGGGGCGCGCGGCAATCGGCTGGAGCGGCGGGTAGGCTGGCGGCCGGCGCGGGCGACCGGGCGGCGATGCTGGTCGCCTTCGCCAGCCAGACCGGCTTCGCCGAGGAGATCGCCTGGCGCACGGCCGACGCGCTGCGTGCCGCCGGCACGCCGGTACGCCTGGCGCCGCTGGGGCAGCTCGACGGGGCGGCGCTCGCCGTGGCGGGGCGCGCGCTCTTCGTGGTGGCCACCACGGGCGAGGGCGACGCGCCCGACTCCGCGGCCGGCTTCGCGCGACGGGTCCTGGCCGGATCGGCGCCGCTGGCGGGCCTGCGCTACGGCGTGCTGGCGCTGGGCGACCGCAGCTATGCGCAGTTCTGCGCCTTCGGCCGGCGGCTCGACGAATGGCTGCGCCGGCACGATGCCACGCGCATGTTCGAGACCGTCGAGGTCGACGACGGCGATGCGGGAGCGCTCGGCCGCTGGCGCGATCACATGGCGGCGCTCGGTGCGGTCGCCCAGCCGGTCGAGGCCGGCGGCTGGGAGCCGTGGCGGCTGGTCGAGCGCCGGCTGCTCAATCCCGGCAGCGCCCATCCGGCGTGGCATGTGGCGCTGGCGCCGGCCGCCGGCCGTGCGAGCTGGCAGGCGGGCGACATCGCCCGCATCGCGCCCGGCAACGACCCGGCCGAGGTCGCCCGGCTGCTGTCGCGCCTCGGCCTCGACGGCGATGCGCCGGTGGACGGGCCGGATGGCACCGCGACGCTGGCCCGCCTCCTCGGCCGAAGCGTGCTGCCGGTGGACGCCGACGCCTTCGCCGGGCTCGATGCGGACGCTACGGCGGCGCGCCTGCAGCCGCTGCCCTGGCGCGAGTACTCGATCGCCTCGCTGCCCGCGTCGGGCCGCATCGAGCTCCTGGTGCGTGGGGCGACGCGGCCCGACGGTCGGCCCGGCATCGGCTCGGGGTGGCTGACCCGATGGACCCCCATCGGGGGCGAGGTGCTGCTGCGGCTGCGCGAGAACCGCGCGTTCCATCCGCCCGCGGGCGACCGGCCGCTGATCCTGATCGGCGCCGGCACCGGGCTCGCCGGCCTGCGCGCCCATCTGCAGGCGCGCGCCGCGACCGGGCGGCGGCCGAACTGGCTCGTCTTCGGCGAGCGCAGTGCGGCCACCGACTTCTTCCATCGCGCCGAGATCGAGGGCTGGCGGTCGTCGGGCGCGCTCGCCCGCCTCGACCTCGCGTTCTCGCGCGACCAGCCGGAGCGGGTCTATGTCCAGCACCGCCTGTCGGCCGCCGCCGACGAGGTCCGCCGCTGGGTCGACCGGGGAGCGGCGATCTATGTCTGCGGCAGCATCGACAGCATGGCGCCCGCGGTCGCCGACGCGCTGAAGGCCGCCCTCGGCGAGGAGCGGCTGGAGCACATGGCCGCCGAAGGCCTCTATCGCCGCGACGTCTACTGACGCGGCCCGCCACGTCGGCTACGGTTCGCCGACCGCGCCGCCCGCATTCCCGAGGTTCCCGCCGCCATGGCCCATTGGCTGCTGAAGTCCGAGCCCTTCAAGTATTCCTGGGACAGGTTCGTCGCCGACGGGCGCACGCATTGGGACGGCGTGCGCAACCATCAGGCGGCGAACAACCTGAAGGCCATGAAGAAGGGCGACCGCGCCTTCTTCTACCACTCCAACGAGGGGCTGGAGATTGTCGGCATCGCCGAGATCGCGCGGGAGGCCTATCCCGACCCGAGCGACGAATCGGGCCGCTTC
>JBFWXJ010000114.1:0-14777 GCA_050187535.1 Alphaproteobacteria bacterium | reverse complement strand
TGATGCTGACAGGCCCGCTCTACCATCTGGTCGATCTCGAGACGATCTACCTGCAGAAGCTGGGACCCGCCTGCGTCGCCGCCTACAACGCCTACCAGATGTGCGTGGACCTGCCGCAGGTCGCCTTTCTGGCGATGGACGCGCGCCACTGCGCCGGCAGCGAGATGGCCGACATGATGGCCTATGCCGCCAGCGTCGGCTCGGCCGCGGCCCGGCGCGAGGTCGCGGCCCGTGGCTTCATCGGCAATGCCACGGACGCGACCGCCCATCATTTCGGCAACGCGCATGGCCTCGGCACCATGCCGCACGCGCTCATCGGCTATGCCGGATCGACGCTGCGCGCGGCCGAGATGTACCACGAGGCCTTCCCGGACGAGCCGATGACCGTGCTGGTCGACTATTTCGCCCGCGAGGTGACGGACGCGCTGGAAGTCTGCCGGCGCTTCCCCGACCTGGTCTCGGCGGGCCGGCTCTCCTTCCGCCTCGACACGCATGGCGGGCGCTACGTCGAGGGGCTCGACCTCAACAGCTCCTACGCCGTGCTCGACCGCCATGTGCCGCGGTCGATCAAGGGGTATCGGACCGAGACCGAGCTGCGCCACCTCGTCGGCACCGGCGTGTCGGCGGCGGCGATCTGGCACCTGCGCGAGCGCCTCGACGCGGAGGGCTGCCCCGCCGCGCGCATCGTCGCCAGCTCGGGGTTCACGCCCGCCAAGTGCAAGGCGATGGCGATCGCCGAGGCGCCGGTCGACGTCATCGGCACTGGCTCGTATCTTCCCGAGGTGTGGACCGAGACCTACGCCACGGCGGACATCGTCTCCTATGACGGCGTGCCCAGCGTGAAGGTCGGCCGCGAGTTCCTGCTGCGCTATCTCGACCGCTGAGCGGCGACCCGGAGGGAACGATGAGGCGATGGGGTGTCGTGGCCGCGGCGCTGGTCGCCGCGGTGTCCGCATCGGCGGCCGAGCTGCCGCTGATCGACGCGCATGTCCACTACAGCGCCGACGCCTGGGAGATGCTGCCGCCGGAAGCCGCCGTCGCCATCCTGCGCGAGGCCGGGCTGCGCCGCGTGCTGGTCTCCAGCTCCAGCGACGACGGGACCCAGAAGCTCTTCGAGGCCGCCCCCGACATCATCGTGCCCGAGCTGCGGCCCTATCGCTCGCGCGGCGAGCTTTCGAGCTGGATGCGCGATCCCTCGATCGTGACCCATCTCGAGGACCGGCTCGCCCGCTTCCGCTATGTCGGGATCGGCGAGTTCCACGTCTATGGCGCCGACGCCGATCTGCCGGTCGTCCGCCGGACGGTCGAACTGGCGAAGCAGCACGGCCTCTTCCTGCACGCCCATTCCGACGCGGACGCGGTCGAGCGACTGTTCCGCCAGGACCCGGCCGCGCGCGTGCTCTGGGCGCATTCCGGCTTCGCCCGGCCGGCCGAGGTCGGGGCGATGCTCCGCAAGCACCCGAAATTGTGGGCCGACCTCGCCTTCCGGAGCGACCATGCGCCGGGCGGGCGGCTCGATCCGGAATGGCGCGGGTTGCTGGAGGAGTTCCCCGACCGCTTCATGGTCGGCACGGACACCTTCGCGCCGGAGCGCTGGCACTACATCGTGCAGCACGCGAAATGGTCGCGGGGCTGGCTGGCCGAGTTGCCGCGGGATCTCGCCGAGCGGATTGCCTTCCGCAATGCGGAGACGCTGTTCGGCGCGATCCCGGTGCGCGGCCAGTGAAGCTGCGCCTTGCGCTGCTGGCGGCGCTGGCGGTGCCGCCTGCCGCGTCGGCGGCGCAATGCGGCGACGGCCTGGGTGCCGCCGATGTCCGCCGGGTCGAGGGGCGCGGGTTCACCCTGGCCTATCGCCCGGAGCCGGTCGAGCTCGAGACCGACACGCTGTTTTCTCTCAAGGTCGTCGTCTGCGGCCGCGACGGAGCCGCCCCTGCGCTGGTCCGCGTCGACGCGTGGATGCCGGAGCATGGCCACGGCATGAACTATGCGACCGTCCTGACCTCGGACGGGGCGGGCGGCTGGCGGGTCGACGGGCTCCTGTTCCACATGCCGGGCCGCTGGGAGCTGCGCTTCGATGTCGGCACGCGCCAGCGCACCGAACGTGTGGTCGCCGGGGAGAGCGTCGAGTGATCGGCCGGGCCGTCGCGCTCGCGGCGGTCCTGCTGGGGCTCGTCGGTGCCGCGGTGGCCGACACGACACCGCCGTTCACGCCGGCCGAGCGTTCCCGCATCCTCCGGCACGGGCCCTGGCCGCCGTCCTGGACCCCGGACCGGGGCAACCGCGTGTCGGGGTCCGCGCTCGCGGCAGAGCTCGGACGCATCCTCTTCCACGATCCGCGGCTGTCGGCGGACGGCAAGGTCGCCTGCGCCAACTGTCATCGGCCGGACCGGGCCTGGGCGGACGGCCGCATGCGCAGCGTCGGGATCGCGGCGATGGAGCGCAACGCGCCCTCGCTTCTCGACGCGCGGGGTCGCCGCTGGTTCGGCTGGGACGGCGCGTCCGACAGTCTCTGGGCCGCCAGCCTGCGCCCGATCCTGGAGCCGGGCGAGATGGGCGGCAGCCCCGCAGCGATCGCCCGCCTGCTGCGCGGAGATGCCGCGCTGGCGAAGGGCTATCGGGCGGCCTTCGGCCACGAGCCGGCCGACGAGGACATCGCCGTCGCGGTCGACGCCGCGAAGGCGCTGGCGGCCTTCCAGGAGACGCTGGTGAGCCCGCGCACGCCGTTCGACCGCTTCCGCGACGCGCTGGCGGCGGGTGACGCGGCGGCGATGGCGGAGTATCCGGCCGCGGCCCGGCGCGGCCTCGCGATCTTCGTCGGCCGCGGCAACTGCAGCCTCTGCCATTCCGGCCCGGCCTTCACCAACGGCGAGTTCGACGATGTCGGGGTCGGCTATTTCGTGGCGCCGGGCCGGGTCGACCCGGGCCGTCATCGCGGCATCGACCGGCTGCGCGCGAGCCCCTATACGCGGCTCGGACCGTGGAGTGACGGTGCCGGCGGCGCGCACGCAGCGGCGACCCGCCACCTGCGGCAGCAGCATCGCGACTTCGGCCTCTTCAAGGTGCCGAGCCTGCGCGGCGTGGCGGCGACGGCGCCCTACATGCATGACGGGCGTCTGCCGACGCTGCGCGCGGTCGTTCGCCACTATTCCGAGTTGCCGGAGGATCGGCTGCATGCGGACGGTACCCGCATCCTCCGGCCATTGCACCTGTCGGAAGGCGAGATCGAGGACATGGTGGCCTTCTTGGAAAGCCTCGGCTCGGCGCCTTAGCGCTTCCCAATGCCCGCCGATCGCGCGTCACCCGTACCTGTCACTGCATTTCATTCTGGCCGAGATTCATTCTACAACAATTCTGTAACAAGGAACGCCGACGCCAAGTGCCTCGCCTCGACAAGGAACGGATCGCAATTCTGCTCGTCGCCGTCGTGGCAATGGCGGCGCCAATTCTGGTCGCCGCCTATTTCGCGCGGCAGCAGAGTGCGGCGGAATACCGTACGCGGGCAGATCGGCTCGCGAAGGAGGTGCTGTACAGGGCAGAAGCGATCAGCCAGCAGATCGCCAAGGCCTTCGCCCGCCTGGAGAGCTCGGGCACCGTCCCATGCTCGGACGAAGGGATCGCCCTCATGCGCGCGATCGCGCTGGGGTCGGATCGGCTTGCGGGCGTCGCCCACGTCGAGGGCGATCAGATGACTTGCTCGTCGTTCGGGCTCCATCGTCCCGCGATCGACGTCGGTCCCGCGGACTACCGAAGTGCCGCCATGGTGGACATCCGCCGTCAGCGCGAGCTCGTCGTGGCGCCCGGGACCCAGGTTCTGTTGGCGACTGCCGCCAGCGGCTATACCGCCATCGTACATCCTGCGCGGGCCATCGCGGTGGCGGAGCGGGATGGCACCGTCTCCCTGGCGCTCGTGGGAAGCAGCACGGGCCACATACTCGTCGCGCGCGGCGCTCTCGACGAGGAATGGCTCCGGCTCAACAGGCGCGCGGCCGCGCCGTCGGGAATCAGGTTCGGCGACGACTACGTGTCGGCCTGGCAAGTCAGCGCTCTCTGGGACTACACCGCCTATGCGGTGATCGGCGGCGCCGAGATCGATCGCGACGCGAACCGGCTCGCGCTTCTCCTCACCCCCATCGCGCTTCTGGGCGGCTGCCTTCTGTTCCTGGTCGGCTATCACACCGTCAGGCGCTGGTCGTCGCTGCCGGCGCTTCTACGGTCCGGTCTCCGGCGCAACGAGATTCTCGTCCACTACCAGCCGATCGTCGACCTCGCTACCGGGCGCTGGGTCGGCTGCGAAGCGCTGGCGCGATGGCGACGCGCCGGCGGCGAGTGGGTCTCTCCCGACATTTTCGTCCCCATCGCCGAACGGCACGGGCTGCTGATGCAGCTGACGACACGCATGGCCCAGATCGCGATCGCCGAGATCGCCCGCCTGGTGCAGCGGGACCCCGATTTCTTCGTTAGCCTGAACGTCGGGGCGTCGGACCTGCTGTCGCCCGATCTCCAGACGATCCTCCGGGACCTCCTCGAACGCCACCGGCTTTCCCCGCGCAACGTTCATATCGAGCTGACCGAGAGGGAGCTCGCCGATACCGTGCCGGTCATCGAGGCGATCGCGAACCTCCGATCGGCCGGGTTCACGATGGCGGCCGACGATTTCGGCGTCGGCTATTCGAATCTGTCGTATCTGCAGACCGTGCGCCTCGACTTCCTCAAAATCGACCGGAGGTTCCTGGACGGGATGCCGATGGACGAGCCACACAAGCAACCCATCGCGCACATCATCGAGATGGCCCAGGAGCACGGAATCGGCCTCATCGCCGAGGGCATCGAGACGGAGGAGCAATACCGATTCCTCCGCGCGCAGGGCGTCGGGTTCGGTCAGGGGTGGCTTTTTGCCCACGCCATGCCGATCGACGATCTCGAGCGCCGATTGCTCCAGGCCGGCGCCGGCCGCCAGCAGCGAGGCACCGCGAACGATCGGCGCGAGCCGTAGTCGCCGGCGTTGCGCGGTCGGACGGGGCGCCGGGTGTCAGGCCGTGCGGTCGCGGCGGCGCGGCTGGGGCTTCAGGACCTTGATGCCGATGAACGTGCCAATGACCGAGATGACGACGATCCCGATCACGAAGATCACGATCTCGCTCTCGCCGAAGCTCGCGAGATCGGCCATGCCACGGGCGGCGAGGAAGCCCGGCGCCAGCATCGCGGGCACCCAGAGCAGCGCCGAGAGGACGTTGGCCACCTGGAACTTGCGGTGGCTCATCAGCATCGTCCCGGCGACCAGCGGAATGGTCGAGCGGATCGGGCCGAGGAAGCGGCCGAAGAAGATCGACGCCCAGCCGAAGCGGCGGAAGAAGAGGCGCGCGCGGGCGACCGCGGAAAGGTGGCGATTGAGCGGCCAGCGGCGTACGACGCTCGGCCCGATCCAGCGCCCGACATAGTAGGATACGGCGTCGCCCACGACGCCCCCCACGATGCCCCAGGCGAGAATCGTCGCCCCGTCGAGCACGCCCGCGCCGATCAGCCCGCCCGTCAGGATCATCAGGGCAGTCGCCGGAACCAGCAGCCCGATGACGGCCAGCGATTCGCCGAAGACGATGAGGCCCATGATCGGGCCCGCCCAGGCCTGATTGGCCTGGATGAAGTGTCCGACTTCGGTTGCGAATGCTTCCAACAACGACGCTCTCCCGGATACAGGCCGCGACAGACTTGGGCCGCGACCGGCTTAGATGGTGTCGCCGGGGCGGTTCGTCACCCGGCCGGCCGCGACGGTTCGTCGCCGATCCGGACGATCAGCTTGCCGAAGTTCTTCCCCTCGAGCAGGCCCATGAATGCGCCGGGTGCGGTGTCGAGGCCCTCGACGATGTCCTCGCGATACGCCAGCCGCCCCTCCCGGAGCCACTCCGGCATGTCGCGCTCGAACTCGGCCTCGCGGTCCGCGTAGTCGCCGACCAGGAAGCCCTGCATCTTCGCCCGCTTCACCAGCAGCGTGCGCAGGTGACGGCGGCCCGTGTCCTGCTGCTCCAGCTGGTTGTAGGTCGAGATCGTGCCGCAGATGATGACGCGCCCGCGGAACGCGAGGTTGGCCATCGCGGCATCGTGGATGATGCCGCCGACATTGTCGAAATAGACGTCGACGCCCTTGGGACAGGTTGCCGCGACGGCGGCGACGAGGGCGTCATAGTCCTTGCCCTTGTAGTCGAAGGCGTCGTCGAAGCCGATCGAGCGGACGTAGTCGACCTTGGCCGCACCGCCGGCGATGCCGACCGCGCGCGCGCCCTTGATGCGGGCGATCTGGCCGACGATCTGGCCGACCGCACCCGACGCGGCGGAGACCAGCACCGTCTCGCCCGATTGCGGCCGCCCGATGTCGAGGAGCGCGAAATAGGCGGTTCGCCCGGGCATCCCGAGCACGCCCAGATGGTAGGAGAGGGGGAAGTTGGCGGGCGCGATCCTGCGCAGCGCCTTGGCGGGGGCGACCGCATGCGACTGCCAGCCGAGATGGCCGCGCACGACGTCGCCCGGCTTCAGGCCGGGCGCCTTCGATTCGACGACCTCTCCGACCACTTCGCCGACCATCGTCTCGCCCGGCTCGACACCCCGGGCATAGGACTGGGCGGCGCTGATCCGCCCGCGCATGTAGGGATCGAGCGACAGATAGACCGTTCGGACGAGCGCCTCGCCCTCGCCCGGCGTCGGCAACGGGCCCTCGACGAGGCGGAAATCGTCGGCGCGCGGCGCGCGCATCACCGGGCGTTCGGCGAGGACGATGCGACGGTGCTGCGGCATGTGGGCTCTCCCGGGGGAATCAGGCATGCGCCGCCAGGCGGTGAAGCTCGTCGCCTTCGATGCGGCAGCGCAGGTCCGCCAGGATACGGAACCCGACGCGTTCGTAGAAGTCCCGGGCAGGATTCCTGCCGGCGACGTGCAGTTCCAGCCGCGGCAGTCCCTGCTCCAGCGTGTGGCGGGCGGCCACGGCCAGCAGCCGGCGGCCGAGCCCGCCGCCGCGCAGCCGCTCGTCGACATAGAGATTGCTGACCATGAGGATAGCGCTGCCGCGCCACGCGGCGTAGCCCTGGCAGAGCTGCACGAAGCCGACCGGCTCGCCCGCTGCCGTCTCGGCGATCCAGCACCAGATGAGCGGCCGCTCGCCGAAGCCGTCCCGCCGATAGTCTTCGGCCGTGACCGACGCCATGCCGGCATCGCCGTGATAGGCCGCGAGCGCGCGGGTCATCGCGACGAGGGCGGATGCGTCGTGCGGGTTGGCGGATCGGATGGCGATCGGGTCGTTCTGCATCCGGGCGAGGTCCATCGGCAGGGTGGGGCGACGAACCAATCGCCGCTCGTCCGCCGCGGCGCAATCGTCGAAGATCGTGGAAGCACATCTAAATCGGCGGGCGGCGGGGTGCCACGCGGCCGGCTGCCGCGTCCAGCGCGAGGGCCGCCGCGACGAGGCACGCTCCGAGAAGGAACAGCAGCTCATAGTCGCCCGTCCCGGCGAAGAGGAACGAGAAGGCATAGGCGGCTGCCGCCTGGCCGAGGGCGAACGCGGTAGTGGCCCAGCTCCAGGCGGCCTTGCGCGCCTCGGGGTCGGGCAGCAGCTCCTGGGTACGGCCGAGGACGAGCGGCACGATGCCCGGGGTGAAGGCGCCGACCACGACGGCGGACAGGGCGAGCCAGGCCGCCCCGGCGGTGGCCGCCAGCAGCGCGATTGCGAGCGTCTGCAAGGCGAAGGCGACGCGCAGCGCCGGGCCGAAGCCGATGCGATCGGCCATCCAGCCGGCGATGAGCGGTCCGGCGGTGGCCCCAGCCCCGAAGGCGACCCAGTACCAGGCGCCCGCCGCCACACCCTGGCCGAGGCCACGGGCGACGAAGTCGACCAGGAAGACCATGTGCGGCACCAGCCCCGCGGCGTTCAGGGCATATTCGAGGCACAGAGCCACCAGCGCGATGCCGGGCCGCCCGGGGGCGACGGTCGCCCTGGCAGAGGGGGTGGGGGCTGCGGTCCGCGGCCAGCCGCGCCACGTCGCCGCCGCGAGCAGCAGGGAGAGTGCGGCCAGCCCCAGCCACGTCTCCGGCAGTCCCGCCCGCAGCAGCAGCGGCACCAGCGTGCCGGACGCGGCGATTCCTAGGCCGACGCCGGTGAAGATGGCGCCGCTCGCGAGTCCGCGGCGCTCCAGGGGCACATGCGGCAGCACGGTCGGCGCTGCCAGCGCCATCAGCGCGCCGCCCGAGAAACCCGATGCGAAACGCCAGGCGAAGAACCACGCGAACGAGACGGGGGTGGCGCAGGCTGCGAAGGCCGCTGCCGCCAGGACCATCATCGCACGCAGCACCGACGGCGCCGACACGCGGGCCGCCATCGGCCGGGCGAGGAGCGCGCCCGCGAGATAGCCGGCGAGGTTGGCCGCTCCCAGATAGGCGGCTGCGCCGGGATCGAACCATCCGGCTTCGACCAGTGCGGGCAGCAGCGGCGTATAGGCGAAGCGGGCGAGCCCGATCCCGACCAGGCTCGCCGCGAAGCCCGCCGCCACCGCCCGCCACGGCGCGTCCCTGCCAGGATGGCGCAAGTCCGATCCTTTCCGATCCACGGCTGCGACCCTAAGTGTCCCGGGGTGGCCGCGGGAAGCGGCATGGCCGGATGGCAGGCATCCCGTAAGCGGATGGCTCGACCGGCCCGCAACAACAATGAGGGAGCGACCGATGCCCTATGTCGACGGATTTGTGCTGGCCGTGCCGAAGGCCAGGATCGAGGACTACAAGCGGTTCTCCCGCACCTTCGGCGAGATCTGGAAGGAATTCGGCGCGCTCAGCTATGTCGAATGCGTCGGCGACGACGTGCCCTATGGCGAGCTGACGTCGTTCCCGCGCGCCGTCCAGGCCAAGGACGACGAGGTCGTCGTCTTCTCGTGGATCACGTACCCGTCGCGCGCCAGGCGCGACGAGATCAACGCGAAGGTGATGGCCGACCCGCGCTTCGCGCACGATCAGGCCGACATGCCGTTCGACGGCAAGCGCATGATCTACGGCGGGTTCGAGGTGATGATCGAATTATAGAAAATGTAAACGCGACTGACGAAATATCATCCTAAATACTAAGATTGAAGATGTCGATAAAATACTTTTTTTGAACTCATTGCACGGTCGCTCGGAGTTGGGGGTGGCTCAGAAGATTTATGGAAAGATATTTTAGATTACATCGTGCGCTACTATTGCGATGGTCTTCACGGATTTTGAATCGCCATGCATGTCGGCCGGCCCCGACCACGGATACATGGCTCCGGGCAATGTGACTCATAGTCTGTGGACGTCCGGAAGAAGAATCAGAGACTCTGTCTCTTGTGGCCGAAAATAACGCCGTATTGGAGAGATTCGGCAAGTCGGTTCGAGAGAGGCGGTTGTTGCTTGGGCTGACTCAGGAAGATCTGGCTGACGCCTCCGGTCTGCATCGGACATATATCGCCGGTATCGAAGCTGGGCGGCGCAACATAACCTTGCGTGTTCTCGCAAGATTGGCGACTTCTCTGCAGGTTCCGCCGGCCGAGCTGTTGAAATGAAAGACACGGTCACACAGCGGCGGCATGAGTTTTTTGAGAATGTGTGGGACCATTCGTCAGATTCATTTCAAAAACAATTTGATGAACGGCTGCCGCTCACGGCTGGCGAGATCGATTTTTTTGCATTCTATTATTAAGTCTATAAAGATTTCAAATGATGACGCCGAACTTGCCGAAAGCATAAAAATAATTCTTAGCATAGACTTTAGCAAGATGTTCATTTTGCTGCAAATTCTAGGATTAACGAGGAACAAAATTCTCACCGACGCTCGTGCAGCAAAGACGCCCAACGTACCGTCTTCTTCAGAAGATTTGCCATTCAGTGGAGCATGGCGCTTTGCTGGACCCTATCTGGCGCTACGAGCACGACGCGTCTTGGGAACTCTTTCTGTGCCGGCTAATCACGCATTGGAGGCGCTAAATCAAGCCACCTATCCAGGCTACATTAGGCAGGAGAGGGCAAAGCGTCAAGGCCATGAGGCCGAAGGAAGGCTTGCCAGATTGTTATTGTCATTTGGATTGAACTTTTCACCGAAGCAAAAAGCCAATAATCCGCTGACTTCAGATATTCGTATTAATAACATCTCATTTGATCTAGTCATGCCTGATGCGCTGCGTCCGACTGTGTTAGTGAAGTCTACTGTTCAAACGGCAAATATCGGGCAGTTTGGAGAATCAAAGGGAGGTCTTGAAATAGAAGAGGCCAAAAGAAT
Organism: Alphaproteobacteria bacterium; assembly: GCA_050187535.1. GTDB lineage: Bacteria > Pseudomonadota > Alphaproteobacteria > ATCC43930 > Allostellaceae > Allostella. Next base: position 4,510 of record JBFWXJ010000114.1, on the reverse strand, counting down.
GATCGTAGAAAAATTTGATTATAAACCGGTGTTGCTTGCGCTAGTTGATGGAATTGGTTTCAAGTCAAACTCTTCGGGCCTAAATGCAATTCTCGCAACGGCCGATGAGTTTTGCCAGTTTCGCACAATTTGGAAGGCAGTAATACTAAGTGCGGCGTCGGAGAGGAAGCGCGTCAGGCTATTTCTTCCTGGGGCGCGAGTTGATTCTGAGGACAATTTTTTGCGAAGATGGTCTAAGTCTATCATCTTGCTTGGAAGCCAGGACGCTGAATTGCTCCCTACTGGCGATGGTTTTGCGCAAATTATTGACCGCTAACATTACTCCTTTCGAGGAAAAAGATTACTCTGAAGGCGATCCTGAATGTTTTCGTCTCTAAACTGACTTTTTCTGGGAGTTGATCTACCTGTAGTGCTCGTGGTCGAGTGGATAATATCGATCTCCGTCCATGGTGGCCTTTTCCAACCTTCATTAATTCGCTTTTCAATCAGACCTCGAAATTCTGAATTTACTTCAAATCCTACTCCGGTACGTCCCAAGTGACGGGCCACTTTAAGCGTGGTTCCACTGCCAAGAAATGGATCTAAGACGACGTCTCCTACGTCAGTATAAGTCTCCATCAGCAGAGCTACAAGCTCTTCCGGAAAAGCGGCCACGTGATAGCCCATCGACTTGATGTTTGGTGGACGATAGGCAGGAATCCGCACAATGTTTCCTAGACACCGGCCCATGGGATTTTTTTTCTCGGCCCGAGGGTCGGCATTCAAGTATTTTTGCGCTACCCGAGGCTTGTGAAATACGTGCTTTAGTGGATCGCCTTTGACGAATATCAGAACATACTCGAACTTGTTATCAAACAGTCTATGCATGTAGTGATTTGGCTGTGGTAGGGCATTCGGAATGTACCAGATTAGTGTGTCCCAGAGCTTCCAATTTTTCATATTTTGTGCAATATTAAAAGCTATCGGGTAGAATACACCTTTGCTTCGGCGCGAATTTATATTGATAGCAAGTACGCTATTTTCCTTCGATGATTTAAAGCATTCATCCCACACAGCATTCATTCGTTCTAAGTATCGATCGTAGTTTTCGTGGCCAATCTCATCTGTGCTACTCCCATAACTTTTAAGATTCCAGTACGGCGGACTGGTAATTGTTAAAGACACTGTTCCTGGGAGAATAGGCATATCTTCGCACGATCTAAGGAAGATGTGCTGGCTCTCGTGGAGCGAGATGTCTGGGTTTGCTGTGAAGAGCATTCTATCCTGCATATTATATTAACAATGTGCCGTATAGTCAGCATCTCGATCTAATAGCGCTAACTGTTATCTCTTGCAAGGACGTGGGGTCGCGCACCAGCTGGAGCTACCGCAGGGTGCCCCTTGCAATTGACACCCCCCGGCCCCCTCCCTAGCTTCCGGTGACCCTTCCCGGAAGCCCGTATGTCCGACCGCCTCGCCATCGCGCTCGCGCAGATCAACCCGACCGTCGGCGACGTCGACGGCAACGCGCAGCGCATCCGTTCGGCACGTGCCGAGGCGGCGGCGGGCGGGGCGGACATCGTCGTCTATCCGGAGCTCGCCCTTTCGGGCTATCCGCCCGAGGACCTCGTGCTCAAGCCGATGTTCCAGGACCGGCTGCGCGAGGCGGCACAGGGCCTGGCGGCGGAAACCGCCGACGGCGGGCCGGCGATGCTGGTCGGCGTGCCGTGGAAGGTGGATGGGCGGCTCTACAACGCGGCCGTCCTGATGGACGGCGGCAAGATCGCCGCGGTGCGCCTCAAGTACGACTTGCCGAACTACGGCGTGTTCGACGAGAAGCGGGTGTTCACGGCGGGCGCCCTGCCGGGCCCGATCATGTTCCGCGGCGTGCGCCTGGGCGTGATGATCTGCGAGGACATGTGGACGCCCGACGTCGCGGAGACGCTGCAGGAGTCCGGTGCGGAGATTCTCGTCGTCCCCAACGGCTCGCCCTACGAGAGCGACAAGGTCGACGAGCGCATCCAGCTCGGCGTCGCGCGGGTGACCGAGACGGGGCTGCCGCTCATCTATGTCAATCAGGTCGGCGGCCAGGATGAGCTGGTGTTCGACGGCGCCTCCTTCGTTCTCGACGCCGACCGCTCGCTGCGGGCGCAGATGGCGGGGTTCGCCGAAGGCGTGACGGTGACGCAGTGGTCGCGGGGCGACGACGGCGTGTGGTCCTGTGCGGAGGCGGCACGGGTGGCGCCGGTCGAGGGCATCGAAAGCGTCTATCAGGCGCTGATGCTGGGCCTGCGCGACTATGTCGACAAGAACCGCTTCCCGGGCGTCGTGCTCGGCATGTCGGGCGGCGTCGACAGCGCGCTATCGGCGGCGATCGCTGTCGACGCGCTGGGCGCCGACCGGGTGCGCTGCGTGATGATGCCCTCGCCCTACACCTCGCAGGACAGCCTCGACGACGCGGCGGAATGCTCGAAGCTGCTGGGTGCCGACCTCTCGACCGTCTCGATCGAGCCGGCGATGGCGGCCTTCTCGCAGATGCTGGCGACCGCCTTCGCCGGCCGCGACGCCGACATAACCGAGGAGAACCTGCAGTCGCGCGCCCGCGGCGTCACCCTGATGGCGCTCTCCAACAAGCTCGGCCACATGGTGCTGTCGACCGGCAACAAGTCCGAGATGTCGGTCGGCTACGCGACGCTCTACGGCGACATGTGCGGCGGCTACGCCATCCTCAAGGACGTCTACAAGATGACCGTCTACGCGCTGTGCAACTGGCGCAACCAGGCGGTGCCGGCGGGCGGAAAGGGGCCGGCCGGCCGCGTCATACCCGAACGCATCCTGACCAAGGCGCCGACCGCCGAGCTCCGCCCGAACCAGACGGACCAGGACTCGCTGCCGCCCTATCCGGTGCTGGACGACATCCTCTCCGCGCTGGTCGAGGGCGAGATGCCGGTCGACCAGATCGTCGCCCGCGGGCACGACGCGGCCGTGGTCCGGCGCGTCTGGCAGATGCTCGACCGCGCGGAATACAAGCGCCGGCAGGCCGCACCAGGGGTGAAGATCACCCGGCGCGCCTTCGGCCGCGACCGCCGCTACCCGATCACCAACGGCTTCCGGGGCTGAAGGCTTGCCCGTCGCCGTCCGCTTCGCGCCCAGCCCGACCGGATACCTCCACCTCGGCAACGCGCGCGCCGCCCTCGTCAACTGGCTGCTCGCCCGCCGGTCCGGCGGCAGCTTCCTGCTGCGCCTCGACGACACCGACGTCGAGCGGTCGGAGGCGCGCTATGCCGAGGGCATCGAGGAAGACCTTTCCTGGCTGGGCCTCGCCTGGGATCGCTTCGTCCGGCAGTCGGACCGGCTCGACGCCTATCGCGCCGCCTTCGAGCGGCTGAAGTCGGCCGAGCGCGTCTATCCCTGCTGGGAGACGCCGGAAGAATTGGCCCTCAAGCGTCGCATGCAGCTTTCCCGGCACCGGCCGCCCGTCTACGACCGCGCCGCGCTGGCGCTCGATGCCGCAGCGCGGCAGGCGCTGGAGGCCGAGCGCGGCCCGCCGCACTGGCGCTTTCGCCTGGAGGACGGGCGCGTCGCGTGGCGAGACCGCGTCCATGGCGAGCTCTCCTTCGAGGGTCGGCTGCTCTCCGACCCGGTGGTGATGCGTGCCGACGGCTGGCCCATCTACACCTTCGCCTCGGTCGTCGACGACCTCGAGCTCGGCATCACTCATATCGTGCGCGGCGACGACCACATCTCGAACACACCGGTCCACATCCAGCTCTATGCGGCGCTGGGCGGCGATCCCACGGGCCTCGCCTTCGCCCATCTGCCGCTGCTGGCCGGGGCGGACGGCGAGAAGCTGTCGAAGCGCGAGGGCAGCTTGTCATTGCGCTCGCTTCGTGCGGACGGCCTGGAGGCGATGGCGCTCGCGAGCCTGCTGGCGAGGCTGGGCACCGCCGACCCAGTGGTGCCCGCGGCTGACATGGATGCCCTCGTCGTCGGGTTCGACCTGGACCGCTTCGGGCGCGCCAGCCCGCATGTCGACATGGCGGAGCTGCGCCGGCTCAATGCGCAGGTGCTGCACCTGCTGCCCTTCGACGCGGTGCGCGACCGGCTGGCGGCGATGGGGCTGGCCGATTGCGGCGCCGCTTTCTGGGAGGCGGTACGGCCGAACCTGGAACGCCTCGCCGACGCTGCGGACTGGCAGCGCGTGTGCCGGGGACCGATCGAGCCGGTGATCGACGAGCCCGAATTCGCGGCGGCCGCGGCGGCACTGTTGCCGCCCGAGCCGTGGGACGGCGGCACCTGGGCCGCATGGACGGCGGCGGTCGGGGCGGCGGCCGGGCGGCGGGGCAGGGCACTCTTCCTGCCGCTGCGCCGGGCGCTCACGGCCCGCGACCATGGACCCGACATGCGCAATCTGCTACCGCTCATCGGTCGCGAGCGGGCGTCCCGGCGTCTCGCCGGAGGGACGGCCTAGCCGCGGCGACCCCGAAACCGCGCCCGGCGCCCCGAAACAGGACCCCCGTCCCGTGACCCT
>JBFWXJ010000113.1:0-14835 GCA_050187535.1 Alphaproteobacteria bacterium | reverse complement strand
ACTGGCGGCCCGGCCTGGAGGCGGCCCGCGACCACGGCGTGCGCCACCCCTATGTGGAGGCGGGGATCGACAAGGCCGGCGTGCGTGCCATCGCCCGCAGGCTCGGTCTCGGCGATGTCGCCGAGCAGCCGGCCTCGCCCTGCCTCTCCAGCCGCGTCGAGACCGGCATCGCCATCGATCCGGGCGAGCTGGCGACGATCCACGCCGTCGAGACGCTGGTCGCCCACCGCCTCTCGCCGCCGACGGTGCGTTGCCGGCTGCGGCGGGCCGGATGGATAGTGGAGCTGGACGCCGGCACGCTCGACGCGCTCGATGCGCATGCCCGCATGACACTGGCGGCCGACATCGCGAACGCTACCGGTGCGGCCGTCTCCTTCGCGCCTTATCGCATGGGCAGCGCCTTCCTCCGCCCCGCCGTGGTTGCCCATGGCTGAGGACGGCATTCGCCTCGACTACGACCGCGCGGCCCGCATCGGCCTCGACGAGGCGCTGCTGTGCGCCGGCAAGACGCCGGAGCAGATCGCGCTCATCCTCGATCGCATGGCGGCGCGCGGGGCGACGATGCTGCTGACGCGGCTGTCGCCCGAGGCGCTGGCGGCGCTGCCGCAGGCCCATCGCGACCGGCTCGACTACGAGGCGATCTCGTCGACCGCCTGGTTCGGCGATGTGCCGGCGCCGGGCCGGGCGGGCGAGGTGGCGGTCGTCGCCGCCGGCACGTCCGACATGCGCGTCAGCCGCGAGGCGATCCGCGCGCTCGCCTATCACGGCGTCGCTGCGACCGCGATCCACGATGTCGGCGTCGCCGGCATCTGGCGGCTGATCGAGCGGGTGCCGGAGATCGCCCGCCACAAGGTGGTGATCGCCGTCGCCGGGATGGACGCCGCCCTCGTCAGCGTGCTGGGCGGCCTCGTGCCCGGGATCGTGATCGCCGTGCCGACCTCGACCGGCTACGGTGCGGCGGCAGGCGGCGAGACGGCGTTGCGCGCGTCGCTGGTGAGCTGCGCGCCCGGCGTCGTCGTGGTGAACATCGACAACGGCTACGGCGCGGCGACCGCCGCGCTGCGTGCCCTCAACGCGTTCCGCACGCCCTAGGGAGGGGTGCCATGGCGAAGATCGATCTCCTGTTCGGCCGCTCGCATGTCGCCGTCGCCCCGGGCGACGACCTCGACCTGCAGATCATCCGCAAGCGGCCGCTGCCCAAGCTGGCGGACCCCGCGGCCGCGATCCGCGCCGCCCTCGACGGGCCGATCGGGGCGACCCCGCTGCGCGAACTGGCCCGCGGCCGAAAGAGTGCGTGCATCCTCATCTGCGATATCACCCGGCCGGTGCCGAACCACCTCTTCCTCAGACCGATGATCGAGGACCTGATGGCGGCCGGCATCCCGGCGGCGCGCATCCAGGTGCTGGTCGCGACCGGCCTCCATCGCCCGAACGAGGGGGCGGAGCTGGAGGAACTGGTCGGCGATCCCTGGGTCCTGCGCACCGTCGAGGTCACCAACCATTTCGCGCGCGACGACGCGGCCTGCGTGCAGCTCGGCCATACGGCGACCCGCGGCACGCCGGTCGGCATCAACCGCCGCTTCGCCGAGGCCGACCTGCGCATCGCGACCGGCCTCGTCGAGCCGCATTTCATGGCCGGCTGGTCGGGCGGGCGGAAGGTCGTGGCGCCGGGCGTGGCGCATCACACCACGATCCGCACCTTCCACTCCGCCCGCTTCATGGAGGACCCGCTCGCGGTCCAGTGCAACCTCGTGGGCAACCCGCTCCACGAGGAGCAACTCGAGATCGTGCGGATGCTGGGCGAGATCTACGCGCTCAACACGGTGATCGACGAGGAGCGCGACCTCGCCTTCGTCTCCTTCGGCGAGATCATCCAGAGCCACCTGGCCGCGGTCGAGTTCGTCGCGCGCTCGACGCGGGTCCCGATCGACCGGCGCTTCGGCACGATCGTCACCTCGGCGGCCGGCTACCCGCTCGACAAGACCTACTACCAGACGGTCAAGGGCATGGTGACGCCGCTCGACATCCTGACGCCGGGCGGCACCCTCATCATCGCCTCGGAATGCTCGGAAGGCTTCGGCTCGCCCGAGTTCCGCGAGGCGCAGACGCGCCTGGCCGAGCTCGGCACCGAGCGGTTCCTGGCGACGCTCACCGCCAAGTCGCTGGCCGAGGTCGACGAGTGGCAGACGGAGATGCAGCTGAAGCCGATGCGCCGCGGCCGCATCCAGCTCTACACCAATGGGCTGGATGCCGAGGAGCGGCGCATCACCTGCGTCGAGATGATCGACTCCCTCGACGCCGCCATCCGCGCCAGCGTCGCCCGCACCGGCGACCGCGGCGTCGCGGTGATCCCGGAAGGGCCTTACGTGGTGCCCGTCTACGGGCAGGAAGCCTGACTATTTCCCTCTCCGCCCCTTGGGGGCGGAGAGGGCATGATCGAGCGCTACCCCAGCACTTCCTTGTTGATGACGTTCTCGCGGATCGGCGCGCCGTCGAGCACGCTCAGCATGTTGCGGGCGGTGGCGGCCGCCATGCGCTCGACCGATTCCGCGGTGACGCCGGCCATGTGCGGGGCGCTGATGACGTTGTCGAGCTTCAGCAGCGGGTTGTCGACCGGTGTGGGCTCCATCTCGTAGACGTCGAGGCCGGCGCCGGCGAGCTTGCCGGTCGTCAGCGCCGTGTGCAGCGCCTTCTCGTTGACGATGCCGCCGCGCGCGGTGTTGACGAGGAACGCCGTCGGCTTCATGCGCGCGAGCTGGGCGGCACCGATCAGGTCGATCGTCTCCGGCGACTTCGGGCAGTGGATCGTCACGAAGTCGGCCTCGGCCAGCGCCGGATCCAGCTCGGGTGCCGGCTCGTAACCGGCCGCGCGGATGGTGCCGGCGGGGACGTAGGGATCGTAGACGACGACCCGCATCTCCATCGCGGCGAGACGCTTGGCGGTGCGCGTGCCGATGCGCCCGAACCCGATCACCAGCGCGGTCTTCTCCAGCAGGTCCTCGGGCAGCCGCTTCATGCGGTCGGCGGCCCAGCGGCCCTCCTGCACCATCGTGTTGAACATGGCGCCGCGCTTGGCGAGCGTGATCATGAAGAAGACCGCCTGCTCGGCGACGGACGGCGAGTTCGCGATGCCGGCCACCATCAGCGGGATGCCGCGCGCGGTCAGCGTCGGCACGTCGACTGCGTCGTAGCCGACACCGATCCGCGCCACGACCTGCATCTCCCGGGTCGCCGCCAGCTCGTCCGCGCCGAACGGCGTGCCGCCGAGCGCGATGCCGTTGACGACGCCATGGCCGCGCAGCAGCGCCAGGAAATCATCGCGCCCGACGAAGTTGGGGAACGTCGCCATCTCGACGTCCTCGCGCGCCCGTATCAGGTCGGTGCCGGCCTTCCCCATGGTGTCGGGCACCAGCAGTCGCTTCTTGTTCGTCGCCAACGTTTCCCCCTCGGGTGGTTCCGATCGTCGAATCTACATGGCCGCGCCGCGTCAGGCGACGGCGAGCTCGACCAGCGTGGTGGCCTCCAGGTCGCGGGCGAACCAGGCGCGGATCGCCGCCTTGCGGTCGGCCAGATAGCGGGGCTCGCCCGCCTCCAGCACCATCGGCACGTCGTGTCCCGGCACCAGCACGGTGCCGGGCCGGCGCTGCCAGAAGTCCCAGATCATGCCGATCGTGGCGGTGCTGAGGGCCGCGTCGTAGGTGTGGTCGGCCTTTCGCGACAGCAGCTCCGCCCGGTTCTTCGCGGCGTCGCCGGTGAAGACGACGTCGTGGTCGGCCCCGTGCAGGACGTAGACGAGGTGGCCCGGCGTGTGCCCCGGCGTGACATGGGCGGTGATGCCCGGGAACACCTCCTCACCGTCCGCCGCCCGATGCAGCGTCGGCCAGGAGTCGAGCGTGCGCATGTAGAGCTCGGGCACCGCCGTCTCGCCCCAGGGCTGGCGCAGCGACCAGTCGAGCTCCTCCCCGCCGATCACGATCCGCGACCGGGCGAAGAGCGTCCAGTTGATCGCGTGGTCATGATGCGAATGGGTCAGCAGCAGGTCGTCGACGTCGGCCGGCTTCAGCCCGCGCTTGCCCAATTCGTCCATCACCAACCGGCGCATGCCGAAGGCGCCGGTGTCGATCAGCGCCGTGCGGCCGTCGCGGCGGACGAGCGCGATCGTGCTCCAGCCGAGCGAGCCGTGGCAGACGGACTTGCCGGGAAACCCCGTGACCAGCACGTCGACGTTGCAGGCGGCGAGCGTCATCGGCTCAGCTCCCCGCGCGCTCGATGTCGCCCGTGAACTCCGCGCTGCAGAAGGTGCCGCCCTGGAAGAGGTCGCCGACCGGGTCGGCCGCCAGCTTCGCCTGCTCGGCCTCGGCATGGGCGCGGTGGTCCTCGCCGCGGCCGGTCGGGCGGTAGCCCAGCTGGAAGGCGCGCTCGTTGTCCCACCAGCCGACCGCGTTGTCCGAGACGCCGTACATCACCTCGAAGCGCACGTCGGGATGTTCCAGCCCGATGCGCGTCAGTTGCACGAGGTCGGCCGGCGACAGCCAGATCGACAGCCGCCGCATGTCGAGCGGGCGGTCGCCGACATTGCCGATCCGGAGGCAGGTCACGCCGATCCCGTGCTTGTCGGCATAGAGAGCACCCAGCGCCTCGCCGAACGCCTTGCTGACGCCGTAGCGGCTGTCGGGCCGCACGGTCACGTCGGTGCGGATGCGCCGGCGGCGGCGGTAGAAGCCGATCGCATGGTTCGAGGAGGCGAAGACGATGCGCCTGACCCCGGCCTTCCGTGCCGCCTCGAACAGGTTGTAGCAGCCGATGATGTTGGCATTGAGGATGGTGTCCCACGAGCCCTCGACCGAGTGTCCGCCCAGGTGGATGATCCCGTCGACACCGGCGACAGCCGCATCGACCGCCGCGGTATCGGTCAGGTCGGCCGCGACGAAGCGCTCGGCGTTGGTGAGCTGGGGCGGCTCGACCCGGTCGCTCAGCACCAGCTCGGGATAGATGCCGGCCAGCAGGGGCCGGATCATCCGGCCGACGCCGCCGGCGGCTCCGGTCATCAGGACGCGCTTCATCTCTTCTCTCCGGGTGGGGGCGGTGACGGGCGCCGGCGGACGAGCCGACGGTAGCGCTCGAGCGAACGTTCCAGATGGTCGCGCATCGCGTCGCGCGCCGCCACCGGGTCACGCGCCCGGATGGCGCCGTGGATGCGGCGGTGCTCGTCCTGGATCCGCGCGAGATACTTGCGCTGGTCCTCGGCGGTGCCGACCGAGAGCCGCACGCGCTGGCGCGGGATGACGTGATGGCCGAGGAATTCCAGGAAACGCGGATACTGCGGATTGCGGGTCGCGGCGGCGATCGCGTGGTGGAAGGCGAAGTCCTCCGCGACCGCGCCTTCGCCGCGCTCCAGCGCGCGCTCGATCGCCGCCAGCGCGCGGCCGATCGCCGCGATCTGCGTCGCGCTCGCCCGGACGCAGGCGAGCGCCGCCGCCTCGATCTCGATCGCCTTGCGGAGCTCCATGACGTCGACGGCATCGGCCGGCGTCGCGCGCTCGTCGGCGTCGATGCGGAACGGCCGCCCCGCGAGGTCGGCTGCGACGAAGGCGCCCGATCCCTGCCGCGTCGCGACCAGCCCCTCGGCGCGCAGTGCCGCCACCGCCTCGCGCACCACCGTGCGGCTGACGGCGAGGGCCGCCATCATCTCCTGCTCGGTCGGCAGGCGGGCGCCGGGCGCCAGCCGGCCGGCGCGGATGTCCTCGGCGATGCGGGCCGCGACTTCGCCCACGAGGTTGCGTGCCGGTTGCAGGGGACGCAGCATCGGGAGCTTGTCGCGCCCGGCCGGCCGCCGTATAACCTGTCGGGTCATCGTACAAATTCAATTACGCCCCGCATCCGTTCCAGGCAAGCGGCGGCGTGTCCCTCTCGGGAGGAGGTCGCAGCATGAAGCGCAGCCTTTTCGCATCCGTCGTCACGGCCGGCCTCGCCGCCGGCGCTCTGGCGCTCGCGGCCGTGCCGGCCGCCGCCCAGACCAAGCTGAAATGGGCCCATGTCTACGAGGTGGGCGAGCCTTACCATACCCAGGCGCTGTGGGCCGCCGAGGAGATCAAGAAGCGCACCGGCGGGAAGTACGAGATTCAGGTCTTCCCGGCTTCGCAGCTCGGCAACGAGAACCAGATCAACGAGGCGCTCGGCCTCGGCACGGTCGACATGATCTATACCGGCGTCGCCTTCGCCGGCAGCATCCACAAGCCGATTGCGATCACCAATGCGCCCTACGTGCTGCGCGACTTCGACCACTGGAAGGCCTATCGCGAATCGAAGCTGTTCCGCGACATCGCGGCCGGCTACGAGCAGCGCACCGGCCACAAGGTCATGTCGCTCACCTACTACGGCCAGCGCATGGTGACGGCGAACAAGGAGATCCGCCGGCCGGAGGACATGAAGGGAATGAAGCTCCGGGTGCCGCCGGCGCCGCTCTTCCTCATGTTCACCAAGTCGGTCGGCGCCAACGCGACGCCCATCGCCTTCGCCGAGGTCTATCTCGCGCTGCAGCAGGGCACGGTCGACGGGCAGGAGAACCCGCTGCCGACGATCATGGCGAAGAAGTTCTACGAGGTGCAATCGCACATCATGCTGTCCGGGCACATCACCGAATCGCTGCTGGTGATCGTCGGCGGCCATGTGTGGAAGAAGCTGTCGGACGCCGAGAAGAAGACCTTCGACGAGGTCCTGATCCAGGCGGCTGCCAAGGCGACGGACGAGATCCGGGCGCAGGAGCTGAAGCTGGCCGACGAGTTCCGCAAGCTGGGCAAGACGGTGGTCGAGGTCGACCGCGCCGCCTTCCGCGCGGCGGCGGTGCCGCTGCACAACGACCCCGCCTCCGGCGCCGGCTGGTCGAAGGAGCAGTACGACGCGCTGCAGGCGCTGAAATAGGGTCGGGGAGGGCGGCGGTATGGCCGGGCCGGCGGGGAGCGATCCGCATCTCATCGTCGTCGAGGACGCCGAGGTCAGGATCGAGCATCACCCGGAGGACTGGCTGGCCTTCGCCCTCTTCTGGCTGCTGGCGTTCGTCGTCTTCGCGCAGTTCTTCACCCGCTACATCCTCAACGACTCGCTGGCCTGGACCGAGGAGGTCGCTCGCTACCTGCTGATGTGGGTGACCTTCGTCGGGGCGGCCGTGCCGATGCGCCGGCGCACCCATATCGCGGTGGAGGTGCTGCACCACTTCCTGCCGGAGCGGCTGGTGCGGCCGCTGCGCGCCGCGATCGACGCGGTGACGCTGGGCTTCCTCGGCTGCCTCGCCTGGTTCTCGATCCTCATCCTGGAGCGCATGCAGATCCAGCGCATGACGATCATCGACCTGCCCATGAGCTGGGTCTACGGCGGGATCGCGGTCGGCGTCTTCATCATGCTGGCGCGCGCGATCCAGGTCGCCTGGCAGAACCTGCGCCGCGGCTGGCGCGCACCCGCGGGCGCTCCCACGCTCGTCATCGACTGACGGACCCGGCCCGATGACCGTCCTTTTCGTCGTCTTCGTCGTCGGCCTGCTGGCGGGCCTCCCGATCTTCATCGCGCTGGGCGGTGCCTCGCTCGTCTACACGCATTTCATCGGCGGCATCCCCGACTTCGTGGTGCTGCATCGCATGGCGGGCGGGGTCGATTCCTTTCCCTTGCTGGCGGTGCCGTTCTTCATCCTCGCCGGCAACCTGATGAACACGGCCGGCATCACCAACCGCATCTACGATTTCGCCGTGGCTGCCGTCGGCTCGCTGCGCGGCGGGCTCGGCCACGTCAACGTCGTCGGCTCCGTCATCTTCGCGGGGATGTCGGGCACCGCGGTCGCAGACGCGGGCGGGCTCGGCACGATCGAGATCAAGGCGATGCGCGATCACGGCTACCGCGACGACTTCGCGGTCGGCATCACGGCCGCATCCTCGACGATCGGGCCCATCATCCCGCCGTCGCTGCCGATGGTCATCTTCGGCGTGATGGCCAATGTCTCGATCGGCCAGCTCTTCACGGCGGGGATCGTGCCCGGGCTGCTGATGGCCGGCTGCCTCATGCTCTATGTCACGTGGTACGCGCACCGCCACGGCATCGGCCGCGACCAGCGGTTCCGCCTCGTGACGCTCGGGCGGACCTTCGTGCGCGCCCTGCCGGCGCTGCTGACGCCGGCGCTCATCATCGGTGGCATGTCGTTCGGCATCTTCACGCCGACCGAGGCGGCGATCGCCGCCTGCGCCTGGGCAATCCTGCTGGGGGCGCTGCTCTACCGCTCGCTCGGCTGGAAGCAGATCTACCGCATCACCCTGGACACCATCGAGACGACGGCGGGCGTGCTGATCATCGTCGGTGCGGCGTCGCTCTTCGGCTGGGTGCTGACCACCACGCAGGTGACCGAGCAGATGGCGGCGGCGCTCCTGTCGCTGTCGAGCAACCCGCTCGTCATCCTGCTGATCATCAACCTGCTGCTGCTGGTGGTCGGCTGCTTCCTGGAGACGATCGCCGCCATCTCGATCCTGGTGCCGGTGCTGATGCCCGTCATCGTCAAGGTTGGCGTCGACCCGGTGCAGTTCGGTCTCATCATGGTCCTCAACCTGATGATCGGCCTGCTGACGCCGCCGGTCGGCATGGTGCTCTTCGTCCTCTCGCGGGTCGCCAATCTGTCGTTCGACCGCACGGTGGCGGCGGTGCTGCCGTTCCTCGTCCCGCTCTTCGTCGTCCTGATCCTGATCACGGTCTTCCCGCCGCTCACCCTCTGGCTGCCGACGCTGTTCTATCGCTAGGTGCCGTTGCCGCTGCGCGCAGCGGCAGGGTAGGGTGCCGGCTCGCGCAATCGCACGGGGCGGGCCCGGATTCCATGCATCGTATCGGCGTCGACATCGGCGGCACCTTCACCGACTTCGCTCTCTTCGACGCCGAAGGCGGGCGGATGGCGATCCACAAGCAGCTCACCACCCCGCGCGACCCGTCGGCCGCCGTGCTGGAGGGTGTGGCGACGCTGCTGGAGACGAACGGCGTCGCCATCGCCGACGTGCAGGACATCGTCCACGGCACGACGCTGGTCACCAACGCGGTGATCGAGCGGCGGGGCGCGGTGACGGGGATGCTGACCACGGCCGGCTTCCGCGACATCCTCGATATGGGCTTCGAGAGCCGCTACGACCTCTACGACCTGCGCCTGCGCTTCCCGACGCCGATCGTGCCGCGCCGCCTGCGCGCCGAGGTCACCGAGCGCATCCGCGCCGACGGCTCGGTCGAGCGCCGGCTCGACAAGGAATCCGTGCGCGAGGCGGTCGCCCGGCTGACGGGCAGGGGCAAGATCGAGGCGCTGGCGGTGTGCCTGCTGCACTCCTATGCCAACCCGGCGCACGAGAAGGCGATCCGCACGCTCGTCGAGAAGGAGTTTCCCGGCCTCTACGTCTCGATCTCGTCCGACGTCTTCCCGAACATGCGCGAGTTCGAGCGCTGGACGACGACGACGGTCAATGCCTTCGCGCAGCCGATGTTCGACCGCTACCTGAAGCGGCTGGAGGACGGTCTCAAGGGGCAAGGCTTCGGCGGCCGCGTCTACATCATGACGTCGAGCGGCGGCACCGTGACAACCGAGACCGCCCGGCGCTATCCCGTGCGGGCACTCGAATCCGGCCCGGCGGCGGGCGCCCTCATGTCGGCGTTCCACGGTCGTACGCTCGGCCTCGACAGCGTGCTCGCCTTCGACATGGGCGGCACCACGGCGAAGGGCGCCCTCATCCGCGGCGGCGCGCCCCTCAAGAAGTACATGATGGAGGTCGCCCGCGTTCACGAGTTCAAGCGCGGCAGCGGCCTGCCGGTGCGCATCCCCGTCATCGACATGATCGAGATCGGATCGGGCGGCGGCAGCCTCGCCGGCGTCGACGAGCGCGGCCTGCTGCGCGTCGGCCCGCGCAGCGCATCGGCCGATCCCGGCCCCGCCTGCTACGGCCGTGGCGGCATGGGTGCCACGCTGACCGACGCCAACCTCGTGCTCGGCTATCTCGATGCCGGCTTCTTCCTGGGCGGGGCCATGCGCCTCGACCGAAAGGCAGCGGAGGGTGCCATCTCGACCGCCGTCGCCAAGCCCTTGTCGCTCAAGCTGGCGCGCGCCGCCTGGGGCATCCACGAGGTCGCCAACGAGGACGTGGCGCGCGCCTTCCGCGTCCACGCGTCGGAGCGCGGCTTCGACTATCGCGGGTCCAGCATGGTCGCCTTCGGCGGCTCGGGGCCGATCCACGCCATGGCGATCGCCCGCAAGCTCAAGATCCCGCGCGTCGTCTTCCCCGTCGGCGCCGGCGTCATGTCGGCCCTGGGCCTGCTCGCGAGCCCGCTCTCCTTCGAGGTCGCGCGCTCGCGCCGGGTGCATGTCGACGATATCGACGCGGCCGGCTTCGCGGCCGAGCTGCAGCGGCTGATCGAGGAAGCGTCCGGCTTCCTCACGCGGGCCGGCACGCCGGCAGCCGAGATCGGCGTCACGCTGCGGCTCGACATGCGCTACCAGGGCCAGGGTCATGACATCGAGGTGACGCTGCCGCGCGCCGACGGGCTGGAGGCGCTTTTCGCCGAGCTGCCGCATATCTTCGGCAAGACCTATGCCGAGACCTATCTCGTGAGCTTCCTCGAGGAGCCGGTGGAGATCATCAACTGGAAGGTCGAGGCGGTGGGCCCGGCTCCCGCCTTCGCCACCGGCTACAGCCTCGGCGCCGGCCGGCAGGGCGACGCGGCCTCGGCGCTGAAGGGGACGCGGCCCGTCTATCTCGGCGACCGCGGCGACTATGCCGACGTGCCGGTCTACGACCGTTACGCGTTGTCGCCCGGCGCCTCGCTGGTCGGCCCGGCGATCGTCGAGGAGCGTGAATCGACCTGCGTCATCGGCCCTGGCGACCACGCCACCGTCGACGACCGCTATAACCTCGTCGCCGAAGCGGCGCTGTAGGAGACACCCATGGCACGCAAGGCGAAGGCGCAGGACAGCTTCGACGCGGTCAGCCTCGGCATCCTCTGGGACCGGCTGATCTCGCTGACCGACGAGATCGTCTCGACCCTGGTGCGGACCTCGTTCTCGACCATCGTGTCGGAGAGCTACGACCTCTCCTGCGTCGTGCTCGACGCGGACGCGAACTCGATCGCCCAGGGCACGATGAGCATCCCCGTCTTCATCGGCAGCGCGCCGGTGACGGCGCGGCACATGCTGAACAAGTTCCCGCCGGAGACGCTGAAGCCGGGCGACGTCATCTTCACCAACGACCCCTGGCTCGGCACCGGCCATCTCTTCGACGTGACGATGATGCGCCCCGTGTTCCGCGACGGTCGCATCGTCGCCTACACGATCAGCATCACCCATCTGCCGGATATCGGCGGCACCGGCTTCGGCTCGGCCGCGACCGAGATCTACCAGGAGGGCCTGCGCTTCCCGATCGCCAAGATCTCGGAAGCGGGGCGCATCGACGAGCGCCTGATCGAGATCGTGCGCGCCAACGTCCGTGTGCCCGAGCAGGTGGTCGGCGACCTCATGGCGAACGTCGCCTGCAACGAGGTCGGCGGCCGCCAGGTGCTGGAGTTCATGGACGAGTACGGGCTCGACGACCTGGCGCCCCTGTCGCGCGCCATCCGCGAGCAGTCCGAGCGTGCCATGCGCGAAAAGATCCGCGGTCTCAAGCCCGGCGTCTACAAGCATCGCATCGATCTTGAGGGCCTCGACTCCCCTATCCGCTTCGCCGTCGCGGTCGAGGTGAAGGGCGACAGCATCCATGTCGACTTCGACGGGACCGGCCCCTGCGTGCGCGCCGGCATCAACGTGCCGTTCTGCTACGCACACGCCATGTCACTCTACTCGATCAAGACGCTGACCCTGCCCGGCATCCCCAACAACGCCGGCATGGCCGCACCCATCACCGTGTCGGCGCCGGAGGGCTGCATCCTCCATGCCCAGCCGCCGTTTGCGACCGGCGGTCGGCACGCGATGGGCCATTTCGTGACGCCGCTCATCTACGGGGCGCTCGCCAAGGCCGCGCCCGACCGGGTGCAGGCGGATTCGGGCATGATGAACCTCGTCACCTTCCAGGGCCGCCACCGCAACGGCCGCGGCGTCTCGACCATCTACTTCGCGGCCGGCGGCTACGGCGCGCTCGACGGCACCGACGGCATCTCGACGGTGCCGCACCCGTCCAACATGGCGGTCGTGCCGGTCGAGGTGTGGGAAACGATCACCAGCACCACGATCGAGCGCAAGGAGCTGCTGGCCGACTCTGGCGGCCCCGGCAAGTCGCGCGGCGGCCTCGGCCAGGAGGTGGTCGTGCGCAACGACACGGGCCAGGCGATGACGCTGCTCGGCATGGGCAACCGCACGCAGTTCCCGGCGCGCGGCCTGTTCGGCGGCGGCGACGGCTCGCTGCGCGTCCACGCGCTGGACGGCGAGCCGGTCAACGCCAAGGCGCGCGTCGAGCTGCCGGCCGGATCGCGCGTCACCGTGCGCGAGGCCGGCGCCGGCGGCTTCGGCAACCCGAAGCGCCGGCCGGTCGAGGCCGTGCTCTCCGACGTGCTCGACGGGTTCGTCAGCCCGAAGGGTGCCCTGCGCGACTACGGCGTGAAGGTCGACCTGCGCAGCGGCAAGGCCACGCGCGTCACGGCCGCCCCGAAGGCGAAGGCGGCGCCGAAGAAGGCCGCGGGCGGCGGCAAGCGATGACCGGCGCGGCGCCGTTCGGCAAGTGGTCGGCGGACGTCGCCGATCACCTGCTGCGCTACACCCGCGGCGGGTTCCAGCCGGGCATGATCGTCCGCGCGGAGGGCGCGCGGATGTGGGACGCGGACGGGCGCTCCATCCTCGACTTCGCCTCGGGGCAGATGTGCGCCACGCTCGGCCACAACCATCCGGCCGTGCGTGCCGCCATGCGCGAGGCGGTCGACGAGCCGCTGCACCTCTATTCGAACCTGCTGTCGCCCGCCGTCGTCGAGCTGGCGGTCGAGCTGGCCCGCCTGCTGCCGCCCCAGCTCCAGAAGGCGATCTTCCTGTCGACCGGCAGCGAGTCCAACGAGGCGGCGATCCGCATCGCCAAGCTGCACACCGGCGGCTTCGAGATCGTCGCCATGGGCCATTCCTGGCACGGCATGACGGCAGCCTCGAATGCCTCCACCTATGCCGGCGCACGCAAGGGCTACGGCCCCTCGATGCCCGGCACGATGGCGCTGCCGCCGCCCAACGGCTACCGCTGCCCGATCCGCCACTGCTCCGGCACCTGCGACACGACCTGCCTCGACGTCGGCTTCGAGATGGCGGACATGCAGTCGATCGGCGCCATGGCGGCGGTCATGTGCGAGCCGGTGCTGGCGGCGGGCGGCATCCTGGTGCCGCCCGAGGGCTACATGCGCCGCCTGCGCGAGCATTGCGACAAGCGCGGCATTCTCCTCATCTTCGACGAGGCGCAGCTCGCCTTCGGCCGCCTCGGCGCGATGTTCCACTTCGAGCAGACCGGCATCGTGCCCGACATCCTGACCTTGTCCAAGTCGCTGGGCGGCGGCCTGCCGCTGGCCGCGACGGTGACCAGCGCGGCGATCGAGGAAGACGTCCACGTCAAGGGCTTCCACTTCTACACTTCGCATGTCTCCGATCCGTTCCCGGCCCGCGTGGCGCTGACGATCCTGAAGCTGATCGAGGCGGAGAAGCTGGTCGAGAAGGCGCGGGAGGACGGCGCCTACTTCATGGACGGCCTGCGGGCGCTGCAGCAGCGCTACGAGGCGTTCGGCGATGTGCGTGGCCTCGGCCTCCTGATCGGCGTCGAGCTGGTGAAGGACCGCGCTTCGAAGACCCCCGATCCGGCGCTCGGTCAGGCCCTGGTGCGGCGCTGCTGGGAGCTCGGGTTGCAGACGACGCAGTCGGGTGCCGCTCGCGATCCCGCGACGGGCACCGTCTGGAAGCTCGCCCCGCCGCTGACCATCACGCGCGCCGAGATCGACGAGGGGCTGGAGATCATCGACACCGCCATGGCGGAGCTGACGGGCTGATCGAGGCGCCGATCCGGCTCCATTCGGGCGACGGCAGGGCCGTCGTCGCAACAGAGGGCGCCGAGCTGCGCGCCTGGTCGGTCGCGGGACGCGATCTGCTGTGGCCGGGCGATGCCGCCTCGTGGCCACGCAGCGCACCGGTTCTTTTTCCGGTCGTCGGCTGGGTGCGCGACGGCAAGGTCCTGGTCGATGGCGTATGGCGGCCGATGGGCGTGCATGGTTTCGCCGCCGACATGCAGTTCACGGTCGTCGACCGGACCGACGACAGGGTGACGCTCGCGCTTAGGGACGACAGGCGGACAAGGTCCGCCTATCCGTTCGCCTTCGAGCTGGAGGTCACCTATCGCGTCGCCGGGCAGTTGCTGGAGGCGACGCTGGTCGTGCGCAATCCGGGCGACCGCAGGTTGCCCTATGCGGTCGGTCTGCATCCGGGGTTCCGGTGGCCCCTCTCGGGAGAGCCGTCCGAGGGGCACGCGATCATCTTCGCTGCGGACGAGCGACCCGAGGTGCCGGTGATCGCGCCGGGTGGCCTGTTCGCGCCGGCGCGCCGGCCTGTGCCGCTCGACGGTCGCCGCCTGCGGCTCTCGGCCGATCTGATGGCGGCGGAAGCACTCTGCTTCCTCGACGTCCGCAGCCGGTCACTGCGCTTCGAGGACGGCGCCGGCGCGGCGATTGCGGTCGCATGGGAGGGTTTCCCGCATCTCGCATTGTGGTCGCTGCCGGGGGCGCCGTTCCTGTGCATCGAGAGCTGGACGGGGCATGGCGATCCCGTCGGATTCGCGGGCGAGCTGGCCGACAAGCCCTCGATGCTGCTCCTGCCGCCGGGCGAGG
>JBFWXJ010000112.1:0-14943 GCA_050187535.1 Alphaproteobacteria bacterium | reverse complement strand
CGGCCAGCCGCGCGTTGAGAAGCTGGGCCGCCTGTTCGCGGACGCGGGGGGCCAGGTCGATGCGGGAGTTCTGCACTGATCCTCTCCATGGAATAATTCCAAACTAGGAGAGAAATGGTCATGCGACCGTGTACTTTCCAGGCTCGACGCGGACCGTGGCGAGGATGGCGAAGCCGATTGCGAAGAACACCAGGATGGTCGCCATGCCGGCGCGCTGGCTGTCGAAGGCGAGCGTCGCCCAGGCCAGCGCGGCCGGCCCCATGAAGGCGGTGATCTTCCCCGAGAGCGCGAAGAGGCCGAACATCTCGCTCTCGCGGTCGGGCGGCGCCAGATGGGCCATCAGCGTCCGGCTCGCCGCCTGCGCCGGGCCGACGAAGATGCCGAGCGCCAGCCCGAACGCCCAGAACCACGCCTTGGCCTCGACCAGCAGCACCGCCAGGCCGCAGGCGACGAGGCCGGCGATGGCGATCTGGATGGTCCGCTTCGGCCCGATCAGGTCGTCGATCCATGCGAAGGCGGCGGCTCCCGCCCCGGCGGTGACGTTGAGCGCGATGCCGAAGAGGATGACCTCGTCGAAGCCCATGCCGAAGGTGCCGGCCGCGTAGATGCCGCCGAACGCGAAAAGGGTGTTGAGGGCGTCGGTGTAGAATAGCCGCGCCGCCAGGAAGCGGGCGATCGTCGCCTCGCGCGGCAGGTGGCGCAGCGTGCGCCACAGCTCCGCCGCGCCGGCGCGCACGGCGGCCCCCGGCGCCACGCCCGTCGCCGGCCGGTCCGGCGTCAGCAGGAAGAGCGGGATCGAGAAGAGGGCGAACCAGATGGCGGTCAGCGGCGCCACGGCGCGGACGTGCTCGGCCGCCCCCTTGTCGAGGCCGAACCACGGCGTGTCGGTCATGACGAGGCCGACCAGCGCCACCACCAGGCAGGCTAGCCCGCCCGCATAGCCGATGCCCCACGCCCAGCCGGACCACCGGCCGAGGCGATCGGGCGGCACGAGGTCGGGCAGCATCGCGTTGTAGAATACGGTCGCGACTTCGAAGGCGAGCGAGGCGACGGCGGCCAGCACCAGGCCCGTCAGCATGTAGGCGGGGTCGGGCTTCACGAACCACAGCAGCCCGCCCGCGACCACGGAAACCAGGGTGAAGAGGCCGATCCAGGGCTTGCGCCGGCCCGAGCGGTCGGCGATCGCGCCCAGCAGTGGGCTCGCGATGGCGGTCGCGATGCCGGCGACGGCCATGGCATGGCCCCAGGCGGCCGTGCCGGTGGTCGGATCGGGGGCGACGGCACGGACGAAATAGGCCGAGAAGACGAAGGTCGTGATGACCGTCGGGAAGGCGGAGTTCGCCCAGTCGTAGAAGCACCACGCGAGGAGGGCGGCGCGGCCGGCGGGCGGCGGACGGTGGCCCGTCATGGCGAGGTCCCCCATTCGCCGCCCGGAAGCAGCCGGCGCGCGCGGGCGACCACCGCCGGGTCGATCCCGGCCTCGGCCGCGAAGTCCGTGACCCAGCCCTCGTCGCCGAGCAGGCAGTCGAGCACGCCGCCCAGCAACGCCGGGTCGGCCGCCCGCGCGCGAAGCTGCGCGAGATCGACGCCGGAGAGCGCCAGCAGCCGCGACAGCCGGTCGTCCTCGGCCGCGATCCAGGCGAGCGCTCTCAGCGCCAGCGCCTCGGCGCCGGCACGGTCGAGCGGCTTCGCGCGGACGGGCTTGGGGATCAGCAATCGCGCCGCCCGTCAGCGCAGCCGGCCGACATGGTCCATGAAACGCTTCACCCGCTCGCCGTCGACCTTGTTCCAGGTCACGCCGTCGACCTTGAGGTGGGTGCCCACGATGCAGCCGTCGGCGAGCTTCAGGATCGCCGCCACGTTGTCGATGGTGACGCCGGTGTTGGCCAGGACCGGCACCGCCGGCACCGCTTCGCGCACCTGGGCGAGCGCCGATTCGTCCACCGCCTGGCCGGTGATCGGGCCGGAGACGAGGATGGCGTCGGCGAGCGAGGAGAAGACGGCGCTGCGGGCGCGCAGCGCGATCGGCCGCGTGTCGAGCGGGGCCGCGAACTCGGCGTTGATATTGAAGAGGAACTTGAGGTCGCGCCGGTCGAGCTGCCGGCGGGCGCGGGCGGCACCCTCGGCGTCGGGGACCCACAGCCCCATGTCGGACGCGTAGACGCCCGTGAAGATCTCGCGGACGAAGGCGGCGCCGGTGGCGACCGCGATCGCCACGCTGGCGACCGGGTCCCAGAGGTAGTTGACGCCGAACGGCACGCGGAGCTCGCCGCGCAGCGCCGCCACGATGGCGCTCATGGCGGCGACCGAGGCCTGCGGCGCCTTCAGCGAATAGGGGCGGTCGTTCTCGTTGCCGAACATGACCGCGTCGATGCCGCCCGCCTGCAGCGCCCGCAGGTCGGCCGCCGCATCGTCGATCAGCCCCGCCATGCCGCGGTCGGCGTCGTAGAGCGGCGTGCCCGGCAACGCCCCCAGATGGACCATCCCGACGACCGTCTTGCGGCCGCCCGCGGCGATATCGAACATTCCCCCGACGGCTCCCGTCCCCGTTCCGGCCAGGGAGCATGCACGGGAAGGGCGACGGATCAAGCGGGGCGTCAGAACCTCGGCGGGCCCGACGTCTGGCGGCTCTCGTGCAGGCGGCGGGCGTCCTCGCGGCGCGCCTCGGCCACCCGGCGCTCGTCGGCGACCCCCAGCGCGGCATCGTGGAGGACGAGGCGGAAGGTGCGGACCCGGCCGGTCGCGGCATCGAAGTCGAAATAGGGCTTGAGGAAGGCGCCGAGCGGCCCTTCGGCGCGGCTCCGCAGGTCGTAGGTCGAGCGGAAGGCGGTGCTGCCCTCGCGGAAGATCACCTTATCGGGCTGGCCGTATTTGGCCTCGATGCGCGCCTTCAGATCCTGCCAGCGCGGGCCCTCGCCTTCGCGGAAGGTCTGCTCGTACATGATGAGGAACGCGCCCCCGCCCGCGAGCTGCGAGGCGAAGCGGATCTCCACGCCCGCCCGGTCGGCCAGCCGCAGATGCAGCGTGCGGCGCAGCAGCGGGTCGCGGTCGGCTTCAGGCTGCCAGTCCTGCTTCCATTCGGCGACCGCGCCGTCGAAGCGGGCGCGCACCTCGTCGAGGCGCACGCCGAGCGACAGGCCGCGGATGTCGGGATCGCGCGCCGGCATGGTGTGGGCGGGGGTGTTCTGGATCGGCCCCGCATGGGCGGCGGCCATGGAAAGGACGGCGACGAGAGTCGCGAGCATCACGCCGAAGGCGGTCATCAGCAGGGCGGAGAGGCGGCACATGGGATCGCTCGATGGGTCGGTTGCTTGGCTTTCCCTGCGTCGGACGAGGACCGCCGCCGGTTCATTCAACCTGAAGGCAATTGCGGTGTCGCCGCCGGCCGGCCGCCGCTATCCTCGCCCGCGCCATGACCGAGATCCGTTCCGTCCTCGTCGCCGGCCTCGGCACGATGGGCCGCGGCATCGCCGCCGCCTTCGCGCGCGGCGGCCACGCCACCACCATCCTCACCCGCGATCCGTCGAAGGCGACGGGCGTGCCGGCCGGCGTCGCCGTCACCGGCGACCTGCCGGCGGAGCCGCCCGATCTCATCGTCGAGACTATCGTCGAGGAGCTGTCGCCCAAGCTCGACTTCAACGCCCGGGTCGAGGCCGCCTATGGCGGCAGGCCGATCCTCGTCACCAACACCTCGGGCCTGCCGGTCCAGATCCTGGCCGACCGTCTCACGCATCCGCAGCGCTACGCGGCGCTGCACTACTTCCAGCCGGCCGACGTCATCCCGCTCGTCGAGCTGGCGGCCATCCGCCAGACCGACCCCGCCGTGATCGCGGCGGTGGCGGCCGCGGTCGGCCGCTGCGGCCAGCGCGCGCTGGTGCTGGGCCAGGCGCTGCCGGGCCTCCTCATCAACCGCCTGCAGCACGCGATCCTGCACGAGGCCTATCACCTCATCCACGCCGGCGTCTGCACCGCGGCCGAGGTCGACATCGCCGCCAAGGAGATGCTGGGCCCGCGCATGTGCGTGACGGGGCTGATCGAGCAGAAGGACATGTCGGGCCTCGATACGCACGCGCTGGCCCAGGCGGCGATCGTCCCCCATCTCTGCCACGACGCGTTCCCCAGCCCCGTCGTGCAGGACAAGTACCGGGCGGGCGACCTCGGCGTGAAGACCGGCCGCGGCTTCTACGACTGGCGCGAGCGCGACGTCGCGGAGCACCAGTCGAAGACGCGGGCCAAGCTCAACCGCATCCTGGCCGTGCTGGCGGAGGACTGACTCCACCCCGTCCTGGACCCTGTCGGGGCGGGCGACCATATTCACCGGCATGGCCATCCTGAAGATCGCCCGCATGGGACACCCGGTGCTGCGCGGCGTCGCGGAGCCGGTCGCCGATCCGACCGCGCCCGAGATTCGCCGGCTCGTCGGCGACATGATCGACACGCTGGAGGATATCGGCGGGGCCGGGCTGGCCGCCCCGCAGGTCCATGTGCCGCTGCGTGTGGTCATCTTCCGTGTCCGGCAGGAGCGGGTGACGGGCGACCCCGAGGACGTCGTGCTGCCGATGCAGGCGCTGGTCAATCCGGTGATCGAGCCGATCGGCGAGGAGAAGAACCTCCGGTGGGAGGGTTGCCTCTCGGTGCCCGGGCTGCGCGGCGCGGTGCCGCGCTGGCGGCGGCTCACCTATCGCGGGCTCGATCTCGACGGCAATCCCGTCGTGCGGACCGTTTCGGCCTACCACGCGGGCCTCGTGCAGCACGAGTTCGATCACCTCGACGGCATCCTCTACCCCGCGCGCATGACCGACTTCCGCTACTTCGGCTTCAACGAGGAGATCGCCAAGTACCCGCCCGAGGTGGAGGCCGTGCGATGACCGCGCCCGATCCCCGCGAGGCCCTCGTCCTGGCCGTCGCCGCCAACGTGCCCTTCGACGGCTGGACGCTGCAGGCGATCCGCGCGGGCGCCCGCGACATCGGCATGCCGGTGGAGGAGGCGCTCTCCCTGCTGCCGGGCGGCGACGCCGACCTGCTGGCCGCGTTCAGCGCGTGGGCCGACCGTCGGATGCTGGAGCGCCTGGCCGACCTGCCGCTGGCCGACATGAAGATCCGCGCCCGCATCGCGGCCGCCATGCGCGCCCGGATCGAGGTGCTGACGCCGTACCGCGAGGCGGCGCGCCACGCCCTGGCGGTGCTGGCGCTGCCGCATCGGGCGGCGCTCGGCGCGAGGCTCGTGTGGCGGACCGTGAACGCCGCCTGGTACGCGGTCGGCGATACCTCGGCCGACGTCAGCTGGTACACCCGGCGCGGATTGCTGGCCGGCGTCTACGTCTCGACGCTGGTGCAGTGGATGAGCGACCGCTCCGAAGGCCATGCCGAGAGCTGGGCCTTCCTCGACCGGCGCATCGAGGACGTGATGCGCATCCCGCGCCTGCGCCAGCAGGCCGAAACCCTGCTGCGCCGCCTGCCCGACCCCCGCCGCTTCCTGCGCCCGGGCGCCGCCCGGGCGAACCGCCGCGGCTGATCCGCCGACGGCGGGGGCAGGGAACCCGTGGGCGGGGTCGGGAGTTCCCGAGCACCGACCACGGAGGGTGCCCGATGAACATGCCGCTCGCCGCCGCCGCGGCGCTGACCTTGGCCACGACGCTGACCCTGGGTGCGGCGTCGGCCGCCCCGGTGACGATCCGCAACTGCACCGGCGCGCCGGTCGACATCCAGGTGCGCGATGCCGGGGTGACGAGCGGTGCTGCCCAGAGCGCCATCCAGAACCTGCCGTCGGGCGGCACGTGGTCCGGCCGCTGCAGCCCGGCATCCGCGACCTGCGCCGTGCAGGTCGACCGCTACCTCTCCGGCACGATCAACGTGATGACCGCGGGCGCGGTCTGCGTCGTGCCGACCACGTCGGACACGGTCCTGCCGCTGCCGATGAACGCCTGCCCCTGTTGAGGCCCACCCCTGCTGACCCCTGCCGGGCTAGGCCTTGCGCGGCGCGACCCGGGTGACGGGTCCCATCTTGCGGCCCGGGCGGGCTTCCTTCTTGCCGTAGAGATGCAGCCTGGCCGTCGGATCGGCGAGTGCCTCGCGCCACAGGCCGACCTCGTCCCCGACGAGGTTCTTCATGACCGCGTCCGAATGGCGTTCGGGCGAGCCCAGCGGCAGCCCGCACACGGCGCGCACGTGCTGCTCGAACTGGCTGGTGCGGCAGGCATCGATCGTCCAGTGGCCGGAATTGTGCGGCCGCGGCGCCAGCTCGTTGACGATGACGCGGTCGTCGCGGCCGACGAACATCTCGACCGCGAGCAGCCCGACGAGGTCGAGGCGCTCGGCGACATGGCGCGCGATCCGCTCGGCTTCGGCCGCCACGGCGGGCGGCAGGTCGGCCGGGGCGATCGTGGTGTCGAGGATGTGCTGGACATGGCGGTTCTCGACCGGCACGTAGGCGGCGGTGTGGCCTTCCGCCGTGCGCGCGACGATGACGGAGGCCTCCATGCGGAAGTCGACGAAGGCCTCCAGCACGCCCGGCGCCCCGCCGAGCGCGGCGAAGGCGCGGTCGGCGTCGTCGCCGGCGCGGATGGTCGCCTGGCCCTTGCCGTCGTAGCCGAGCCGGACCGTCTTCAGCACCGCCGGCCGGCCGAGCGCCGCCAGCGCCGCATCCAGCCCGGCACGGTCGTCGACCGGCCGGAACGGCGCGACGGCGACGCCGATGCTCTCGAGGAAGCGCTTCTCGGCCAGCCGGTCCTGGGCGATCGCCAGCACGCGCGGCGACGGATGGACCGCGACTCGCGCGGCGAGATGGGCTGCCGTCGCCGCCGGCACGTTCTCGAACTCGAAGGTGACGACGTCGACCGCGGCGGCGAAGGCGGCCAGCGCGTCGGCGTCCTCGTAGGCCGCGACGCTGGCCGCGGCCGAGACCTGGGCGGCCGGCGAATCCGGCTCCGGGGTGAAGACATGGACACGGTAGCCGAGGGAAGCGGCCGCCAGCGCCAGCATGCGCCCGAGCTGGCCGCCGCCGAGGACGCCGATCGTGGCGCCCGGCGCGATGACCCTGCTCATGCCGGGCGGTCGGGCAGGGGCGGCGTCTCGGGCACGGCGGCGGTCTGCCGCATCCGCCACGCGTCGAGCGCCGCGGCGACCGCCGGGTCGGACAGGGCCAGCACGGCGGCCGCCAGCAGCGCGGCGTTGATGGCGCCCGCGCGCCCGATGGCGAGCGTGCCGACCGGAACGCCCGCCGGCATCTGGACGATCGACATGAGGCTGTCCATGCCCTTCAGCGCATGGCTCTCGACCGGCACGCCGAATACCGGCAAGGGCGTCATCGCAGCCGCCATGCCCGGCAGGTGGGCGGCACCGCCGGCCCCGGCGATCACCACCTTGAGGCCGCGGTCGCGGGCGGTGCGGGCATAGTGGTGCAGCCGCTCAGGCGTGCGGTGCGCGGAGACGACGCGCACCTCGTGGGGAACCCCCAGCGTCTCCAGCGTTTCCGCAGCATGGCGCATCGTCTCCCAGTCGGAGACGCTGCCCATGATGATGCCGACGACGGGTGGAGTACGGTCCATGCCCGGAGGTTCCGCGGAAAAGGGGCGGGATTATAGGGACGCGCGAAGCGGCGGCAAGCCGGCTCGACTGAGGCGATGATATCGGGTCAGGCGATGATGTCGGGCAGCAGCAGGCTCTCCAGCTTCGCGATCTGGTCCTTCAGCATCAGTTTGCGCTTCTTCAGGCGCTGCAGGCGAAGCTGGTCCACCGGCGGCTGGCCCGCGAGCCGTTCGATGACGTCGTCGAGGTCGCGATGCTCGCTCGTCACGGCCTCCAGCTTGCGGCGGATGGCGTCGAGGTCCAGTCCGCCCGTCATCTCGTCTCCTGCGTCATGCTTGCCGTCGGTGCCCGCGCCTGTGTCACACTGTTCGCCATATTACCGGAGAGCGCCATGGCAGCGAAGCGGATCGGCATCCTGACCAGCGGCGGCGACTGCGCCGGCCTCAACGCCGTCATTCGGGCGGTCGTCCGCCGGGCGGCGACGCTCGGCTGGACGGTGATGGGCATACGCCAAGGCACCCACGGGCTGCTCGCGCGACCGCCGATGGCCGCGCCGCTCGACCGTGCCGCGGGCGACTCCGCGATGCTGCGGGCGGGCGGCACCATCCTCGGCACGACCAACCACGGCGATCCCTTCGACTATCCCATGCCGGACGGCAGCCGTCGCGACCGGTCCATGGAAGTGGTCGAGGGCTGGCGGATGCTCGGGCTCGACGCGCTGATCGGCATCGGCGGCGACGGCAGCCTCGCGATCCTCCGGCGCCTCGCCCGGCAGGGCGACATCCCGCTGGTCGGCGTGCCCAAGACGATCGACAACGACATCGGCCTGACCGAGACCGCGATCGGCTACCAGACGGCCGTGGCGGTCGCCACCGAGGCGCTCGACCGGCTGCAGCCGACCGCGGCCAGCCACAACCGCGTCATGGTGCTGGAGGTGATGGGCCGCGATGCGGGCCACATCGCGCTGGCCGCCGGCATCGCCGGCGGCGCCGACGTCATCCTCATTCCCGAGATCCCCTACGAGCTCGATGCCGTCGCCGCGCATCTGGCCGCGGTCGAGCGGGGGGGCCGCAGCTTCGCGCTGGTCGTCGTCGCCGAGGCGGTCCTGACCGAGGAGGGGCGCCCGATCCGCCAGGGAGCCGGGTCCTATGGCGGCATCGGCCACTACGTCGCCGAGCGGCTGCGGACGCTGACCGGGGCGGAGACGCGGGTGACGGTGCTGGGCCATGTCCAGCGCGGCGGCGCGCCCAACGCCGGCGACCGCCTGCTGGCCTCCGCGCTCGGCGTCCATGCGGTCGAGCTGATCGCGGCCGGGCGCTTCGACCGCATGGTCGCCTGGGTCAACCGGCAGGTCGGCGACGTGCCGATCCTGCAGGCGATCGAGCACTATCAGGCCGTCGATCCGGACGGCGCCGTCGTCGCGACCGCCCGCGGCCTCGGCATCTGCCTCGGCGACGCGCCCGGCCTCGCGACGTGACGACGGAGACGCTCTGGGACTTCGCGTGTCGCGTCTATGGCGCGCCCGGCGTCGCGGCGGCCTGCCTCGTGCTGCAGGACGAGGCAGGCGTCGACGTGCCGCTGCTGCTGTGGTGTGCCTGGGCGGCGGCGCGGGGCGCGGCGCCCGACCGGGCGGCGATCACCGCGGCGGCGGCGGCCGTCGCACCATGGCGCGATGCGACGGTAAGGCCGCTGCGGATGATTCGCCGGGCCATGAAGGCTGATCTCGGCGCGGACCATGCGGCCGCCGCGGCACTGCGCGAGCGGGTGAAGGCGAGCGAGCTGGAGGCCGAGCGGCTGCAGCTGCTGATGCTGGAGGCGAGGCCCCTGCCGCCGGCGTCCGGTCGGCCCACGGCCGACGCGATCGTGGCGGCGCTGGAGGCGTGCCTCGGAGTGGGATGGCAGGATCGGGTGCGGCCGATCGCAGCGGCTGCGGCCGCGGTGCCGTGAAATCGGGCATCGCGCAGCGTTATCAACACGTTCGCGTATCTGGCGCAGTCATAACCGCGATCGTCTTGGCGACCTTGCGATTCGAGCGTACGCTCCCAGATGCTTGATTGTGGTTGTAACAGAGCCGGAGGTCACGATGGCTACCCTGGACCGGATCGAGACTCTGCGTCGGCAGCATTCGTCGATCGACACGCGGATCGACGAAGAAGAAAGCCGACCCCATCCGGACGACGTCGTGCTGACCGATCTCAAGCGCCAGAAGCTGCGGATCAAGGACACCATCGCCGAACTCAGCCGAGTGGTCTGAGCGCCGGGGCGATCAAATAGGAAGGCCCGCGGCGCTTCCGCCGCGGGCCTTCTCGATTCCGGGGTATTCCCGAGGGGCGCGGGCCGGGCGCGCGGCTCAGGGCCGCGCGTCGGCCGCCCCCGACGAGGTGTTCCCGCCGCCGATCGCCGGCTTGCGCAGGCCGAAGCTGGCCAGCGTCGGCAGTGCGTCGCGGACGGCGGTGTAGACGGCGGCGGCATAGGGCGTCGCCTGCACCAGCAGCGTCGCCGACCACACCCATGCCTCACGGTCGAGCGTCCCGAAGCGCAGGCCGACGGCGAGCGCGCCGGCGATCAGCAGCACCAGCATGGTCGCCTCGGTGCGCGCCATGGCGAGCGCCTGGATGAGCGCCGGGCGGTTCTCCATCTTGGGCGTCCGCATGAACGGCAGCTTGCGGGTGAAGAGGCCGGCCAGCATGGCGTAGCCGATGGTGTAGGTGAGTGCCAGGCCCGCCACGCCGGCACGCAGGCAATCGCCCAGATCGCACTTCACCTTGGCCGAATAGAGCCACAGGAAGCGGATCAGCTTGAAGGCGAAGACGGCGATCGTCGGCGCCAGGAAGATGGTGAGCGGGAAGTCGAAGTGCTTGGGCGCAGCCAGCAGGCCGACCGTCCACACGAGGCCCAGCACGGCCAGCACGACGCTGAGCGCATCGGCGAACCACGGCAGCCAGCCCATCACGAAGTGGTAGCGCTGGGCCCCGGTCAGCTTGGTCGAGCGGTCCCAAGGGAGCAGCGCGCGCCAGTGCCGCTTCAGGATCTGCACCGCGCCGTAGGCCCAGCGGAAGCGCTGCCGCTTGAAGCCGGCGAAGCTGTCGGGCGACAGGCCGTGGCCGAAGGAATGGTTGACGTAGACCGATTCCCAGCCCGCCTCGAGCAGGCGCAGGCCGAGCTCGGCGTCCTCGACGATGCACCACTGGCCCCACTTGCCGGTCGCCTCCAGGGCGGAGCGGCGGATGACGGTCATGGTGCCGTGCTGGATGATCGCGTTGTCCTCGTTGCGCTGGACCATGCCGATGTTGAAGAAGCCGGCATACTCCCAGTTGATCATCCGCTTGAACGGGCTGACATGGGCGTCGCGATGGTCCTGCGGCGCCTGCACGAAGCCGACCTCGGCGCGATCGAAGTAGGGGACGAGGCTCTTCAGCCAGTCGGACTGCACGAGATAGTCGCTGTCGACCACGCCGATGAGCTCGGCGTCCGGCGCGGTGTGGGCGAGCGCGATGTTGAGCGCCTCGGCCTTGAAGCCGGGGCAGTGCGGGACGTGGATGAACTTCACCCGGTCGGTCTTGTCGGCGCAGTACGCCTCGACCGGCCGCCAGACGTCCTCGTCCTTGGTGTTGTTGTCGACGACGACGATCTCCAGCGCCGGGTAGTCGAGGCGCAGCAGGCTGTCGATCGTCTGCATCACCATCTGCGGCGGCTCGTTGTAGATCGGCAGATGGATCGAGACCTTCGGCCAGCGCCGCTCGACCTCGCCGTCCGGCCGGATCGGCCGGAAGCCGCGGCGCATCGTGCGCGTCCACAAGGCATCGACCATCTCCCGGCCCTCGGCCAGCAGGATGACGGCCAGCATGACCATGGCGAGCACGAGCATGCCCCAGACGACCATCGCGCTTAGGGTCAGGTACTTGGTCGCGGTGACATAAGCGACCCAGACCGTGCCGACGGCGAGCGCCTGCAGCATGCCGGCGTAGAGCAGCCGGCCGGCGAAGCGCAGATGCCCGGCGCTGCGGAAGAAGATGAGCGAGAAGAGCAGGCCGAGCGCGACCGAGGCGCCGGCCAGCATCGGCCACGCCGGGCGCTCCTGGAGGGGGCCCTGGTAGGCGAACTTGGGGGTGCGGTCGACGTTCCAGATGCCCCAGTAGGCGCCGACGCCGCCTTCGGTCGAGTGCTTCCAGGGCTGGTCGAACGCCTCGATCACGTAGTAGTCGAGGCCCCAGTCGTCGGCGCGCGCCAGGAACTGGCGCACGAAGCTCGCCTGGTTGACGCGGCTCGGCACCGAATCGAGGCGCATGCGGCCGTCGCTGGGCCAGCCCACTTCCGAGAGCACGATCTTCTTGTCGGGGAAGGTGCGCCGCATCTGCTGGTAGCGCGCGAAGACGGATTCCACCGCCTGGTCGATCTCGGTGCCGTCCCAGTAGGGCAGGATCTGGACGGCGATGAAGTCGACCGCCTCGGCGAGCTGCGGATTGGCGAGCCAGACGTCCCACGTCTCGGCGGTCGAGACCGGTACTTGAATCTGGTCGCGGACGCGCTTGATGTACTGGATGAGCTCCGGAACCGTAAGCTCGCGGCGCAGCAGGGATTCGTTGCCGACGATCACCCGGTCGACGTTGCGGTGGGTGCGGGCCAGCCGCACGACGTCGCGAACCTCGCGCTCGCTGCGCGCCTTGCGGTCGTCGACCCAGGCGCCGAGCGTGACGGTCATGTCGTACTTCTGCGCCAGTTCGGGCACGACGTCCTGGCCGTCCTGGGTCGAGTAGACGCGGACGCGGTCGACCCGCTCGGAGAGGATGCGCAGATCCTCGTCGATCTGGTCCGGCGTCGGGTGCGGCCCGCCGTTCGGATTCTGCCCCGCGCGGTAGGGGCTGTAGGAGATGCCCGTGATCCGGCCGTTCCAGCCGGGCTCGGTGCGCGGCTGGTTGAAGGCTACCCAGAAGGCGGCGGTGGCAGCGGCCAGCAGCGCCAGGATGCCGATGTTCTGCAGACGCATGACGCGGGTCAGCCCAATCTGTCGGGAGAGGTGCCGGGGGGAGCCGGCCGACGTCGGGAGAACGTCAGGACAATCGGAAATAATCCGTGATCGCCACCGCGATATTCCGTCGCGGCCGCGCGCGGCCGGGGACGCGGCGAAGGACCCTGGGGGGAGGGGGACCTGGGCGCCATGCGAAGCTCCGACGAAGGACGAAGCCGCGGCGCGGCGCCATTGCGGGCCCGCCCGGTCGGCGGAATGTGGTCGCATGACCGCGCCCCGCATCCCGCGCGGTGATATAGGAATGTGCAGGGTCTGCACAAGAAGAGATCATCTGCACATTCTATCCGACGTGCATGACCGTTCTTCAGGCGTCGCGGCCTCGCGAATGCCACCGCCAGGCGGTGTCGACGATCGTTGCGAGGTCGGAGCATGCGGGCTCCCAACCAAGCAGATTCCGTGCCTTCGTCGGATCGGCCACCAGCAACGGCGGATCGCCGGCGCGGCGCGGCGCATTTTCCGCGACGACCTGCCGGTTCGTGCGGCGGGCGACCGCCTCGATGACCTCCTGCACGGAATGTCCGCGGCCGGTGCCGAGGTTGACGGCATGCGGAGCCCCCCCGGCCGCGAGATGCCGCAGGCTCGCGACATGGGCGGTGGCGAGATCGGCCACGTGGATGTAGTCGCGGATGGCCGTGCCGTCGGGTGTCGGGTAGTCGGTGCCGAAGACGCGCAGCGGCGCGCCGCCCGACGCCGCCTCGATCGCCAGCGGCACCAGATGGGTCTCCGGCTCGTGGTTCTCGCCGATCTCGACGTCGGGGTCGGCGCCCGACGCGTTGAAGTAGCGCAGCGCCGCCCATTGAACGCCGTGGCACACGCCGTACCAGTGCAGCGCCCGCTCCACCGCCAGCTTGCTCTCCCCGTACGGGTTGACCGGCCGCTGCGGGTGGTCCTCGGTGATCGGCACCGCGATCGGGTCGCCGTAGGTGGCGCAGGTCGAGGAGAAGACGATGCGGCGAACCCCGGTCTCGACCATCGCGTCGAGCAGGCCCAGCGTGTTGACGACGTTGTTGCGGTAGTAGAGGCCGGGATCGGCCATCGACTCCCCGACATAGGCGAAGGCGGCGAAATGCATCACCGCGACCGGCTGCCACCGGCGCAGGGCCGCGGCGACCGCCGCCCGATCGCCCACGTCGATCTCCAGCAGCGGTCCCCAGCGCACGGCCTCGCGAAATCCCCGGCGCAGGTCGTCGACGACCACCGGCAGGAAGCCCGCCCGGTCGAGGGCCTTGCAGGCATGACTGCCGACATAGCCCGCCCCGCCGGTGACCAGCACCGCCTGTCTGTTCATCCTCGTCCCGTCCCGCGTCCACCGTCCGGCGGCGTGATGTAGGCGAGCCCGGGGACCCCCGCAAGGCGCGACGGAATAGGCCGCGGCGGCCGGCGTTCTTGTCGCATGCGCGCACGGCGCCTAGGCTCCGGCGCTCGTTCAACCACCCGGTGCAGCCGGAGACCGATCCGCGTGGACGCGACCGAAGTCGAGAAGCTGGCTGCCGTCGAGGACCGCATGTGGTGGTTCTCCGGCCTGCACGGCAACCTCGCGGCCCTGCTCCGACGGCATCCGCCCGGCGACCGCCCGGTGCTGGATGCCGGCTGCGGCACGGGCGGGCTGCTGCGCCGGCTCCAGTCGGCGATGCCCGAGCATGCCTATGTCGGCCTCGACCGCGACCCGCTCGCCTGCGCACGCGCCCGCCAGCGCTGGAGCGGCCCGGTCGTGGTGGGGTCGATCGACCGCCTGCCGTTCGCGTCGGCGAGCCTGGGCGCCGTCGTCAGCGCCGACGTGCTGTGCCATGCCGGGGTCGACGAGGCCGCGGCGATGGCGGAGGTCCGCCGGTGCCTCGCCCCGGGTGGCGCCCTCATCCTGAACCTGCCGGCCTATCGCTGGCTCTTCAGCGACCATGACCGCGCCGTCGACAACGCGCGGCGCTATGCCGCCGACGGGCTCGCCCGCGCGCTCGCCGCGGCCGGCTTCGCCGGCGTGCACACGACCTACTGGAACACGCTGCTCTTCCCGCTGATGGTCGCCCGCCGCAAGCTGTGGCCGGGCGGCACGGCGACCAGCGACGTCGGGCTGGCGCCCGAGCCGGTGGAGCGGCTCTTCACGGGCGTGGTGGGGCTCGAGCGGCGCTGGATCGCCGCCGGGCGCCGCCTGCCGTTCGGCGGCTCCGTGCTCGCCGTGGGGATCAAGGAATGAACGAAGTGAACTGCACGCTCAGCGTCGTGGTGCCGGTCTACAACGGCGCCGCATCGGTCGGCGAGCTGGTCGAGGCGCTGTCCGGGCTGCCGGTGCCGGGCGGGCTGGAGATCGTGCTCGTCAACGACGGCAGCCCCGACGACAGCCTGGCGGTCTGCCGCCGCCTGCTGGAGACGGCGCGGGTCCCGATCACGGT
>JBFWXJ010000111.1:0-15070 GCA_050187535.1 Alphaproteobacteria bacterium | reverse complement strand
ACGGCAGGGACGGCCGACCAGTAGGGAATGTCGATGGCCGTCGCCCGGACACCGGCGGCGGCGAGTGCCGCTGCCGTCCCCTGCGCCGCGCTGCCGTATCCGATGGCATCGGAAAGATGGCCGAAAATCGCGGCCGCGGGATGCCCGTCCACGCTGCGGGTCCAGCCCATGCGGCCGGTGCGGCGGCGGCCGCCCAGATCGAGCGCCGCCAGGCGCCTGAGCACGCGGCGCGCCGCCGCGGCCGGCGTCAGGCGGCGGCCGGCCCGGGCGGCGGCGGCGGCCACGGCGGCGACCAGCGCGCGATCGCCGACGAGATGGCGCATCGCAGCCGCCGCCTGGGCCAGGTCGGGGCGCGAGCGGCCCAACCCCGCAGGAGCCGCATCGCGGACGCGCGGGATCGGCATGACCGCGCCCAGGAGATAGTCGCGCGCTGCGAAATCGGCGGTGGCGATGACCGGTCGTCCGGCAGCGACCGCGGCCGCCGGAAGCCATCCGAAAGTTGCCGCATCGTCCAATGCCACGAACACCTCACAGGCGGCGATCAGGCGCCCGATGGCGTCGTCGGCTTCGTCCGCCAGCACGCGGATGTCCGGCCGGGCGGCGGACAATGCGGCGAGACGCGGCGCGCCCGTCGCGGCAAGCGCCAGCGCGGCCCCGCCGCCGGGCGCCGGAAACGCCGCGACGAAGGCCTGCAGGGCCGCCTGCGCGCCCGCACCGGCTGCGGCGAACAGGAGTGCTTCCTGCGGGAGGCGGAGGCCGGCACGATCCGGCGGCGCCGTCGGCGGCAGCGCGGCCGGCAGGATCGCGACGACGGGGACCGCCAGCGCCGGCGCGGCCGCTGCGGCGACCTGCCGGCTCGGGACCCAGATCTCGTCGGCGGGCGCTGCGCGCCGCCATTCCTCGGGCACCGGCTCGTCGATCCGCGGGTCCCAGAGCCCGACGGAGAGGCGGCAGTGCGGCCGCACCGATGCCGGCAGTCCCGCCCCGATCTGCCGCAGCACGATCGTCTCGCCGCGCTCGCCGGTATCGTCGCCGCACTCGACGGCGAGATGCGGAAAGCCGGTCTCCGCCAGCGTCGCCTTCCACGCGCGCGCCGCCCGGCCCCCGTCGTCATCTGCCGCCAGGCAGGCTTCGAGGCGGATCGTCGGGCCCGCCCGGCGGACGGGCGGCTCGGCGGATTCGGGCACTAGCGACGGCCGAAGAGACGCTCGATGTCCGCGCGCTTCAGCGCGATGTAGGTCGGCCGGCCGTGATTGCACTGCCCGCTGTTGGGCGTGGCTTCCATCTGGCGCAGCAGGGCGTTCATCTCCTCGGCCGAGAGGCGCCGGCCGGCGCGCACGCTGCCATGGCAGGCGAGCGTGCCACTCACCGCGTCGAGGCGCTCCTTGAGGGAGAAGGCCTGCCCCAGCTCCGCCAGCTCGTCGGCGAGATCGCGCACGAGGCCGCGCACGTCGACCTCGCCCAGCATGGCCGGCACCTCGCGCACCACGACGGCGCCGGGGCCGAAGCCCTCCAGCACGAGACCGAGCTCGGCCAGCTCGTCGGCGCGCGCCGCCAGCCGCGCGACCGCAGCGGCCTCGAGCTCGACCACCTCGGGCAGCAGCAGCGCCTGGCGCCGCACCCCGGACGAGGCGAGGGCGGCCTTCATGCGCTCGTGCACGAGACGCTCATGGGCCGCGTGCTGGTCGACGAGGACGAGCGCGTCGGCCGTCTCGGCGACGATGTAGGTGCCGAAGAGCTGGCCACGCGCCGCGCCCAGCGGCCCGTCGGCGGGCGGCGGCGCCGGATCGGCCGGCACCGGCGCCACGCGCGGCAGCGCCAAGCCGAGGCCGGCCGGCCCCGCCGGCGCATGGTAGGCCGCGACCGCTTCCGCCAGCCCGCGCGGGAGCGCGCCGCCGGCCCCTCCGCCCGACGGCAGCCGGTAGTCCGCCTCCGGGCGGAACGCCCCCAGTGCCGCCGCCGACACGGTGGTGGCCGCGCGATGGCCGGCCGCCGCCAGGGCGTGCTTGAGGGCGCCGACGACGAGCCCGCGGACGAGGCCGGTGTCGCGGAAGCGGACCTCGGTCTTGGCGGGATGCACGTTGACATCGACATCCTCGCCCGGAAGGTCGAGGAAGAGGGCGACGACCGGGTGGCGGTCGCGCGCCAGCACGTCGGCATAGGCGCCGCGCACGGCGCCCAGCAGCAGCTTGTCGCGCACCGGCCGGCCGTTGACGAAGAGGTACTGCTCGCCGGCCGTGGCACGGCTGTAGGTCGGCAGCCCCGCGAACCCGGTCAGCCGCAGCCCTTCCCTCAGTGCTGCGACCGGCACGGCGTTGTCGCGGAACGCCGGCCCCAACACCTGCCCCAGCCGGGCGAGGCGCGCCGGCCCGTCGTCGAGCATCGCGCTCTCGCCGGCCAGGCGCAGCAGGGCCCGGCCATCCTCCAGGACCGCGAAGCCGACGCGCGGATGGGCCATGGCGAGGCGGCGCACCGCATCCACCGCATGCTCGCGCTCGGTGCGAGGAGACTTGAGGAACTTGAGGCGCGCCGGCGTGGCGTAGAAGAGGTCGCGCACCTCGACCCGCGTCCCCGGCGGGTGGGCGGCCGGCCCCGGCGCCCCCTTGTCGCCGCCCTCGACGAGGAGCCGCCAGGCGCCGTCGGCGCCGCGCGGGCGGCTGGTGATCGCGAGCCGCGCCACCGCACCGATCGACGGCAGGGCCTCGCCGCGGAAGCCGAGTGTGGCGACCCGCATCAGGTCGTCGTCCGGCAGCTTCGAGGTGGCGTGCCGCTCGACCGCCATCGCCAGGTCGTCGGCATCCATGCCGTGGCCGTCGTCGACGACGACGATCAGCGCCTGTCCGCCCTCGGCCAGCGTCACCGTGACCTGGGTCGCCCCGGCGTCGAGCGCGTTCTCGACCAGCTCCTTGACCGCGGCCGCCGGCCGCTCGACGACTTCGCCGGCCGCGATGCGGTTGACGACGACGGGCGGAAGGAGGCGGACGGCCATGCCGGCGTCAGGCGGCGCCGAGATACTCGCGCGCCAGCACCTTGCCCTCCTCGACCGCCGGCTGGTCGAAGGCATCGACGCCCAGCAGGTCGGCGGCCAGGATGGTCTCCAGCATGAAGTGCATGAAGAGACCGCCCAACGTCCGCTCGTCCACCCGGTCCAGCGCGAAGACCCTGACCGGCCGGCCGTTGCGCGCCAGGGTCTGCGCCGTGGCGCGCTGCTCGGCATCGAGCAGGTCGCCCATGCGCCGGCCCTTGAGGTATCCCAGCGCCTCGTCGCGGGCCAGCGCCGCCGGCACCCGGTCGCCCTTGCCGGCGGCCCTGGCGACGATGACGGTGAAGAGCTTGTCGGCCGGCCCGGCGAGGTAGAGCTGGAGCTGGCTGTGCTGGTCGACCGTGCCCATGGCCCTGACCGGTGTCGTCCCGTGCCCGTCCTTGCCCAGGCTCTCCGCCCAGAGCTGGCGGAACCACAGGCCGAAATGGGCGAGCCGGTCGACATAGGGCATGAGGACGGTGATCGGCCGGCCGGCCTCGGCATGGGCGACGTTGAGGGCGGCCCCGGCGAGCGGCGCGCAGTCCGCGGGTTCGGCCGCCAGGGCCGCATCGAGCACCGCCGCCGCCCCGGCCCTGACCTTGGCAGCGTCTAGGCCGGCGATCAGCGTCGGCAGCAGGCCGACCAGCGAGAGCACCGAGTAGCGGCCGCCGACCTTGGGATCATGCTCCAGCACCGTCGCGCCGAGCCGCGTCGCCAGCCGGCGCAGCGGGTTGTCGGCAGCCTCGGTGACCGCCACCAGCCGCTCGGCGACGCCCTCCGGACCCACTGCCTTCTCCAGATGCGGCAGCAGCGTCAGGAGCTGCATCAGGGTCTCGGCGGTGCCCCCCGACTTGGAGATCGCGAGGATGCGGACGCGGCGGAAATCGACCGCCGCCGTCAGTGCGGCGAAGGTCGCGGGGTCGATGTTGTCGAGGAAATGGATGCGCGGGCTGCCGGCGGGCGGGCCGAAGCCCTGGTCGGCCAGCGCGTAGAGCGTCTGCCCGCCGAGGCTGGATCCGCCGGTGCCCAGCACGAGCACGTCCGTCGTGCGCCGGCGCATGCGCTGCGCCAGCTCGGCCAGCTCCGGCAGGTCGTCGCGGCGCCCGGGCAGCCGCAGGAGCGGCAGCGAGCCGTCGTCGCGGCGTGCGCGCAAACGCTCCAGCGCCCCGCGCCCGGCCTCCAGCCGGGCGGCGAAGGCAGCCCGGTCGATGGCGTTCGCGGCCGCGCCGTAGGCCGCCGAATCGTCGATCGCGAAAGGAATGGCGGGGGGCATCGGGGCTCTCCCGGGGTCAGCTCGGATCGGGCGCCGGGCGGGTCGCCGCCAGGTTCTCGGGCTCGCCCACGACCACGAACAGCAGCTTAGCGGGGTCGAGCAGGCGGGCGGCGACGCGCCTCGCATCTTCCAGCGTGACGCGGCGGAAGCGGGCGGCTCGTGTCTCCATGTAGTCGATCGGCATGCCGTCGCGCTGGATGGCGACGAGGAAGGCCGCGATCCGCCCCGTCGAATCGAGGTTGAGCGGGAAGGAATCGACGACGGCGACCTTGGCGTCGGCCAACTCGGCCGCGGTCGGGCCGTCGGCGGCCATGCGGCCCAGCTCCTGGCGGACCAGGGCGATCGAACGGGAGACCGCGGCATTGGCGGTGCCGAGGTTGCCCTGCATCAGCGAGGCGCTCTCCAGCGTGCCGAGCCCGGTCGATACGGAATACGCGAGGCCGCCGCGCTCGCGCACCTCGCGCATCAGCCGCGCGCTGAAGCCGCCGCCGCCCAGCACGTAGTTGACGAGGTGGGCGGCCTCGTAGTCGGGATCGGTCCGCGCGATGCCGGGGGCGCCGAAGACGACGACGCTCTGGCTCTGGCGCTGACGGACGATGACGACGTCCCCGGCGCCGCCGGGCACGGCGTCGGGCACCGGGGTCAGCTTGGCCGCGGCCGGCATCCCGGCCAGCACGGCGTCCAGCAACGGGCCCAGCGTGGCGGCGTCGATGTCGCCGACGACGCCGATCTTGAGCGTGTCGCGGGCGAGCTGGTCGCGCCACGCGCCCTTGAGGTCGTCGGCGGTGATCGCCTTGACCGACTCGGGCGTGCCCGCCGCGCGCCGTCCGTAGGGATGGCCGGGAAAGGCCGTGCGCCACCACGTGGCGCGCGCGACGTCGCCGGGCGAAGTCGCTGCGCGGGCGAGCCCGGAGAGCTGCCGCTCGCGGATGCGCTCGACCGCGTCGGCGTCGAAGCGCGGCTCGATCAGCGCCAGCCGGAGCATGGCGAGGGCGTCGCCGCGGTAGCGGGTCAGCGTGCGCAGGGAGACCTCGACCGAATCGCGTCCCGCCGACACGGAGAGACTGGTGGCCAGGTCCTCCAGCCGGCTGCGGAACGCCTCGGAGTCGAGCTCCCCCGCCCCTTCGGTCAGCGCCTGCGCCATCATGTCGGTGGCGCCGTCCCGGCCGGCCGCATCCTGGGCGGAGCCGCCGCGGAAGCTCATGGAGATCGCCAGGATCGGCAGCGAGCGGTCGGTCAGCAGCCACGCCTCGATACCGCCGGGGCTAACCACCCGCTCGACCGCTGCCCGCACCGGAGACGGCAGGAAGGTCGCCGCCGTCACCAGCAGCAGGGCGACGACGACGCCGGCGAGGCGAGACGCGCGTCCCATGCTCACGAGCCTTGCCCGCGCTTGGGCAGGAGGATGCTGGTCACGGCGTTCTCCTCGCGGAAGACGTGGCGGGCGGCGGCGAGGATCGCGGCCGCGTCGACCGCCCCGATGCGCTCCGGCCAGGCATCGACTTCCTCGACCGGCAGGCCGATGGCGAGCGTGCTGCCGACGATGCGCGCCGGCCCGGACAGGCTGTCCTTGGCGTAGACGGTCGAATCCTGGACGCGGCGGATGGCGCGCGCGACCTCGGCGTCGGTCACGCCCTCCTTCACGACCTTGTCGATCTCGGCCTGCAGGGCAGCCTCCACCGCAGCCGGCGGTACGTCCTGGCGCGGCGTCGCGTAGATGTTGAACGAGGCAGGGCCGCGCTGGGCGGAGTCGTAGCCGGCGCCGGCCGAGACCGCGAGGCGCTTCTCCAGCACCAGCGCGCGGTTGAGCCGGCTCGCCGCGCCGCTGCCCAGCACCGTCGCCAGCACCTCCAGCGGATAGGCATGCTTCGCCTCGCCCGAGAGCAGGCTGGGCGCCATGTAGGCACGGGAGACATAGGGCTGGCGTACCCGGTCGCTGGTCATCTCGACGCGGGTCTCGGCGACGCGCGGCGGCTCCGTGGTCACGGTGCGCTCGGGCAGCGGGCGCGCCGGGATGCGGCCGTAGGTGCGCTCCGCGATGGCGCGCGCCTCCGCCATGGTGGTGGCCCCGCCGACGACGACGATGGCGTTGTTGGGCGCGTACCAGCGGTCGTAGAACTGCCGCACGTCGGCGTGGCCGAGACCGCGGATCTCGTGCTCCCAGCCGATCACCGGCAAGCGGTAGGGGTGGTTGAGGAAGAAGGCGGCCCGCGTCTGCTCGCGCAGCAGCGCGGCCGGGCTGTTGTCGGTGCGCGAGAAGCGCTCCTCCAGTACGACGCGGCGCTCGGAGTCGAGCTGCTCGCCGGTGAAGGCGAGGTTGACCATGCGGTCGGCCTCCATCTCCATCACCATCGCCAGCTTGTCGGCCGGCACGAGCTGGTAGTAGCCGGTGTAGTCGTAGGTGGTGAAGGCGTTGTCGCGGCCGCCATTGCGCGCGATGACGCGCGAGAAGGCGGCGTCGGGCACCGTCGGCGTGCCCTTGAACATCATGTGCTCGAGGAAATGGGCGATGCCCGACTTGCCCCAGGGCTCGTCGATCGACCCCGCCTTGTAGAAGACGTAGTGGGCGACCGCCGGCAGGCGCGGGTTGGCGACGACGACCAGCGTCAGCCCGTTGGCCAGCACCGCCGTCTCGGGGGCCAGTCGCCCATCGGCGGCGGCGTCCGCGTGCGCCCGTGGCGGCGCCATGACCAGAACCAGGAAGGCGAGCGCGGCGGCGAGCCTGCGGATCATGGGAGACGTCCTTTCGCGCTGCCGCGGAAGCTCTGCGGGCCGGCCACACCCCGACTGGGTGCGCCGGGCCGGGGTGCAGAGCCCGCGTGCGGCGGAGCCGATCAGAAGATGCCTTCGAAGAGGCCGCGGCGGCGACGGCGGATGACCGGCGTCTCGCCCTCCGTCACGGCCCGGCCGAGGGCCTGGTTCTCACGGATGCGCTGCGCTTCCTTGGTCGGGTCGACGACGACGCCGGGCGGCGGCGGGTCGCGCCAGAACGCCAGCCGCTCGACGAAGCCGCGATCGGGCTGCTCCATGCGGATGCCTTCGCGGTTCAGCGTCTCGCGGATATTGGGGTCGGCGCGGTCGGCGCCGGCCTGGCGCAGGAGCGCCGTCTCGCCGCCGCTGGCGCCACCGGTCGCCGCGATCTGCGGCTGCCCGCTGCCCGCCGCCGGTTCCGCGCGGAAGACGGTCTGGCGCGCACGGTCGACGACCGGGGTCTCCTGTGGCCTGGGGGCGCCCGGCTGCGGCGGGCGCAGCGCGTATTCCGGCGGCATGCTGAGCGGCGGCCGCGCGACGATGCGGAACTCGTCGGGCGGCGACTTGTCGAGACCGAGCTGCTGGCGAATCCCGCTGATGCCGCCGCCGCAGGCCGAAAGGGTGACCGTCGCCGCGGCGACGAATGCGATGCGCAGGGCGATTCCGGGTGCCCGTCCCCTCCCGGGCGCCCGATCGGTGATGGGTGCGCGTCCCGTCGCGTGCCGTTCCATGTCGCCTATCTATGCCCTTCGCGCCGGCCGAACAATCCGTCGATCAACAACGCCGCGACGCCCAGCGTTATGCCGGCGTCGGCGATGTTGAAGGCCGGCCAATGATACCCCATCGCGTGGAAGTCGAGGAAGTCGAACACCGCCCCCAGCCGCACGCGATCGACGACGTTGCCGATGGCACCGCCGATGACGAGGCCGAGGGCGGTCGCCACCAGCACCTGCCGTGTGCGGACCAGCCACACGGCGAGCCCGATCGCCACGACCGTGGCGAGCCCGGCCAGCGCCCAGCGCGCCGCATCGGCGTCCCCCTGGAAGAGGCCGAAGCTGACGCCGCGGTTCCAAACGACCACGAGATTGAAGAAGTCCGTGACCGGCACGACGCGGCCGCGCCCGAGCGGCCCCTGGACCGCGAGATAGTCGAAGGCCCAGGTCTTCGTCACCTGGTCGGCGACGAAGACGAACACGGCCAGGAGGAGGCCGAGGACACGCCCA
Organism: Alphaproteobacteria bacterium; assembly: GCA_050187535.1. Taxonomy (GTDB): domain Bacteria; phylum Pseudomonadota; class Alphaproteobacteria; order ATCC43930; family Allostellaceae; genus Allostella. The sequence continues at coordinate 6,801 of JBFWXJ010000111.1, read as the reverse complement.
CTCATGCCGCGCGGCTCTCCGGCGGCAGGGCGGCGACCGCATCGGCGCAGCGCCGACACAGATCGTCCGCGCCGGCGACGGTGCCGACCTCGGGCAGGACCCGCCAGCAGCGCTGGCACTTGCCGCCCTGGGCGGCCCGCGGCACGACGGCGACGCCCGCCACGTCGTCGAGCGCGAATGCCGCCTCGAGCGCCTCGCCGGCGACGATCTCGGCCGACGACGTGATCGCGATCTCGGCCAGCGACAGGCCGTCGAAGGCGGCCGCCTGCGCCGGGGTCATGTGGACGGCCGGCGCCGCCTGCAGGCTGGACCCGATCCGCCGCTGCGCGCGCTCCAGCTCGAGCGCGCCGGTGACGACCCGGCGCACCTCACGCACCGTCGCCCATTTCGCCGCCAGTGCCTCGTCGCGCCATTCGGCCGGGATGTCGGGAAAGAGGCGCAGATGCACGCTGACGTCGGCCGCCTCGCCGTTGCGGGCGAGCCAGGCCTCCTCGGCGGTGAAGCACAGGATCGGCGCCAGCCACGCCGTCAGGCAGTCGAAGAGCCGGTCGAGCACCGTGCGGCAGGCGCGCCGGCGCAGCGAATCCGGCCGGTCGCAGTAGAGCGCGTCCTTGCGGATGTCGAAATAGAACGCCGAGAGGTCGACGGCGCAGAAGTTGTGCAAGGCCGTGAAGATGGCGTGGAAGTCGAAGTCTTCGACCGCGCGGCGGACGATGCGGTCGATCTCCGCGAGCCGGTGCAGCACCCAGCGCTCGAGCTCGGGCATCTCGGCCGCCGCGACCCGCTCCGCCTCGCCGAAGCCGTCGAGAGCCCCCAGCAGGTAGCGCAGCGTGTTGCGCAGCCGGCGGTACATCTCCGCCTGGTGCTTCAGGATCTCCGGGCCGATGCGCAGGTCCTCGGAATAGTCGGCGCTGACCACCCACAGCCGGAGGATGTCGGCACCGTAGGCGTCGATCACCTCCTGCGGGGCGGTGACGTTGCCGAGCGACTTCGACATCTTGCGGCCTTCCTCGTCCATGACGAAGCCGTGCGTCAGCACCGCCTCGTAGGGCGCCCGGCCGCGGGTGCCGCAGGATTCGAGCAGCGAGGAATGGAACCAGCCGCGATGCTGGTCGGAGCCTTCGAGGTAGAGCGAGGCCGGCGACTTCAGGTCGTTGCGCGGCTCCAGCACGAAGGCGTGGGTCGATCCGGAATCGAACCACACGTCGACGATGTCCATGACCTGCTCGTAGTCGGCCGGGTCGCGGCCCGGGCCGAGGAAGCGTTCGGGCGGGCTCGCGTACCACGCCTCGGCCCCCTCCTCGGCGAAGGCGTCGGCGATGCGGTCGATCACCGCCTGATCGCGCAAGGGCTCGCCCGTCCGCCGGTCGACGAAGACGGCGATCGGCACGCCCCAGGCGCGCTGGCGCGAGATGCACCAGTCCGGCCGCGTCTCGATCATGCCGTAGAGGCGGTTGCGGCCCTGCGGCGGCACGAAGCGGGTCTCGTCGATGGCCGCCAGCGCCTTGTCGCGCAGGCCGTTGGTCGCCATCGAGATGAACCATTGCGGCGTGTTGCGGAAGATGAGCGGCGCCTTCGAGCGCCAGGAATGGGGATAGGAGTGGACGAGCGTGCCGCGGGCGAGCAGCCCGCCCGCCGCCTCGATCGCCGACGTCACCGCCGGGTCGGCATCGCCCTTCTTCCCGGACGGCGCCAGCACCCGCTTCCCGGCGAAGAGCGGCACATGCGGGTAGTAGCTGCCGTCCTCCGACACCGTCTGCGGCGCGGTGATGCCGTGGGCGAGGCCGAGCTCGTAGTCGTCGGCACCGTGGCCGGGCGCGATATGGACGAGGCCGGTGCCCTGCTCGGTCGTGACGAAGCCGCCCGCCAGCATCGGCACCGCGTACTCATAGCCCTGGCCGGCCAGCGGATGCCGGCAGATCGTGCCGGCAAGCGCCTCGCCCTTCAGCGTCGCCACGATGCGGTGGTCGGCGATGGCGGCGGCACCGACCACCGCCGGCACCAGGGCGGCCGCGATCAGCAGCCGCTCGCCGGGGCGTGCCCGGCTGCCCTCCCCGGCGGCGGCAACCTCGAGCACGACATAGTCGATGTCGGCGCCGTAGGCGATCGCGCGATTGCCGGGGAGCGTCCAGGGCGTCGTCGTCCAGATGACCGCCGCGGCACCCTTCAGCGCCGGGTCCGACGGGCTCTCGATCGGGAAGCGGACATGGACGGTGTTGGACGTATGGTCGTGGTACTCGACCTCCGCCTCCGCCAGTGCCGTCTTCTCGACGATCGACCACATCACCGGCTTGGCGCCCTTGAAGAGGCCGCCGTTCATCAGGAACTTGCCGATCTCGCGGGCGATCTGCGCCTCGGCCGCGTAGGCCATGGTGAGGTAGGGCCGCTCCCAGTCGCCCTCGACGCCGAGGCGGCGGAACTCCGCGCGCTGGACGTCGATCCAATGCTCGGCGAACTCGCGGCATTCCCGGCGGAATTCGACGATCGGCACCGCGTCCTTGTCGCGGCCGGCCGCCCGGTACTTCTCCTCGATCTTCCACTCGATCGGCAGGCCGTGGCAGTCCCAGCCGGGGACGTAGTTGGCGTCCTTGCCCAGCATCTGCTGCGAGCGGTTGATGACGTCCTTCAGGATCTTGTTGAGCGCGTGGCCGATATGCAGGTGGCCGTTGGCGTAGGGCGGGCCGTCGTGCAGCACGAATTTCGGCCGGTCCCTGGCGGCCTCGCGGAGCTGGTGGAACAGGCCGATCTCCTGCCAGCGCGCGAGCAGCCGGGGCTCGAGCTGCGCCAGCCCGGCCCGCATGGGGAAGCCGGTCTGCGGCAGGAAGACGGTCGCCTTGTAGTCCTTCGCCATCATGTCCTCTGGGCGGGCGGGTGGCGTCAGCCGATCGATGTGCCGGCAGCCGATGCAGCCGCCGGCAAGGCGGCCAGGAGGGCGCGGGCGCGGGCCGCGTCCTCCGCGATCTGGGCCGTGAGCGCGGCCAAACCATCAAATTTGCGCTCGCCGCGCAAGTATTCGCGGAAGGCGACCCGCAGGTGGCGACCGTAGAGGTCGCCCGCGAAGTCGAAGAGATGCACTTCGAGCCATAGCGACGAGCCGTCGACGGTCGGCCGCCGGCCGAAATTGGCGACGCCGCGCCAGGTCGGGGAATCGGGCGCATCCAGCCGCGCCTCGACGGCGTAGACGCCGGTCGCGGGCCGGAGGTAGTCGGCCAGGTCGATGTTGGCGGTCGGGAAGCCGATGGTGCGGCCGCGGCGATGGCCGCTCTCGACCCGGCCTTCGACCTCCCAGGGCCGGCCGAGCAGGCGCGCGGCCTCGGCCGGCTTGCCCTCTTCCAGCAGTCTCCTGATGCGGCTCGACGAGATCGGCCCCTCGCCGTCGGTCACGGGTGCCGCGGTCGAAACGCCGAAGCCGAGCGCGCGGCCACGGCGCTCCAGCAGCGCCATGTCGCCGCCGCGGCGATGGCCGAAGGCGAAATCGGCGCCGGCCACGACATGGCGCACCCCGAAGCCGGCCACGAGGATGTCGGCGATGAAGGCGTCGGCCGAGTGCCGGCTGAACTCGCGGTCGAATGCCAGCGCGTAGAGCACGTCCAGGCCCAGGGCCTCCATCGCCCGCGCCTTGATGCGGAAGGGAGTCAGGCGGAAGGGCGGATCGTCCGGTCGGAAGAGCTGGCGCGGATGCGGCTCGAAGGTCAGCACCCCGGCCGGCGCGCCCAGCCCCTCCGCGATCCGCCGGGCGGCCGCGATCACGGCCTGGTGGCCCAGATGCACCCCGTCGAAGTTGCCGAGCGCCACCACCGCCCCCAGCCGCGCCGCGGGCTCGTCCCAATGCCGGATGATGCGCATCGCCCCGTCGGCGTCCTCGACCCCGGAAAACCGGCCTAACTTAGACGCGGGCGCGCCCGGCGCAAGCCGACCGGGCAGGTACCGCCGTCAGACCTCGCGCGACGGGACCATCAGCACCGCGTCGCCGTCGACGACCACGCGATCGCCGACGCTGCACACCGCGTGCATCGTCACGCGCTTCTTCTCGGGCACGATGTCGGCGACCGTCACCCGCGCCTCGACCGTGTCGCCGGCCCGCACGGGCGCCTTGAAGCGCAGGTTCTGGCTGACATAGACCGCCCCCGGCCCCGGCAGGCGCGTGCCGAACACGGCGGAGATCAGGCTGGCGGTCAGGATGCCGTGGGCGATGCGGCCGCGGAACATCGTCCCCTTGGCATAGACCTCGTTGAGGTGCAGGGGATTGGTGTCGCCCGAGACGCCGGCGAAGAGCACGATGTCGGCCTCGGTCACGGTGCGCGCCATGCGCGCCGTCATGCCGACCGAGAGATCCTCCAGATAGAAGCCCGCGAGGTCGTCGAGGCGGGCACGCACGTCGTCCATGATCGGCCGTTCCGCTGTGGCGCGCCATTGTGCAGCGCACAATCGAGTGCTTATAGAGAGCGCACGGATTGCTGACAAGTGCGGCAGAATCGCGCTGCGGGCCGGTCCCGCGGCGCGGCGAACACGGCCGCCTTCGACCGCGTCAGCCCACCCAGTCGGCTCCCAGCACCGGGCCGGGGCGGGGGTCGATGGGAACGCCGCCCCCACCGATCGCCGCCTCCGCCAGGGCAGCGGCCGACAGCAGCCCCGCCTCGTCGTAGGGACGCGCCAGCATCTGCAGGCCGACCGGCCTTCCGTCGGCGAGGAAGCCGGCGGGCAACGAAAGGGAGGGTGCGCGCGTCAGGCTCAGCGCATAGGTCATGGAGAACCAGTCGACGTAGTTGTCGAACTCGACGCCGCCGACCTTGCGGACATAGATCATCTCGACGTCGAACGGCGGCACGATGACGGTCGGCGTCAGCAGGATGTCGTAGACGGCGAAGAACCGCGCGAGCCGGCCGAGCAGGGCCGAGCGGGCGCGGATGGCGCGGCCGACCGCGTCGCAGTCCAGCTTCATGCCCTTCTCGATGTTCCACACCACATCGGGCTTCAGCTGGTCGCGGCGGGTGCGCAGCAGTTCGGCCTTGTCGGTGACGAAGAAGAGCGCGCGCAGCGTCTGGAAGATCTCCCGCGCGTCGGAGAAGTCGGGCGTCACCTCATCGACGGGGATGCCCAGCGCCTCGAAGCGGCGGGCGGCCCGCTCGGCGACGGCGGCGACCTCGGGATGGACCGGCAGGAACCCCAGGTCGCGCGACCAGGCGACACGGGCCGGCCGGCGCGGCCGGGCGACCGCCTCCTGGAAGGGCCGGGCCGGCGCCGGGATGGACAGCGGGTCCTCCGGGTGCCGGCCCGTCATGGCGTCGAGCATCAGCGCCACGTCGGCGACGTTGCGCGCCATCGGCCCCTCGATCGCGAGGTCGTCCTGCATGTTCGGGTTGGGGCCGCGCGCGACGCGCCCGGGCGAGGGTCGCATCCCGACGACCGAGCAGAACGAGGCCGGCGTCCGCAGGCTGCCGCCGAGGTCGGACCCGGACGCCAGCCAGATTTCGCCCGTCGCCAGCGCCACGGCAGCACCACCGGACGAGCCGCCGCAGGTGAGGCTGGTGTTCCACGGGTTGCGGGTCTTGCCGAACACCGGGTTGAAGGTGTTGGCGCCGGCTCCGAACTCGGGCGTGTTCGACTTCGCCAGCACCACGCCGCCGCAGCGCTCCAGCGTCTCGACGACGATGTCCGAGCGCTGCGGCACATGGTCGGCGAAAATCGGCGAGCCCTGGGTCGAGCGGACGCCCGCCACGTTCAGCAGGTCCTTGATCGCGACCGGCAGGCCGGCGAGCCAGCCGGGGGCATCGGGATCGCCGGTGTGCGCCAGGGCCACGGCAGCGGCCCGCGCCCGCTCCGCGCAGAGGGTCGGTAGCGCGTTCACCGCCGGCTCGACCTCGGCCATCCGGGCCAGCGCCGCATCGATCAGCTCGGCCGGGGAGACCTCGCGCGCCTTGAGGCGCCGTACCGCCTCGACGGCGGTCATCCGGGTTAGCTCGGAAAGGGCCATGGGGGCTCCGCGGGGCGAGATGGGGGAATGCAGTCGACCAAGACGCCGAGCCGCCGTCAACGGGGCGGCGTTGCCGGGGCCGCGGCCGGCATGCGAGAGAGGCGGCGATGGAATCCGCATTCGCCGCGGCAGCCGCGGCAGCGCGCCGGGGAGATTGGGACGGAGCGGCCGCGGCGGCACTGGCGGCGACCGCCCATGGCGCGGTGCCGCGCGCGGCGGCGCCGATGCTGGCGGGCCTCGTCCGGGAGCTGCGCAAGGCCGAGCGCATCGACACCGCGCGCGCCGTCGCCGACGCCTTCGTGCGCGCCGCGCCCGACGAGCCGGCCGCCTGGCTCGGCCGCTCCGAGGTGGCCCACCGCCAGGGCGACCTTCCGCTCGCGATCGCCGATACGCGCGCGGCGATGGCGCGTGCCGCCAACCCGCGTGCGGGCGCGCCGCGGCTGGTCCAGCTGCTCCAGGAAGCGGGATGGTGGGACGAGGCGATCACGGCGGCCGAGGCGGCGCTCGCGGCCGATCCGGGCGATCTCGAGATCATGGCGATGCTGGCCGACGTCGAGGACGCGGCCGGCCGGCCGGAGGATGCCGCCCGGACGATCGCGCGTGCGCTGGCGCGCCGCGCCGAACGGGGCTTCGGCTCGCCCCAGTTGCTGATGTCGCTGTTCCGCGCGGGGCGGCTGGATGCGGCGATCGCCGATCTAGAACTGCGCTGGTCGCTCTCCGGCGCGCCGCCGCGGCCGTTCCCCCAACCCGCCTGGGACGGCGGGGCGCTGCCCGACGAGACGTTGCTCGTCTGGGGCGAACAGGGTCTGGGCGAGGAGATCTGGGCG
>JBFWXJ010000110.1:0-15100 GCA_050187535.1 Alphaproteobacteria bacterium | reverse complement strand
CCGCGGACGTGCTCAGCCGCCTCGGCGTCGACCTCGACTGCGACATGTCCCTGGTCGAGGAATCGATCCGCGAAGCCGGCGTCGGCTTCCTCATGGCGCCCCGCCATCATGCGGCGACCCGCCACGTCGCACCGACCCGCATCGAGCTCGGCACGCGCACCATCTTCAACCTACTGGGCCCCCTCAGCAGCCCGGCCGGCGTACGCCGCCAGCTCGTCGGCGTGTTCGCGCCGCAATGGGTGCGCCCGGTCGCCGAGGTGCTGCAGCGCCTCGGCGCCGAGCGCGCGTGGGTCGTCCACGGCTCGGACGGCAGCGACGAGCTGACGACGACGGGTCCGTCGACGGTGGCCGAGCTGAAGGACGGGCGCATCCAGGTCTTCGAGGTCGGTCCCGAGATGGCGGGTCTCTTCCGTGCGCGGCCGGCCGACCTCAAGGGCGGCGACCCGGAGGAGAACGCGCGCACCATGCGTGCGATGCTCGACGGTGTGCATGGCCCCTTCCGGGACATCGTAATCTATTCGGCGGCGGCGACGCTGATCGTCGCCGATCGGGCGGCTTCCCTGGAAGATGGTGCGAAGATCGCAGCACAAGCCATTGATTCTGGTGCTGCCGACGCGGTTCTTCGGCGCCTGGTCGCCATTACCAACAGAGGGCGCTCCGCATGAGCGACGTGCTCGCCAGGATCTGCGACGACAAACGCCGCCACATTGCGGAGCGGCGGCGCGAGCGGCCGCTGGGCGCGGTGGAGGCTGCGGCGAAGGATGCCTCGTCGCCGCGCGGTTTCGCCGCTGCCCTGCGCGCGAAGGCGGCATCCGGCCGCCCGGCATTGATCGCGGAGATCAAGAAGGCGAGCCCGAGCAAGGGGTTGATCCGCCCGGACTTCGACCCGCCGGCGCTGGCCCGCGCCTATCGCGACGGCGGCGCGGCCTGCCTGTCCGTGCTGACGGACATCCCCTACTTCCAGGGCAGCGACGACTACCTCGTCGCGGCACGGGCGGCGGTCGACCTGCCGGTCCTGCGCAAGGACTTCATGCTCGACCCCTACCAGATCGCCGAGGCGCGGGCCCTGGGTGCGGACTGCATCCTGCTGATCATGGCGGCCCTCGACGACGCGAGCGCCGCGGAGCTCGAAGCCGCGGCGACCTTCTGGGGAATGGACGTGCTGGTCGAGGTCCACGACCGCCCCGAGCTGGAGCGGGCACTCCGCCTGCCGAGCGGGATGATCGGAATAAACAACAGAAATCTCAAGACACTGTCGGTCGATCTTGCGGTAACAGAGGAGCTCGCTCCCGACGTTCCGTCGGATCGTCTGCTGGTGGCCGAGAGTGGCCTGTTCACGCCCGCCGACCTCGCCCGCATGACGCGCGTCGGCGCGCGCGCCTTTCTCATCGGTGAATCGCTGATGCGCCAGGCGGACGTCGTCGCGGCCACGCGCGCCATCCTCGAGCCGGCGGTGGAGCAGGCCGCGTGAGCGGCCTCACCCATTTCGACGCCGACGGTGCGGCCGTGATGGTCGACGTCTCGGCCAAGGACGAGACGGACCGCACCGCCACCGCCCGCGGCTCGGTGCTGATGGAGGCGGCGACGCTGCGGCGGATCGTGGATCGCACGGTCGAGAAGGGCGACGTCCTCGCGATCGCCCGGCTGGCGGGGATCATGGCCGCCAAGCGCACGGCCGACCTCGTGCCGCTCTGTCACCCTCTGCCGCTGACCTCGGTCAGGCTCGATCTCACCTGTGACCCCGTGCGCAATGCGGTCGACATCGCCGCGACCTGCCGCACGCGCGGCCGCACCGGGGTCGAGATGGAGGCGCTGACGGCGGTTTCCGTGGCGTCGCTCACGGTCTACGACATGTGCAAGGCGGTCGACCGCGGCATGCGCATCTCGGACATCCGCCTGGTGCACAAGTCCGGCGGCAAGTCGGGAACATTCGAGGCCTCCTGATGATCTCGGTCGAGGAAGCGCGCCGGCGCATCGTCGGGGCACTGTCGCCGCTGCCGGCCGAGCAGGTCGGTGTCGTCGAAAGTCTCGGCCGGGTGCTGGCAGCTGACGTGGTCGCCCGCACGACGCAGCCGCCGGCCGACATGTCGGCGATGGACGGCTGGGCCGTGCGCGCGGCCGACGTCGCGACCGTCCCGGCGCGCCTGCGGCAGGTGGGCTATGTCCCGGCCGGCCGGCACCATGAGGGCGAGATCGGTCCGGGCGAAGCGGTTCGCGTCTTCACCGGCGCGCCGCTGCCGGCGGGCGCCGACGCCGTGGTGATCCAGGAGGACGCGGACCTCGACGGCGACGTGGTGACGGTGCGCGAGGGTGCCCCGGCCGGGCGCTACGTCCGCCGCGCCGGGCTCGACTTCCGCGCGGGCGAGGCCGGGATCCGGGCCGGGCGGCTGCTGACGCCGCGCGACGTGGGGCTCGCTGCCGCCATGAACGTGCCATGGCTGCGCGTGCGGCGGCGGCCGCGGGTGGCGATCCTGCCGACCGGCGACGAGATCGTGATGCCGGGCGACCCGATCGGCCCCAACCAGATCGTCAGCTCGAACGCCCTGGCGCTGGCCGCCTTCGTGCGTGCCATGGGCGGCGAGCCGATCGACCTCGGCATCGCCCGCGACGACCGCGAGTCGTTGCGCTCGCTCGCAGCGGCGGCGACCGGGTCGGACCTGCTGGTCACCACCGGCGGCGCCTCGGTCGGCGAGCACGACCTGATCCGCAGCGTGCTCGGCGAGGAGGGGCTGACCCTCGACTTCTGGCAGATCGCGATGCGGCCGGGTAAGCCACTGATGTTCGGCCGGATCCGCGGCGTGCCGATGCTGGGGCTGCCGGGCAATCCCGTCTCGGCCCTGGTCTGCGGCGTGCTCTTCCTCAGGCCGGCGATCGCGGCCCTGCTCGGCCTGCCCGACGCCGGGCCGGCCGAGGAGCGGGCGGCGCTCGGTGCCGACCTCGGCGTCAACGACCGGCGCGAGGACTATCTGCGCGCCACCCTGTCGCAGGATGCCGAGGGCCGCGTCGTCGCGACCCCCTTCCCCGTCCAGGACAGCTCCAACCTGTCGCGGCTGGCATCCGCCGACTGCCTTCTCATCCGCCCGCCCCACGCGCCGCCCGCCAAGGCGGGCGAGGCCGTGCGGATCATCCGGCTGACCGGCGGCTTCGGGGCGCTGTGACCCGTCTGACCGCCCTCGTCCTCTGGTCGCTGCTGGCCGGGCCCGCAGCCGCGTCCGAGCCGGCGGCCTGGACGACCGTGACCACGCCCTCGACCGGCAAGCCCGAGATCATCGGGCGTACCGCCCATGGCTGCATCGGCGGCGCGGTGGCACTGCCGGCCGACGGGATCGGCTATCAGGCGCTGCGGGTCGGCCGCCGCCGCAACTACGGCCATCCCGATACGATCGCGCTCGTCCAGTCGCTGGGCCGCTTCGCGGTCGCGGAGAAGATCGGCCTGCTGCTGGTGGGCGACATGGGGCAGCCGCGTGGCGGCCCGATGCCGGGCGGGCATGCCAGCCACCAGAGCGGCCTCGACGTGGATGTCTGGTTCCGACGCACGGCGGCGCCGCTCGGGCCGGTCGAGCGCGAGCAGCCGCTCGCCGTCGACATGCTGCTGCCCAACGGCAAGGCCGTCGACCCGGCGCGCTTCGGTGCGGCCGAGATGGCGCTGCTGCACTTCGCGGCGACCCGGCCCGGCGTCGACCGTGTCCTCGTCAACCCGGCGATCAAGCAGGCCCTCTGCCTGCGCGTCACCGGGGACCGGCGGTGGCTGAGGCGTGTGCGCCCCTGGTGGGGCCACAGCATGCATTTCCATGTCCGCCTCGCCTGCCCGGCCGGGCAGCCGCAGTGTGAGGAGCAGGCACCGCCGCCGCCCGGCGACGGCTGCGACCGCGACCTCGCCTGGTGGTTCTCGGCCGACGCGCTGCGCGCCCTGGCGGAGCGCCTCAAGCCACGCGAGCCGACCCCGCCCAAGCCGCTGCCCGCCGCCTGCGAAGCGGTCCTCCAGGCGCGCTGACCGACAAACCTCGGGGAATCCAAGGGTTTCCTTGACGAATCCGGGGAACCAAACTAGAACATGCGTCGGGGTTTCGGTTTTGTTCCATATCTTGGGGTGCCTGTGGATAAGCCCCCCAGAATTGGAGCCCGGGGGCGGGGAACCATGCTGACGCGCAAGCAATTCGAACTGCTGACCTTCATCAACCGCAAGCTCCGGGAGTCCGGGGTCTCGCCGTCGTTCGACGAGATGAAGGAGGCGCTACGGCTGCGGTCCAAGTCGGGCATCCACCGCCTGATCACCGGGCTCGAGGAGCGTGGCTTCATCCGCCGCCTCCCCCATCGGGCACGCGCGCTCGAGGTGCTGCGCCTTCCCGACGATGCCGCCGTCGAGGGCATGGCGGTGGCGGCCGGCGCCGCGCCGCGGCGCGGCTTTCGCCCGACGGTCATCAAGGGGGACTTCCGGCCCGCGCTCTCCGGGTCGCAGACCGATGCCGCGGCCACGGCGGGCGAGCCCGTGTCGCTGCCGCTCTGGGGCAAGATCGCGGCGGGCACGCCGATCGAGGCCCTGCGCGATAACCAGCGTGCGATCGACGTGCCGGCGAGCATGCTCGCCAAGGGCGAGCACTATGCGCTGGAGGTGGCCGGCGATTCGATGGTCGACGCAGGGATCGTCGATGGCGACACGATCATCGTGCAGCGCTGCGATACCGCCGACAACGGCGCCATCGTCGTGGCGCTCGTCGACGAGAACGAGGTCACTCTCAAGCGCCTGCGCCGCAAGGGCGCCTCGATCGCGCTCGAGCCCGCCAACAAGGCCTACGAGACGCGTATCTTCGGGCCGGACCGCGTACGGGTGCAGGGACGCCTCGTCGGGCTGATGCGCCGCTACTGACCCTCGCCGGCCGCGGCCGACCCTACCCAGGGTCGCCGGCCGCGCTGAGCTGCGGTGGTCCGCACCTGCCGTTCGCCGCCGAGGCGGAGCGCGTGCGCGCCCGACCGTTCCAGGTCGCTGCGATCGATCGCCAGTACGCCACGACCGCAATCCCAGCGCATCGGCACCAGCGCAATGACCACGTCGGCGGTGCGGCACGCTTCGGTGAGCGCGTTGCGCGTGCGGGCGATGGCGATGCGCTCCGCGCCGTGGCGCAGCCGGCAGAGGCGGTCGTCGCAGCGCGGCAGGGCGGTCGGGTCGGCGCCGCCGTCGGGCCAACCGAGGCGATCGAATGCAGCCCGGCGCAGCCACGTCTCGACGACGATCGGCGCCGGCCGCTCCTCGAAGATCCAATAGCCGGCGGGACCGCGAACCGCCACCGCCCGCGCATCGGCGTCGACGAGCAGATCCGGCGGGTGCGGCAGGGAAATCGAGAGCAGCCCCAGGAAGGCGACCGGCACACCCCACCAGCGCATCCGCTGCCGCCACAGGCAGAGCCACAGGCCGCCCGCGCAGAAGAGCGCGATGCCCCAGGCCGGCATCGCCGGGACCGTCCATGCGGCGCCGGGCCATGCGGCGATCCAGGTGGCCGCGGCGATGATCGCTTCCACCCCCCAGCCCATGGCCGCCAGCGGCCATGCCTCCAGGCCGAGCGGCATGGCCAGCACCGCGATCACCGCCCATGGCATCACCCAGAAGCTGGTGAGCGGCACGGCGATCAGGTTGGCCGGCAGCGCGTAGGCGGCGAAGCGATTGAAATGATAGAGCGCGAATGGCGTGGTCGCCGTCGTGGCGATCACCGTCGTCAGGCAGACGAGCGCCACATAGAGCAAGGTCCGGCCGAGGGGCGTGCCCTGGCGCAGCCGCCGGATGCGGTCGCGGCCGCCCTCGTAGGCGGCGACCAGGGCGAGGACGGCGGCGAAGGACATCTGGAAGCTGGCGCCCATCAGCGCTTCGGGCAGGACCAGCAATATCGCCGCGGCAGCCCAGGCGACGAGCCGAAGCGAGATCGCCTCGCGGTCGACGAGGACGGCGAGAAAGACGATCCCGATCATCAGGAAGGACCTTTGCGTCGGCACGTCCGCGCCGGACAGCAGCAGGTAGAAGAAGGCGGCCCCGATCGCCGCGGCGGCCGCCCATTTCTTGATCGGAAACCGCAACGCCAGCGCTGGAACCATCGCCAGGAGCACGCGCAGGCCGGTGAATACGAGGCCCGCGACGAGGCTGAAATGCAGGCCGGAGATCGAAAGCAGATGAGCGAGGCCGGTGTCGCGCATCGCGGCATTGACCTCCTCCGGTATGGCGGTGCGCTCGCCGGTCACCAGGGCGGCGGCGACCGCTCCGGCGGGGCCGCCGATGGCGGTGCGGATGCGTTGGGTGATGTCGTGGCGCAGGCCCTCGACCCATTCGAGCGCGCCGCCAGTTTGCGGTGCCGCCGCCGTCCGCAGCCGTGCCGTCGCGTAGCCCAGCCCGCCCAGCCCCTGGAAGAAGGCCTGACGCTGAAAGTCGAATGCGTCGGGGGCCGCCGGCGCCGGGATGGGCAGCAGCACGCCGCGAAAGGAGGCGATGCGTCCGGGCCGAACGTCGGGGTCGGCGAGGCGCGCCGAGAAGGTGATCCGCAGCCGGCGCGGCAAGGCACCCTGCCAGCCCTCGATGCGCGTCGGGGCCAGGAGCAGCCTTACGCCGTTGGGCCGCGCGCCCGCCTCCACGATCCGCCCTTCGATGGCGACGGCACCCTGGCGGTGCTCGACCCTGGGTGCCGCGGCGAGAAGCGCCGATATCTGTGCCGCGGAGAATCCGAGCGCACCGGCTGCGAGGAACAGTCCCGCCGCGAGACCGAGAGCGTTGCGTCGCAGCGCCGCGGCCAGCCCCAGCAAGCCGGCGAACGCCGCCGGGCCCAGCCATGAGGCCGGCTCGTCGGCGAGTGTGAAATAGGTCGCGACGCCCAGTCCCATGGCGACGGGCAGCCACAGCGCCCACCGGTCGATGTCGCGCTGGATCGCCGCGAGCGCCCGGGCGCCGATCGCCGCCCCGCCGCCCGACGGCATGACGATCGCGGTCATGCCCCCTTCCCTGCCCCGCCGATCCTAGCCGGTTGCGAAACCCCTGGGGAAGCACGCGCCGGTCGCGGGCGCCGTTGCGATTGGTCGACGGGCGGTACCTGTGCTAAGCGGTCGCTCCCTGTCCTCCGACTAAACGATCCGCCGATGACCGTCGTCACCCGGTTCGCGCCTTCGCCGACCGGCTTCCTCCATATCGGAGGGGCGCGCACCGCGCTCTTCAACTGGCTGTTCTCCCGCCACCATGGCGGGGTCTTCCGCCTGCGTATCGAGGACACCGACCGACAGCGGTCCACCGAGCCGGCCGTGGAGGCGATCATCGACGGGCTGCGCTGGCTCGGCCTGGACTGGGACGATGCGATCGTCTTCCAGTTCGCACGGGCGCCGCGCCATGCCGAGGTCGCCCGCGCGATGGTCGAGGCCGGTCGAGCCTATTTCTGCTGGGCCAGCCCCGCCGAGCTGGAGGAGATGCGTGCGACCGCCAAGGCCGAGGGGCGCCCGATGCGCTACGACGGCCGCTGGCGCGACCGCGACCCGGCCGAGGCACCGCCCGGCGTCAGGCCCGTGATCCGCCTGAAGGCCCCGCAGGACGGCGACACGGTGATCGCCGACCTCGTCCAGGGCGAAGTTCGCGTCGAGAACGCGCAGCTCGACGACCTGGTGCTGCTGCGTGCCGACGGGACGCCGACCTACATGCTCTCGGTCGTGGTGGACGACCATGACATGGGCATCACCCATGTCATCCGTGGCGACGACCATCTGACCAACGCATTCCGCCAGACGCAAATCTATCGCGCCATGGGCTGGGATCTCCCGGCTTTCGCCCATATCCCGCTGATCCACGGGCCGGACGGCGCGAAGCTGTCGAAGCGCCATGGCGCGCTGGGTGTCGAGGCCTACCGCGACATGGGCTACCTGCCCGAGGCGCTGCGCAACTATCTGCTGCGCCTCGGCTGGGCCCATGGCGACGACGAGATCATTCCGACCGCGCAGGCGGTAGCCTGGTTCGACATCGATGCGGTCGGGCGGTCGCCTTCGCGCTTCGACTTCGCCAAGCTCGACAACCTCAACGGCCACTATCTGCGGAGCGCCGACGACGACCATCTCGTCGACGCCGTCCGTCCGTTCGTCGAGCGCGCGACCGGCGTCGCGCCCGATGCCGAGGGGCTGCGCCGCCTCAAGGCCGGCATGGCCGGCCTGAATACGCGGGCCCGGACCCTGGTCGAGCTGGCGGAGCTCGCCGCCTTCTACGTGCGGGCGCGGCCGCTTGCGTTGGACGACAAGGCGGCGATGCTGTTGACCGGCGAGGCTCGCGCGCTCCTTCACCGGCTCGGTGGTGTGCTCGCGGCCGTCGAGCCGTGGAGCGCGTCTGCCGCCGAGAGCGCGGTGCGCGCCTATGCGGAAGCGGCCGGCGCCAAGCTCGGCGCCGTCGCACAGCCGTTGCGCGCCGCGCTCACAGGGTCGACAGTGTCGCCTCCCATATTCGAGGTGATGGAGATTCTCGGCCGCGCCGAAACACTGGCCCGCGTGGCCGACATGGCAGCCCCGGCAAATTGACGTGCCTTTGCTGGCACGCCATTTGATACGCCGCATGCTGCCGACTATCCTGCGGCTCTCATCGCCGCGACCAAAGGCCCGGGGCCTCTTCGAGGAGTCGCTTGCATGACCAGCACGACCACCGCCGCGACGCGCAAGAACACCGCGTCCGCATCGCTCATCGATCCGACCGGCAAGAAGGTCGAACTGCCGATCGTCGAGGGCAGTGTCGGACCGCAGGTGATCGACATCCGCAAGCTCTACGCCGCCACGGGCATGTTCACCTACGACCCCGGCTTCACCTCGACGGCGAGCTGCGAGTCGAAGATCACCTATATCGACGGCGACAAGGGCGAGCTGCTCTACCGCGGCTATCCGATCGAGGAACTGGCCGAGCACAGCGACTTCATGGAGGTTTGCCATCTCATCCTGTTCGGCGAGCTGCCGACCCAGGACGAGAAGACCAAGTTCGTTCACGACATCACGCACCACACCATGGTGCATGAGCAGATCACGCAGTTCTTTCGCGGGTTCCGGCGCGACGCCCATCCGATGGCGGTGATGTGCGGCGTGGTCGGCGCGCTCTCGGCCTTCTACCACGACAGCCTTGATATCAACGATCCGCATCAGCGCCTGATCGCCTCGTACCGGCTGATCGCCAAGATGCCGACGATCGCCGCCATGGCCTACAAGTATTCGGTTGGCCAGCCCTTCATGTATCCGCGCAACGATCTCGGCTATGCCGAGAACTTCCTCTACATGACGTTCGCGGTTCCCTGCGAGACCTACAAGCCGAACCCGGTCCTGTCACGCGCGATGGACCGCATCTTCGTGCTGCATGCCGACCACGAGCAGAACGCTTCGACATCGACGGTGCGCCTGGCCGGATCGAGCGGCGCCAATCCGTTCGCCTGCATCGCGGCCGGCATCGCGTCGCTGTGGGGGCCCGCCCACGGCGGCGCCAACGAGGCCGTTCTCAAGATGCTCCATGAGATCGGTTCGAAGGACAAGATCAAGGAATTCCTGGGGCGCGTGAAGGACAAGAACGACACGGTGCGCCTGATGGGCTTCGGCCACCGCGTCTACAAGAACTACGACCCGCGCGCGGCCGTCATCCGCCGGGACTGCTACGAGGTCCTGGAGGAACTGGGCGTCAAGGACCCGCTGCTCGAGCTGGCGATGGAGCTGGAGAAGATCGCCCTCGAGGACAAGTACTTCGTCGATCGCAAGCTCTATCCGAACGTCGACTTCTATTCGGGGATCATCCTGAGGGCGATGGGCTTCCCGGTCGCCATGTTCACCGCCCTCTTCGCGCTGGCACGCACGGTCGGCTGGATCGCCCAGTGGGGCGAGATGATCGAGGATCCGGAGCAGAAGATCGGCCGCCCGCGGCAGCTCTATGTCGGCCAGCCGCGCCGCGCCTACGTGCCGATCGCCGAGCGGGCCTGACCCGGTGGGCGGGCGGTGAGCGCAGGGGGCGGGCCGGTGGCGCGCCTGCCGTCGCCCGGGCAGCACCCGGGCGGAGCTGCGCCCGGATCGCCGCCGCCGCCCAAGCGTCGCCTTCTCGTACCCGTCAACGACAACCGGCCGCCGCTGTCCGTCAGACTGCGGCGGCCGATCGTTCTCCTGTTGTGCGCCGCCGCCATCCTGGCGGCGGCTGCGCAATGGCTGGGCTGAGCTCGGCTACTTCCGCTCGATCAGCTCGATCTTGTAGCCGTCCGGATCCTCGACGAAGGCGATGACGCTACCGCCGTGCTTCATCGGACCGGGCGGCCTCGGGATCTTGACGCCGGCCGCCGCCATCCGCTCGCAGGCGCCATAGATGTCGGGCATGCCGACGGCGAGGTGCCCGAAGCCGTCGCCGATCGTGTATGGCTCCTTGCGGCCCCAGTTGTGCGTCAGCTCGATGACGCTCGCCTCGGATTCGTCGCCATAACCGACGAACGCCAGCGTGAACTCCCCCGTCGGGTAGTCCTTCTTGCGCAACAGCTTCATGCCGAGCTGCTCAGTGTAGAAGGCCAGCGACTTGTCGAGGTCGTAGACCCGAATCATCGTGTGCAGGAGCCGCGAGGCGGTCGCGGGCTCGCCCGCGGCGACCGCGCTCGTGGAAGTATGGGCAGGCGATGCGTCATTCATGGCGCGTGCTCCGCTGGCAGGGGTGGATCGCAGGCGGCATCGTAGCGCCTCGGTCATCCCCGGTCACAATCTTTGACCGGCGGCGACGGCGGCCGCGTGTAGATTGCCGTTCGACGAATCGCCCCCTGCTTTCGAGTGCCATGTCGGCCCCCGTGCGCTGCGCCGTGATCGGCGCCGGACATATCGGTCGTTTCCACGCCGAGAAATACGCCAGGCATCCCGCAGCCCGGCTGGTCGCCGTCGTCGACACCCATGACGACCGGGCGACCGCCGTCGCGACGCCGCTCGGTGCGGCGGTCGCCGGCTCGATCGACCGGATGGTCGGCGAAGTCGACGCCGTCAGCATCTGCACGCCGACGCCAGTCCATTTCCAGATCGCGATGGCATGTATCGCCCGCGGCATCCATGTGCTGGTCGAGAAGCCGATTGCGGCTTCCCTCGACGAGGCCGACCGGGTGATCGCCGCGGCCGAGGCGGCCCGCGTCGTGCTCCAGGTCGGCCATCTCGAACGCTTCTCGATGACCGGGCTCGGGATCGACGCGGTGCTCGATTTCCCGCTCTTTATCGATGCGCGCCGCCTGACGCCGTTCCGCGGGCGCGGTGCCGACGTCAGCGTCGTTCTCGACCTGATGATCCACGACATCGACCTCGTGACGGCGATCGCCCGCGCGCCGGTCGCGTCCGTCTCCGCGGTCGGCCGCAGCATCGTCTCCGAGGTCGAAGATGTGGCCGCGGCCGAGCTCGTCTTCGAGGGCGGCTGCCGCGCCACCTTGATGGCGAGCCGCGTCAGTCCCGCGGCCGAGCGCAGCATGCGCATCCTCCAGCGCTCCGGCGAAGTCGCGGTCGACCTGCAGAACCGCCGCCTGCTGGCGACCCGCGCCAGCATCAAGGGTGACGCCCCGACCGTCATCGAGACCGCCCAGCCGGACGCCGATCCGCTGGGCGCGCAGATCGACTCGTTCCTCGCCTGCATTACGGCGGGATCGCGGCCGATCGTCGGCGGCCGCGACGGCCGGGACGCGCTGGCGACCGCGCTGGCGGTCATCCGCGCCATCCGCACCAGAGCCACTTCCATCGCCATCGAGAGCAGCCATGCCTGACGCCGCCCCAGCTCCCGTCCCGTTCGTCGACATCCAGGGCCAGTTCCGGCGCCTGCGCCCGCAGATCGACGCCCGCATACGCCGCGTTCTCGACCACGGCCAGTTCATCCTCGGCCCCGAGGTGCGCGAGCTCGAGGAAGCGCTGGCGGACCATGTGGGCGGCGGGCATGTGGTCACGACCGGCAGCGGCCACGACGCGATCCTGATCGCGCTCATGGCGGAAGGCGTGGGGCCCGGCGACGCCGTGTTCGTGCCGGCCTTCACCTTCGTTTCCACCGCCGAGGCGGTGGCGTCGCTGGGTGCGGCACCGATCTTCGTCGACGTCGACCCGCGCAGCTTCACCCTCGATCCGGCCGATCTCGCCGGTCGGATCGCGGCGGTGCGGCGGGCGGGCAAGTGGCGTCCGCGCGGCGTAATGCCGGTCGATATCTTCGGGCTGCCGGCCGACTATCCGGCGATCGCCGCCATCGCCGAAGCGGAAGGGCTGTTCGTGCTGTCCGATGCCGCCCAGAGCTTCGGCGGATCACTCGGCAATCGCCGGGTGGGGCGTCTCGCCCCGGCGAACGCCACTAGCTTCTTTCCCGCCAAGCCCCTGGGCGGTGCGGGCGACGGCGGCGCCCTCTTCACCGAGGACGCGGCTCGCGCGGCCGAGTACCGCCGGCTGCGGGTCCATGGCCTCGATACCGCCGGAGAATGCCTCTCGGTCGGTATGACGGGGCGCCTCGACACCCTGCAGGCCGCCGTGCTGCTGGTGAAGCTGGAGGCGCTGCCCGGCGACATCGCACGACGCGAGGCGGCGGCACGTGCCTATGACCGCGTGCTGTCGCCGCATGTCGAGGTACCGTTCCGGCCCGCCGGCGCCACCAGCGCCTGGGCGCTCTACACGATCCTCTCCGACCGGCGCGACGCCATCCGAGCGGCACTGACTGGTGCCGGCATCCCCTCCCGCTCCTACTACGAGAAGGCGCTCCACTTGCACGCCGCCTTCGCCCCGTTCTCCGAGGGACCCGGCTCGCTGCCGGTCACCGAACGCCTCGGCCGGCGCAACCTCTGCCTGCCGATGCACTCCGAGCTGGACGAGGCGACGGCCGCGCGGATCGCCGGTGTCGTGGTCGCGGCGCTCGCTTAGGCGTCCAGGCGCTTCAGCACGATGGCCGCCGCCCGTTCGCTGGGCGGCGGTCCTTCCATCCCCAACCGGCCGATGGCGGCCGCCAGGTCACGGCGCTGGGCCTCGCGGGCGGCCTCATCCGTCAGGAGCGGCAGGCAGGCGCGGGCCAGCAGGTCGGGCCGGCACTTCTCCTGAAGCAGCTCGGGCACGATCTCGCGTCCCATGACGATGTTGACGATCGTCGCGTAGTCGACGGTCTTCGCGCGCCGGATCATCCATATCGTCAGCGCGTTCATCAGATAAGTGACCACGAAGGGCGTGCGCGCGAGCGCCAGTTCCAGCGTCACCGTGCCCGATGCTGCAAGGGCGGCGGTCGCGGCGGCGAAGGCGTCGCGCTTCTCGGCCGGGTCGCGAACGACGATCGCGGGCACGCGCCACGTATTTGCCGCCGCCTCCACCCGGTCGGCCACCGTGGGCACGGTCGGCAGGACGAGCGTCAGGTCGGGGATGCGTCGGCGCAGCCGGTCCACGGTATCGCCGAAGACCGGCAGCAGCCGCTTGACCTCTGAGCCGCGGCTTCCCGGCAGTACGGCCAGCAGCGGCGTCGCTGCGGGGATGCGGTGACGGGCGCGAAACCCCCATCCGTCGCCGTCGCCGAATCCCTCTTCCACGGCCGGATGCCCGACGAAGCTGCAGGCGATGCCTCGGTTCGCGAAGAACGCCGGTTCGAACGGGAACAGCGCCATTACGTCGTCGTAGTGCCGGGCCAGCGCACGTGCCTTGGCCGGGCGCCACCAGCCCCAGAGCTGCGGCGCCACATAGTGGATCAGCGGCCCGCGATACCCGCCCGCGCGTAGCCGCTCGGCCAGTCGGAAGTTGAAGCCCGAGGAGTCGATGGTGACGATCGCCGCCGGTCGCGCGGCGATGGCGGCATCGGCCGTCTCGCGCACGAGGCGCAGGATGCGCATGGCCTGCGGCAGCACCTCCAGCACGCCGAACAGCGAGAGCGCGGAGAGCGGCACGCGGCTCGCGAGCCCTTCGGCGGCCATGCGCTCCCCGCCGATCCCGGCGAATGCGACGTTCCCGGCGGTCGCGCGCTTGAGGGCCGCCATCAGCTTGCCGCCGATCGCGTCGCCGGACGGCTCGGCCGCGACGAGGAAGACGAGCGGCGGGGCGCCCGCGCTCACGGGGCAGCCGGGATGCCGACCACGAAGAGGCCGGCGGCGTCCGCCGCCGCCACGACCGCCTCGCGGTCCAGCACCAGTGCGCCGCCGGCCTCAACCGCGATTCCGGCGAGGCCGGCCGCGACCGCCTTCTCGACCGTCACCGGCCCGATCGCCGGCAGGTCGACGCGCCGCTCCTGCTGCGGCTTCCGCATCTTGACCAGCACGCCGCCCGTCGGCTCCAGGCGCACCGCGGGGATGCGGCCCAGCATGGCGTCGGTGCCCTCGACCGCCTCGACCGCGAGCACCACCCCGTCCTGGACCACGGCCGCCTGGCCGACGTCGAGCCGGCCGAGCTGTTGCGCCACGAGACGGCCTCGCTCGATGTCCGCCGCCGCGGCATCGTCGGGACGATGGCGGCCGAGCGGACCCGCCGGGATCAGCAGCGAGGACATGACCGTGTCGATGCCGACGACGCGGAAGCCTTCGCGCTCGAACTCCGTCACGACCGCCCCGAGAAGCCCGTCGTCTCCGGAAGCCTTGAGACCGAGCCGGACCAGAAGCTGGACCGCGCGCCAGTCCGGCCGGATGCGACGGAGCGACGGGCGCTTGATGCGTCCAGCGAGCACGACGTCTTCGACGCCGTTCGCGCGCAGGTGCCTGAGGGTCGTCGCCGCGGCACCGATCCGCACGATCGCGTGCGGCTCGCCCGCGAGCGTCTCCGGATCGGTCTCGCCTTCGAAGGCGAGGATGAAATATGGGCGCCCCTCGGCGCGGCAGGCTGCGGCGGCACGGGCGGGCAGGATGCCGCCGCCGGCGATGATCCCGAGCTTACCCGCCATTCGCCTTCGGCTGGCAGATGGCCCGGTTCGAGTCCTCGCCGATGAAGTTCACGATGTCCATCACCGGCACGTGCTCCTTGAACAGCTCCGCCACGTCGGCGAGCCGCTCGGCCATCGTGCCTTCCTGCGCGAAGAGCAGGCGGTATGCGTTGCGCAGGTGATGAATGTCCTCGCGCGAGAAGCCGCGTCGCTTCAGCCCGACGACATTCAGCCCGGAGAGGCGCGCACGGTCGCCCATCACCGAGCCGT
>JBFWXJ010000109.1:0-15141 GCA_050187535.1 Alphaproteobacteria bacterium | reverse complement strand
GGATTGCGCCGGGGGTGTGGCATTGCATGGGATTCGGCGGCCACGGCATGTCGGCGACGACCGCCGGTGCTGCGGTGGTCGCCTCCGCCATCGCCGACGGCGACGACCGCTGGCGCCTGTTCGCGCCCTTCGGTCTCGCCTTCACCGGCGGCGGCTTCGGCAGGCCGGCGGCGCAGGCGATCTACTGGGGGCACAAGCTGCGCGACGGCTGGCGTGCCCGCCGTCGCGCCGCCTGAGTCAGCCTCTCGTCAGTTCTCGGTCGAGGCCGTCCGCACCCGCTCGCCGAAGGCGGCGACCGGCAGCGCCCGGCGCGCCTGCAGCATCTGCAGCACGCCCTTGTCGCGGTCGTAGACATCGTCGTGGAACGCGACCTTGCCGTCGTCACCGACCCAGACGGGGAGATAGGCGATGTGGATGGGCAGGCCGTCGCGCAGGCCGATCGACCGCGTCCCGCTGCGTTGGAACGCGGCGTCGATCTGCTCGCCGCTCCAGCCCGCACCCTCCAGCAGCAGGTCCGCGAACTCCCGCGGCTTCTCCAGCCGGATGCAGCCGGAGCTGTAGGAGCGCGTCACCCGCGAAAACAGGCTGCGCTTGGGCGTGTCGTGGAGATAGATCGACTCGTCGTTGGGGAAGACCATCTTCACCTTGCCGAGCGAGTTGCCGGCACCCGGGTCCTGGCGGAAGCGGAAGGGCAGGTTGCGGCCCTGGGTCTCCCAGTCGATCATCGCGGGATCGATCTGCTGCACCCGGCCGCCGACGGAGGCGAGCACGCGGATGCCGTGCTCCTCCAGATAGTTCGGGTTGCGGCGGACCGCCGGCAGGATGTCCTCGACCGCCAGCTTCGCCGGCACCGACCACGTCGGGTTGATTTCGACGCCGCCGACGCGGCTGGAGAAGCTCGGCGTCTGGCGCGTGCGGGTGCCGACGACGACCTTCATCTCGAGGACCGCCTTGTCGCCCTCCATGACGGCCATGCGGTAGGCGGGGACGTTGACCAGCACGTAGCGGGGGCCGAGGTCGCGCGGCATCCGCCGCCAGCGCTCCAGCGTCGCGTCGATGGCGGCCAGCCGCTCCTTCGGCCCGGCATTGAACGCGCCGATGGTGGCGCGCCCGATGACGCCGTCCGCTTCCTGGCCCTGCGCCGCCTGGAACCGCTGCACCGCCTCGCGCAGCTTGTGGTCGTAGCGGTTGGCGTCGCCGGTCGTCTCGACCGCTTCGCCGGCCGCCGCCAGGCGCTTGCGGATGATCGAGATGCGCGCGTCCCAGCGGCCGGGGCGGATCGTCTCTCCCTGCGGCACATCGGGCCAGTCGTCGCCGCGGCGCGCGGCCATCGCCTTGTACGCGCGCCGTGCGGCGATGAGGCGCTGGTACTGGCTGTTCGCCGGCGCGAGCGACGTCAGGACGAGCGGCACGCCCGCCGTGTCCAGCATGCGCGACAGCTCGCGCGGCGTGATCTGGTCGGCCGACAGCACGAAGACGGCGTGGCGTGGTGCGCCCTCCTCGCGCTCCGCACCCACCAGCCATCCGGCGAGCCGGAGGAACGCGCTCGACAGCCCGAGCTCGAGCTGCATGCGCGCGACCGGGTCCTTGCGCTCGGCCAGGGCCTTGAGGGCCGACAGCCCCAGCGCCTCCGGCTGGATGCCCTGGTCTTCCGCGCCGGCGATCGCGGTGAGCAGCGCGATGCCCGCCGGCGACGGGCCGTCCTCGCCGACCCAGCGCGTCTGGAAGCCATTGGCCTCGTAGAATTCGCGAAGCTGCGCCACATGGCGCGCCGGCCATGCGGATGTCGCGCTGCCGCCGTCGCCGAGCGAATCGACGATCCAGACGATCTTCTCGGGCTTCACGTCTCGCTGGTCGACCGCGGGCACGGCAGGACCCGGTGCGGCGGGCGCCGCCGCCGCCGGTGCGGCAGCGGAGAGCACGAGCGCGAGGACGGCCGCGGCGCGGCGCCCGTTCGCTGTCATGAGGGCGGCGCTTCGGCGGGTGCGATCGGGCATCGCGAATCCTGGGAACGAGTGCAGGTGAGTCATGGCTAGCACGCAGGGTGTGAGTCGATAAGGTCACGGACGACATCGCGGACCATTATCGTGGTCGCGTGTGGCATCGTTGCGGTTCACCGGTGTGTGGAGTGTGGGGATCACGTGGAAAACCCCCCGCGAGCGCCGCGCAAATGACACCGCAAAGCCATCGGCGACGGGCTATAGTCGAACGGATGCCGCCGGGGCGGCGTTCCCTCTCCTCGGGAGTTCGCGCAATGGTCGCCGTGCGCCGTCTCTTCGCCATTTTCGCTCTGGTCTGGCTCGCGTTGCCCGCCGCCGCACAGACGACTCCGGGGTTCGAGTCGACGGAGCTGGCGCAGGCTGCCGACCGCTACGCCAAGGTGCTGCAGGCGCGCGCCGGCGCATCGAAGCCGGACCCCGCGGTGGCCCAGGCGGCGCGCGAGCGCGGCGACGGCCATGTCCGCGCGCGGCGCTGGGCGCAGGCGGTGACCGAGTACGAGACGGCGATCATGCGCGGGCTCGACGAC
Source organism: Alphaproteobacteria bacterium (assembly GCA_050187535.1). GTDB lineage: Bacteria > Pseudomonadota > Alphaproteobacteria > ATCC43930 > Allostellaceae > Allostella. The sequence continues at coordinate 12,614 of JBFWXJ010000109.1, read as the reverse complement.
TACCGGTCATGGCTCGAACTCGCCCGCGCGCACGAGCAGACACGCAACGACCGTGCGGCGGCCGCGGCCTATGCCGCGCTCGGCAAGGCGCGCACCCCGGTCGACCGCGCCAACGCGCTCTACGTCATCGCCCGCCACTACGACCGCGCGAGCGAGCAGCGCACGGCACTGCGCGTCTACGAGGCGGCCGTCGCGGCGTCGCCGACGGAGGCGGGCGTGCGCCGGCGCGACGAGCTGAAGCGCATCGTCGCCTTCCGCATCCTCGGCGTGACGGTGACGGCCGAGACCGAGCAGCCGCAGGTCTGCATGCGCTTCAACTACGACCTGACGAAGCAGAAGGGCTTCAACTTCTCCGACTACGTCCGCAGCGAGCCGGCGGTGCGCGGCGAGGTGACGGCGCGCGGCACCAATCTCTGCGTCGACGGCGTGGCACACGGGCAGGTCTACGTCATGACCGTGCGCGCGGGGCTGCCGGCGGAGACCGGGGACAAGCTGGAGGAGAGCCAGCAGGTCCGCGCCATCGTGCGCGACCGCGAGCCCTCGGTCGCTTTCCGTGGCCCCGCCTACGTCCTGCCGCAGGAAGGCAGCCGCGGCGTGCCGCTGACCGCGATCAACACCGAGCGGGTGAAGCTCCAGCTTCTGCGGGTGGGCGACCGCGCCCTGGTCGAGCGCGTCGCGCGCGACGGATTTTCCTCCTCACTCAGCCAGGGCGAGGTCGACGAGCTGGCCGAGGACACGGCGAGCCGCGTGTGGTCGGGCGAGATGGACGTCCCCGCGGGCGAGCGCAACCGGCCGCGCACCGTGCTCGTGCCCATCGGCGAGATCGTCAAGGAGCGCAAGCCCGGCGTGTACCTGCTGGTCGGCGACGCCGCCGAGGCGCGGCGCAGCGAGTATTCCGAGAAGGCCGCCCAGTGGGTGCTGGTCTCCGACCTCGGCGTCTCGACGCTGACGGGCGAGGATGGGCTGACGGTGGTCGTGCGCTCGCTCGCCACGGCCCGGCCCGCGGGCGAGGTCGACGTGCGTCTCTACGCGCGCGGCAACACCGAGCTCGGCCGCCAGGCGAGCGACGAGCAGGGCGTCGCGCGCTTCCCGGCTCCGGCGCTGCGCGGTCGCGGCGCCGACTCGCCCGCGGTCGTGATGCTCTACGGCCGTGACGGCGACTTCAACTTCCTCAGCCTGTCCCGGCCGGCCTTCGATCTCTCCGACCGCGGCGTCTCCGGCCGCACGGTCCCGGGGCCGCTCGACGCCTTCCTCTATACCGACCGCGGCGTCTATCGACCGGGCGAGACCGCCCATGTGGTGGCGCTGCTGCGCAACGACCGCGGCCTCGCCGAATCCGGCCTGCCGCTGACCTTGCGCGTGCTGCGCCCGGACGGCGTCGAGACGCAGAAGTCGGTGCTGCAGTCCGCGGCGCTGGGCGGCTACCACATGCCGATCGCCTTCGCCGACCGCGCGCGCACCGGCAAGTGGACGGTCGAAGCCTATGTCGACCCCAAGGGCAAGCCGGTGGGCCGGGTCGAGCTGGCGGTCGAGGACGTGGCGCCGCCGACGATCGAGGTGACCGTCGAGGCGGACGGCGAGCAGATCAAGCCCGGCGTCGCCGTCCCGGTGACGATCACGGGCAAATTCTTCTATGGCGCGCCCGCGGTCGGCGCGACCGCCGAGGCCGAGGTCGTGGTCGCCCCCGCCGCCGACCCCTACCCGATGCATCGCGGCTATCGTTTCGGGCCCATCGAGGAGGAGGTCGAGACCCAGCGCGTCGAGATCGAGCCGCCGGTCGCCGACGCCCAGGGCCGCTCGCGCATCGAGGTCAAGCTCGACCAGCTTCCCGAGACGGCGCGGCCGCTGGAGGCGACGATCCGCGCCTCCCTCTTCGAGCCGGGCGGGCGTCCCGTCACCCGCACCGTCGTGCTGCCGATCGCCGCCCGCCCGTTCGACATCGGCGTGCGCCTGCGCTCGGGCGACGCGTCGCTGGGCGAGGGGCAGCCGGCGATCTTCGACATCATCGCCGTCGACCGGCTGGGCCGACCCCAGGCCGCACCCAACCTGCGCTTCGACCTCGTCTCCGAGCGGTGGTCGTGGCAGTGGTACAACCAGGGCGGCGACTGGCGGTATCGGGCCGTCGTCCAGGATCGCCGGCAGGAGACCGGCACGCTCGCCGTCGCGGCGACGACGCCGGCCACGCTGGAGCGTCAGCTGCCGGCCGGCCGCTGGCGCCTCGACGTCTACGACGAGCGCTCGGGCGCGGTGACGAGCCAGCGTTTCCGCGTCGGCTGGTGGGTCGGCGCCGATTCGCCGGAAGTTCCCGACCGGCTGGAGGTGACGCCGGACAAGCCGCGCTACCGCGTCGGCGAGACGGCGCGCATCTTCGTCAAGGGCCCGTTCGCCGGCGAGGCGGTGGTCGCCGTCGCCTCCAACCGGGTGCACCAGCTCCGCTCCGTCACGCTGCTCGGCGTCGGCAACGTCGTCGAGCTGCCGGTCGAGGCGGACTGGGGTGCCGGCGTCTACATCCTGGCGACCGGCCTGCGGCCGTCGGGTGCGACCGACGCCTTCGGGCCCGGCCGCGCCGTCGGCGTCGCCTGGCTCCCCGTCGACCGCGCGGAGACCGCGCTCGCGGTGCAGATCACCGCACCCGAGGTGGTGCGGCCGCGGGTCGCCACCCCGGTCGCGGTGCGCGTCGCCGGCGCCACCGCAGGGGCCGAGACCTATCTGACCCTGGCGGCGGTCGACGAAGGCGTGCTGCGCCTGACCGATTTCCGCACGCCGGCACCCGACCGGCACTTCTTCGGCAAGCGCCGCCTCGGCGTCGACCTGCGCGACCTCTACGGCCGCCTGCTCGACGGCCGCACCGGCGATGTCGGCCGGCTGCGCTCCGGCGGCGACGACACCGCCGACCGCAACCTCGGCGGGCTGCCCAAGAAGAACATCAAGCTGACAGCGATCTTCTCGGGCATCGTCCGCCTCGACGGCGAAGGAAGGGCGACGATCCCGGTCGAGGTGCCCGACTTCCAGGGCCGCCTGCGCCTGATGGCGGTCGCCTGGACGGCCGGCGCCGTCGGCGCCGCGGAAGGGGCGATGACGGTGCGCGACCCGGTCGCGAGCCTCGTCGCGACGCCGCGGTTCCTGGCGCCCGGCGACAATGCCCAGACGACCGTGACGCTCAACAACCTCGACGGGCCGGCCGGCGACTATGTCCTGCGCCTGCGCGGCGAGGGGGCGGTGCGCATCGACGCGCCGGCCGAAGTCAAGGTGACCATGGCCGCCGGCGGCCGCTTCGAGCAGGCTTGGCCGCTCGTCGGCACGCGTGTCGGCGACGGCAAGGTGCGCATGGGCCTGACGGGGCCGCAGGGCTTCGCGGTCGAGCGCGAGTGGGACCTCTCCGTGCGTCCGACACAGCCCTTCGAGGCGCGCCGCATCGTTGGCCGCATCGAGCCGGGGCAGAGCCTGACCATGGCGGGCGACCTCGTCGCCGACCTCCTGCCCGGGACGGCCGAGGTCTTCGTCAATCTCAGCCCCCGCCCCGGCTGGGACGTGGCCGGGCTCATCCGCGAGCTCGACCGCTACCCCTATGGCTGCGTCGAGCAGACCACCAGCGTCGCGATGCCGCTGCTCTACCTGGCCGACGTCGCGCGCGAGTGGCAGCTGCCCGGCAAGCGCGTCGATGCCAAGGACCGCATCGACGCGGCGCTGCGCAAGCTCGCCGACCTGCAGCAGACCGACGGGTCGTTCGGCCTGTGGAGCGTGTTCGACGATTCCGACCCGTGGCTCACCGCCTACGTGCTCGACTTCTTCGCCCGCGCCCGCGACCAGGGCCATCTCGTACCGGACGTGGCGCTGAAGAACGCGGCCGACTACCTGGCGGCCGTCGTGCGGCGCAACCCGCAGACCCCGCGCGACATGGCCGCGCACGCCTATGCCTACTATGCGTTGGCCAGGGCGCGGGCGGGCGACCCGGGTGGCGCCCGCTACTTCCACGACGTCTACCTGAACCGCCTGCCGACCTCCCTCGCCATGGCGCAGGTGGGGGCGGCGCTCGCCCTCTACGGCGACGGCGCGCGGGCGGCGACCGCCTTCGCGGCGGCGACGGCCGCACCCTCGCCGATCGCGCAGGTGAGCTACCTCAACTACGGTAGCGAGCTGCGCGACCGCGCCGGCGTACTGGCCTTGGCGGCCGAGGTGGGGGTGCCGATCCAGCGCGCGGCCACCTTCGCCGAGGACATCGCCCAGCGCTTCGCCCGCCAGCGCTGGACCTCGACCCAGGAGAAGACCTGGCTGCTGCTGGCCGCGAACGCGCTCGCGCGCTCGGGCGGGCCGATGACCGTCTCGGTCGATGACGGCCCGGCGCGCGTCTCCCGGCGGGCACTCAGCCTGAAGCCGCAGATCGAGGCAGCGGGCGACCGCATGACGGTCGCCAACCGCGGCGAGGAGCCGATCTGGCGCACCATCTCGATCAGCGGCGTGCCGCGCGAGACCCGCCCGGCCGAGAACCACGGCTTCGTGCTGGAGCGCAAGTTCCACGCGGCCGACGGCAAGCCCGTCGACCTCGCGAAGGTGCGGCAGAACGACCTCGTCATGGTCGTGCTGACCGGCGAGTGGGCCGACACCGAGACCGAGAGCGTCGACGCGCTCCTCGTCGATCTCATCCCGGCCGGCTTCGAGCTGGAGAACGCCCGTCTCGTCGGCGGCCGCAGCACCCGCGACTTCGCCTGGCTGCCCGACCTGTCGGAGCCCGCCCATGTCGAGCTGCGCGACGACCGGTTCGTGGCCGGCATGAAGCTGACCCGCGGCGAGGCCTCGTTCACGCTGGCCTATCTGATGCGCGCAGTGACCCCCGGCCGCTACGCCGTTCCCGGCAGCTATCTGGAGGACATGTACAGGCCGGAGCGGTTCGCGCGCACGGCTCCCGAGGCCGTGACGATCAACCGGCGGTGACGCGCCGCCGCCGCTGGCTCGCCGCGCTGGGCGTGGCGGCGGCGGCCGTGGCCGGCGCCGCGGCCGCCGACCTGCTGGCGCCGCCGCCGGTGGAGCGGGCCCACGCGGTCTCGACGGTCGTGCTCGACCGCTCGGGCGAGGTGTTGCGGGCCTTCACCACGGGCGACGGCATCTGGCGGCTGCCGGCCGTGGCGACCGACGTCGACCCGCTGTTCCGCGCCATGCTCGTCGCCTACGAGGACGGGCGCTTCGCCGACCATCCGGGCGTCGACCCGCTGGCCGTCCTGCGCGCGGCCGGGCAATGGGCGGCGGCGGGCCGCGTCGTCTCCGGCGCCTCGACCCTCACGATGCAGACCGCGCGCCTGCTGGAGCCGCGGCCGCGCACGCTCGTCTCCAAGGCGATCGAGGCGGTGCGCGCGTTCCAGATCGAGCGGCGGCTCTCCAAGGACGAGATTCTCGGCCTCTACCTGACGCTCGCCCCCTATGGCGGCAATGTCGAAGGGGTGCGGGCGGCGAGCCTCGTCTATTTCGGCAAGGAGCCGGCGGCGCTGCGGCCGGCCGAGGCGGCCCTGCTGGTGGCCCTGCCGCAGGCGCCGGCGCGGCTCAGGCCCGATCGGTATCCCGAAGCCGCCCGCGCGGCCCGCGACAAGGTGCTGGACCGGATGGTCGAGCGCGGCGTCATCGATGCCGCCGCCGCCGCCGAGGGGCAGGCAGAGCCGCTGCCGCCCGCGCGGTTCCCGCTGCCCATGGCGGCCCCGCATCTGGCCGCCCGTCTCCATGCGGCCGATCCCGCGGCGGCGGTCATCCGCACCACCATCGACCGGCGGATGCAGCAGCAGATGGAGGTGCTGGCCCGGCGCGAGATGGCGGCCCTCGACGAGCAGGCGGGCATGGCGCTGATGGTGGTCGACAACCGCACGCGCCGGGTCCTGGCGCATGTCGGGTCGCCCGACCTCTTCGCGACGCGCCGCGACGGTGCGGTCGACATGACGCGCGCGGTCCGCTCACCCGGGTCGGCGCTGAAGCCGTTCATCTATGGCCTGGCCTTCGACGCGCTGCTGCTGCACCCCGAGACATCGCTGGACGACCGGCCGACCCGGTTCGGCGGCTATGCGCCGGTCAACTTCGATCATGGTTTCCGCGGTCGCGTGACCGCGCGCGAGGCGCTGCAGCTCTCGCTCAACGTGCCGGCGGTGGCGGTGCTGGAGCGCCTGGGCCCGGAGCGGTTCGCCGCGCGGCTGGCCGGGCTCGGCATCCGCCTGCGCACCCCCGACCCGGCGGCGCCGGCTGCCCTGCCTCTGGCGCTGGGCGGTGCCGGGGTGACGCTGACGGAGCTGGCCGGCCTCTACGCGGCGCTCGCCAATGACGGGCTCTACGCGCCGCTGCAGGTGACGGCCGGCGACGGGCCGCCGCCGGTGCCGCTGATGGGGGAGAGGGCCGCGTGGCAGGTGACGCGCATCCTCGAGGACGCGCCGCCGCCGGCCGGCGTGGCGCCGCCGGCCATCGGCCAGGGCCGCCTGATCGCCATGAAAACCGGCACCTCCTACGGCTTCCGCGATGCCTGGGCCTTCGGCTACGACCGCGCGCACACCGTCGGCGTGTGGACCGGCCGGCCGGACGGCACGCCGACTCCCGGGCGCTTCGGGCTGGCGACCGCGGCGCCGATCCTGATGAAGGTGTTCGACCTGCTGCCGCCACCGCCCCAGGCGCCGCCACGGGTAATGGCCGATGCGGCCCCGCCCGCGATGCGCCGGCCGGCTGCCCTGCAGCGCATCGGCCCGGCCGGGCCTGCGCCGCCGGTCATCGCCTTCCCGCCGGACGGGGCCGTCCTGCCGCTGCGGCCGGGGGCCGAGGCCGCGGTGCCGCTGATCGCCGACGGCGGCCGGCCACCCCTGCGCTGGCTGATCGACGGCCGGCCCGTGGAGGCGGGCGCGCCCTCGCGACCCGGCGCCCGGCCGCGCGTGCAGTGGGTCCCCGACGGCCGCGGCTTCGCGCGGCTGACGGTGATCGACGCCGACGGTCGCGGCGACAGCGCGACCGTGAGGGTCGATTGACGGATGGGCGATCTGGTGGGGGTGCGGCCCCCCCGAAAGCTACCCTGTTCTCGGACTGCCCGGCACGGGCACAAGAAAGCCAGGAGAGGACCGCGTGGAAACTATGCCGCCGGCCGCTCCCGTCGCGCAGTGACGACCGTCACAGCGGGTGGTGGCGACGGGGCGCATTGCCGTGCCGCGGAGGGCGGGTGTAAGCGATGACGATGGAAGTCGACACGCCGACCGAAGTCTCTGCCGCTCCGCCCAACCGGCTGCTGCAGCCCGGTGATGCGGCTCCGTGGTTCACCGGAACGACGGCTTTCAACCCGACGTTCCAGTTCGATACCGTCGCCGGTCGTCACGTCGTCATCGCTTTTCCGGGACCGCTGACCCGGCCGCCCGGCGTGGCGTTCCTGGCGGCGCTCGCGGCGGAAGGCGACGTCTTCAACGACGAGGACGTCTGCCTCTTCCCCGTGGCGGGCGACCCGGTCGACATCGCGCGAGGCCTCGCCGCCGACCGCATCCCCGGCGTGCGCTGGTTCCGCGACCTCGACGGCAGCCTCGCGGCGCGCTACCGCGCCCAGCGCGATGGCGACGGCCCGGGAGCGGTCGTGCCGCATATGCTGTTGCTGGATCCCGCGCTGCGGGTCGTCGAGCGCTTCGACCTCGACGGCGACGTCGCGCGCACGCGGGCCGCCTTCGCCGGGTTGCGGCGGCTGCCGCCGGTCGCCGGCGACGGCTGGTCGGTGCCGTCCGCGCCGGTGCTGGTGGTGCCGCGGGTGCTGGAACGCGATCTCTGCCGCAGGCTCGTCGACCTCTACGAGACGGTCGGCGGATCGGAATCCGGGTTCATGACCTCGCGCGATGGCAAGTCGGTCGGCGTCCAGGACGCCAGCCGCAAGCGCCGCTCGGACTGCATGATCGAGGACGAGGGCCTGCGCAACCTGTTGCGGCAGACCCTCTACCGGCGCCTGGTGCCGATGATCCAGCGCGGGCTCCAGTTCCGTGCGACGCGCATCGAGCGCTACGTCGTCGCCTGCTACGAGGGCGAACGGCGCGGCTTCTTCACCGCGCATCGCGACAACACGACGCCGGCCACCCGGCACCGCAAGTTCGCGGTCACCATCAACCTCAATGCCGAGGACTACGAGGGCGGCGACCTGCGCTTCCCCGAGTTCGGCCGGCGCTCCTACCGCGCGCCGACAGGCGGCGCCGTCGTCTTCTCCTGCTCGCTGATGCACGAGGCGCTGCCGGTCACGCGCGGACGGCGCTACGCCTTCCTGCCGTTCCTCTACGACGACGCCGCCGCCGGCGTGCGGCGCGAGACGCAGCAGCTCATCGTCGACTACGGGAAGCCGCCGGCGCCCGGCTGATCGCACCGCCACTCCGCTCTTGCCGGCACTCCGCTCTTGCCGGGCGCCGGCACTTGAACGAAGCTGCGCGGAGAACGGCTTTTCGGTGGCTCGGCATGCGCGATCGGTCCTCGTCGTTCGGCTTCCTCGGTGCGGTGCTGGCCATGCTGCTCGCCTTCTCGGCGATGGCAGCCGATCGGCCGGCCACCAGGACGCTGGTCCCCGTCCCCTACAACAAGACCCCGAACGTCGAGGTCATGGTCTCGACCGACCGCAGCGAGCTGCGGATCGGCGAGGTGGTGACGATCTGCTTCCAGGCCTCGAAGGTCGGGTACGTCACGCTGTGGAACGTCTCGGCTGAGGGCCGGGTCGGGCGCATCTTCCCCAACCCGTTCCAGCCCGCCGAAGCCGATGCCATGCGCATCGAGGCGAAGTACCGCTACTGCGCCGGCAAGGAGGGCGATCCGTTCCGCTTCCAGGTCGCTGGGCCGACCGGCCTCGACGATCTCTACCTGCTCTGGACCGCCGACCCGGGCATCCAGCCCCGACCGGCCGACTAAGCCGATGCGATCGGCTTCGCGTCGGCGCTGGAACGCCTGCGCGGGACCCATGCCGACCGCTGGGCGACGGCGAAGACCTCCTTCGACATCGTGCCGGAAACCGGGCCGGTGCCGCCGCCCTGGACCCCGCCGCAGCAGCAGGGTGCGCTGACGGAGCCCGCCCCGGGACCGGCGCCGGCGCCCCTGCCGGCACCGCCGCCCCTCCCGGCGCCGCCTCCCGTCGTCAACCCGGCACCCGCGCCGGCACCGCTTCCCGGCCCGCCGCCGCTGCCGTCGCCGCCGCAGGTGGTCAATCCGGCGCCGACGCCCGCCCCGCCGCCGGCGCCCGCCCCGCCGCCGTTGCCAGCGCCGCCGCCGGTCGCCCAGCCGACCCCGGCCCCGGTGCCGCCCGCGCCGCCGCCCGGGCCGGTCCAGCCGCCACCCGGACCGTCGGTCGTCCTGCCGCCGCCCGGGCCGGTGCAACCGGCACCCGCGCCGACCCCGCCGCCGCCGCGACCGCCCGTGGCCCAGCCGACGCCCGCTCCCGCACCGGTTCCGGCGCCCGCACCCGGCCCCAGCCAGGCGAGCGGGCCGCGCATGGTCATCCTCTCGATGGGCGCCAACGTGAAGCCGCTGACCAAGACGAACCAGGATGCGGTGATCTTCGCCCGGGCCATGCGCGAGATGTTCTCCGTCCCCGACCAGTACGTCCGCGTCGTCGAGAACGTCGACAAGGCGGGCTTCAAGGCGGGGATGGACTGGCTCGGCCGGCAGACGCGGCGCAACGACATCGCCGTCATCTTCTTCTCCGGCCACGGCGCCCAGGTGCCCGACCATTCCGGCTCGTCGGCGGACGGGCTGGACGAGGCTTTCGTGCCCTACGACTTCGAGACCAACCCCAAGCCGACCGGCCGCGATCTCGTGTGGAGCCAGGAGTTCGCGCGCTGGGTCAATGCCCTACCGACCGACAGCGTGATCACCGTGGTCGACGCCTGCCACTCGGCCGGGCTCTACCGCTCGATCGGCACGACCGTCATGGGGGCCAAGACGAAGGTCTTCATCCCGCCGGCCGACTTCGACATGACGCCGCCGCCCGACGCCGCCGCGCCGACGACGCGGGCCATGGCCGGCCGCAACCGCGTGTCGGCCAAGGGCATCCTCTTCGCGGCGGCCCAGCGCGACCAGTCGGCGCTGGAAGGCCAGGACGGGGCGGTCTTCGCCATGGCCTTCATCCGGCAGATGATCAACACGAACCAGGGCACCATGACCGAGGTCTTCCAGCAGACGGCGAAGCTCGTCCACGAGGGGACCCAGGGCAAGCAGAGCCCGCAGGCCGTGGGCACGCCGGCGCCATCGAATCGGGTCCGCTTCGGCAATTGACGGGAACGAGCCCCAGGGGTGAGGAAATGAAGCGCGCGAGAATGCCGGTCGTCGTCCTGCTGACGGCGGCCCTGATCCTGCCGGCCTGCACGACCCAGTCGCAGCGGATCGGCGCCGACGACGGCTCCGACGTGTGCCGCCCGCAGCGGGCCGCCCTCGACTCGACCGGCGACTACTTCGCCGAGGACATGGTCAAGGGCGCCGCCATCGGCGCGGTCGGCGGCGCCTTGCTGGGTGCCGTGACCGGCGGGCGCAATGCCGGCCGCAACGCGCTGATCGGTGCCGCGCTCGGCGCCGCGGTGGGTGCTGCCGGCGGCTACTGGGCGTCCAAGATGCAGCAGGAGCAGAGCCGCGACCGGCTCTATTCCTCGGTCGCCAGCGACCTCTCGCGCGAGAACCAGCAGTTGGATGCGACCCAGCTCGCCTTCGATCACCTGGTCGATTGCCGCCGCAACGAGGCGTCGCGCATCCGCTCGGCGCTCGTCACCGGGCAGGTCAGCCGGCTGCAGGCGGAAGGCATGATGGCGGACGTGCGCCGCCGCTACGCCGAGGACATCCAGATCGCCCAGCGCATCAGCGGCCGCGTCAGCGAGCGCTCGGCCAACTTCCAGTTCGCCAACGAGCAGATCAACCCGCAGCCCTATTATGTGCAGATGGCGACGCCGATGCGGGTGCGGCCGGAGTCGAATGCCGGCTCCATGGGCATGCTGCAGGCCGGCACCTACGTCTACGCCTCGCGCGAGGACGACCGCTGGATGCGCGTCGACCATCAGTCGGGCCCCGGATTCGTGCCGATCGAGACGCTGGTCGCCTATGTCGAGCCGCAGCAGCAGCAGGCGCGACCGGGCGCCCGCCCGGCACCGCAGCAGCAGGCGGTCCGCCGCCCGCCGCCGCCCCGCCGCGCCGATCCGCAGCAGCAGCAGGTCGCCTCGGCGACGTCGACCAATCTGGCCAAGCGCGATCAGTTCCAGCGCAGCGTGCAGACGGCCCAGGCGAACTCGAGCGCCTTCGAGCTGTCGTGACGGCGTGACGGTGACGATGCGCGGGAAGCGGGGGGGTATCCGGGCGGCGGCGAGGCTGGCGATCGCGGCCGTCGCTCTCCTGCTGATCGCGGGCGGCGACGGCCGGGCCCAGCAGCCGGCGGCACCTCCCGCCGCCGTGTCCGGACCGCCGATCCGGCCGTTCCTGCGCATCGACGCCGGCTTCCATACCGAGGTCGTCAACCGCATCGCCGTCGACGCCGGCGGCCGGATCGCGGCGACGGCGTCCGACGACAAGACCGTGCGGCTGTGGTCGATCGCCGACGGGTCGGCCCTGGGCACGCTGCGGGTGCCGATCGGCGAGCAGGAGGAGGGCGCGATCTACGCGGTCGCGCTCTCGCCGGACGGCGGCACGCTGCTGGCGGGCGGCCACACGGGATACGCCTGGGACGGCAGCTTCGCGGTCTACGTCTTCGACCTCGCCGGCCAGCGCCTGCGCGGGCGGCTGCCGGGCCTGCCGGCGCCGATCAACCATCTGGCATACTCGCCCGACGGCAAGCATTTCGCGGTGGCGCTCGGCGGCCGAGCCGGCATCCGCGTGCATGATGCGGCGACCGGCCGCCTCGTCTTCGCCGACGCGGACTTCCAGGACCGCGCGACCATGGTCGTGTTCGACCGCGCCGGGCGGCTGGCGGCGGTCGGCTTCGACGGGCGCCTGCGCCTCTATGCCCCGGACGGCCGCAAGCTCGGCCAGCGCTCCTTCCAGGGCGGCAAGCCCTACGGCCTCGCCTTCTCGGACGACGGCCGCTCGATCGCGGTCGGGTTCCTCGACCAGCCGCGGGTCGAGATCGTCGCAGGCTCGCCGGACCTGAAGCCGGTGCGCACGCTGCGGGTGGCCAATGCCGCGGGCGGGCTCGGCGCCGTCGCCTGGGGCGCGGACGGCCAGGTCATCGCCGGCGGGGCTCTGCGCGACCGTTCCGGCGCCACGATCCTGCGCATGTGGACCGCGGCCGGCCGCGGCCAGCCGGTCGACCTGCCGCTGCTGCGCGACACGATCTCCGATCTCCGGATGCTGCCGGACGGCGGCATGCTGATCGCCGGCGCCGATCCGGCCCTGGTGCGCATCGACCGCGGCGGGCAGAAGGTCTTCGCCCATGGCGGCACGACGCTGGATTTCCGTGAGATCGGCGAACGTCGCTTCGCGCTTTCCGCGGACGGCACGGTCGTCGACATGCAGCCGCGCAACGCCGGCGGCGCGCTTCGGCTCGACATCGCCAACCGCACGATCGGCCCGGCCGAGGGGCCGCTCGACGGGGAGGATGCGCCGGCCGGCGCACGGCCGCCGCTCACGGACTGGCGCAACCGCACCGACCCCAAGCTCGGCGGGCGGCCGCTGGC
>JBFWXJ010000108.1:0-15358 GCA_050187535.1 Alphaproteobacteria bacterium | reverse complement strand
GGTGGCGGCGGCGGAGGCGGCACGACGATGTCGCCTCCCGTTCCGGGCGACCGCGGCTTGACGAGCGGGATCGGCGGCGGCGGGGGCGGCGGGGGCGGCGGCACTTCCGGGGTGTTGGGGTTCTGCGGGCCGGGCGGCGGCGGGTCCTCACGCGGCGGCGTCGGCGGAATGTTCGGTGGGCAGCGACCGTCGCAATTGCCGCCGGGGATCGTCTGGGCGAGCTGGAGGCGCGCCTCGGGCGCATCGGGCGCCGGCGACCCGGCGATGCGCCACCCGAACCCGTCGCCGTCGCTCCAGTCGAGGCGGTCGCTCGCGGCAGCGGCCGACGCGGCGGCGGCCCAGACGAGCGCCGCTGCCGGTACGATGATCCGCCGCCTCGATTTCCTCATGGCATCCGATCGGCCTGGGTGACGACAGCCGGCTTCGATTGTAGCGCCGCCAGGGCCTGCGCGGCATCCCCCGCGGCGGAGACCACGAAGAATCCGCCGGCCTGTGGCCCGGCGACGATGGTGACGTCGGCCGCCTCCAGCGTCGCCACGATGTCGGCCATGGTGGCGCCTTCCGCGAACGACACGAGGAAGCGCGGCGCCGTCGGGGCGACCGCGGCCGGGCCCGACGCCGTCGCGAAGCCTTCACCGGGGCTGCCGCGGTCGACCAGTGCCACGATCGCCGTCGCCTGGACCGCGATGACGACCGCGGCCGCGGCCATCGCCGGGCGCCAGGACGTCTCGAAGAAGGCGCCGATGCGGGCCATCAGGCCGGCGCGGCGCTCGACCGGCCGGGCGACCGCGGCGCGCGCCGGCTCGGCCTCGATGCGCGCCATCAGCTTCTCGAAGCCGTCGGCATCGGGGGCCGGCATGGCGTCGGTCGTCTCGACGACCGCGTCCTCGATCGAGCGCAGCAGCGCCAGCTCGGCGCGCAGCTCGGGCGAGGCGGCCAGCGCCTTCTCGACCTGGCGGCGCTCGGCGGCGTCGAGCGTGCCGTTGACGTACCAGGGCAGGAGGAAGGCCTCCTCCGGCAGGGTGTCGATGGCGTCCACGGTCTTGCGGTTCATGGTGCGACTCCCTGGATTCCAGCGGCGGAGAGCAGCTCTTTCATCCGCTGCCGGCCGTAGAACATGCGTGTCTTCACGGTGTTGACCGGGCAATCGAGGCTCTCCGCGATCTCCTGCACCGACATGTCCTGGTAATAAGTGAGCTGCAGCACGGCGCGATGCTCCGGCGACAGCTTGTCCAGGAGACGCCGCATCACCCGGCCGAGATCCACCTGCTCGGCGGTCTCGGCGGGGGTGGCGGCATCGTCGATCAGGGTCTCGGCGGCGTCCTCGGGCATCTGGTCCTCGCGGCGGCGGCGCAGCAGGCTGATGGCCTTGTTGTGAGCGATCCCGAAGATCCATGTGCCGGCCGAGGAGCGACCCTCGAAGTTGGCGGCGGACCGCCACACGTCCAGCATCACGTCGTTCAGAAGCTCGTTCGCCATCGCCTGGTCTTTCACCATCCGCAGCAGGAACCCGAAGAGCGGCCTTTGAAAGCGCTCGTAGAGCGCCTTGAACGCGGCCCGGTCGCCGCGCCCGGCACGGGTGAGGAGAGTGTTCTCAAGTTCCTGGAACTCTCTCCCCGGCTTCCCGTGGCCCTCGGCCATCTGAACCCTCAGTCGCAGCCGGTCGGGGAAAGGTTCAGGCTGCGGCGGCCCGCCGCAGCCCGGCCGCAACGGAAATCGCCGCGCGCATGAATGAACCCGTTGCGCGCTCCCCGCGACAGAGGGGTCATCGGGCGCGAACGACGCCCTGCAACGGCCAGGGAACTACCGAGATGACCCGCACGATCCTTCATACCGTCGCTTTCGTGGTCGCCATCGTGCTCGGTGCGGCTTCGGGAATCGCCGGCGTGGCGCTCGCCGCCCAGGCCGTCGCCTTCTGATCGGCCTAGAAGTCGTAGATCAGCGACAGCGTCGCGAGGCTGCGCCGATACGACAGGACGGCGTAGTTCGAGTCCTCGTCGATGAAGTCGTAGCCGAGCGAGATGGCCAGCCCGTCGCCGATCGGCTTGGTCAGCGTCGCGGAATAGCGCTGCCGCTCGAACGTCCGCTTGGGCGAGAGCGGATAGCTCGGATAGTCGCGCCACTGGTATTCCGCGCGCAGCAGCAGCCGCAGGTCCCAGGGCAGGAGGAAGCCGCCGCCCACGGCGAAGCGGTGGCCGCGATCCTCGTAGAAGCTGCCCTTCGCGTCGTTCCGCAGATAGGCGTACCCCGCATAGACGTAGTGCTTGCGGTCGTCGAAGTAATAATATTGCGTGAGGCCGATCTGGTGGCCGCCGTTCAGGTCCTGGGACGTGAACTGCGGCTGGAGGCCGTCGCCGCGGTAGTCCTCGGTCGCCCAGCGGTAGAACAGGTAGGAAATGGTGTCGTCGAGCGGCTGCAGGACGAGCGAGGCCGTGACCGCGTGGCTCTCCTCGTAGCGGCTGCCGCCCATCCAGGTCGGCTGGTAGGCGTAGCGCAGGCCCGGCCGGGCCGGCATGCCGAGGATCGATGTCTGCAGGCTGAGGTCGAGTGCCGCCTCGATCGTCGTCTGGTCGTACTGGTCCAGCTCGCCGCGGAGGTTCTGGCCGGTGTAGCCGAAGCCCTCGGCACGCAAGCGCCAGCCGTCGCTCTGGACGAGGTCCCAGCCTCCCCAGGCGCTCTGGAAGGTCCGCCAGCTTCCCTTAGGGCCCGGCGTGCCGCGGGCAGCCAGGGGCACGTTGTCGTCGTAGCCGATCCCCCCCTGCAGCGTCAGCGACCAGCGCCGTGGCTGGGTCGGCGGCGGCAAGGTCCTCTCGGCCTGATAGCGGCGCATCGCCTCGCGGTATGATTGCGCGACCGTGGCCGAGCGCGCGTCAGGCTCGATCGCCTCGGCACGGCGGAACGCCTCCTCGGCCGAGCCGTAGCGCGCGAGCGCATATCGGGCGAGGCCGAGATAGAGCCAAGTGGTAGCGTTTTCGGGCTCCAGTGCCAGCGCGCTCTCGAGCGCGGCCGCCGCCTCGGTGAACCGCTCCTGCCCGTAATAGGCCAATCCCAAATAGCGCCGGACGAGGACGTCGTCCGGATGGCGCTCGGCGAGACGCCGCAGACCCTCGACGGCATCGGCGAAGCGTCCGGTCCGGTACGCTTCCAGCGACGGGTCCGACAGCACCTGCGAGGGCGCCAGCGCCGCGCCGGCGGGCGACGCCCACGCGCAAGCGAGTGCGACGACGGCCAGCGCCCCACGGAACATCGCGAAATTTCCGGGCCGCGGACGGCCCGCCCTCTCGACTGCCGACACGCGATCCGGCCCCCCGCGCACCCATCGAGCAGCCGCTACAGTGCGGGAAAATCCTCGCCGTGGCAATCCTTTGCGCCGGAACGATGTATCCGCCCCTGAGCCGGGGGCGGGGCGGGCCACGGTCGGCGACACCTGTCCGAGCCGGCTTGCAACCGGCGGGCGTGCGGCCTATTTCGTCCGGGCGGGCCGGGCCCCTCTGACGGCATGCCTCCGGGGCATGGCGTGATGTCGGACCGCATCGAGGGGTGCTCGATGCCGGGTCCGCAGATAACCTCGTTCCCGGCCGGCTCACCTTCGATCGCCCCATCGCCAACCACCGACGAAGGATCGCCGTCATGCCGCTGCTCGTCTGTCCGAACGACAACGCCGCCATGCAGTCCGTCGCCCGCTCCGGTGTGGAGTTCGACTTCTGTCCGACCTGCCGCGGCATCTGGCTCGACCGCGGCGAGCTGGAGAAGCTGCTGGCCGCTGCCCGCGATCAGGAGGGGCCGCAGGACCAGGAAGAGCGTGGCCGGCCGGCCGAGCCTGCGGGATATGCGCGGCCCGAGCGGTCGGCCGGGGATCGCCGCTGGGACGACGACGACCACCGCAACCGCCGCCGCCGCGGCTTCGACATCTTCGACATTTTCGACTGAGGGACCGATGGACCGTCTTCTGGCCGGGTATCGCCGCTTCCGGACCGAGGTTTGGCCGGCGGAGCGCGGACACTACGAGACGCTGGCGACCGAGGGGCAGCGGCCGGAGACGCTCGTCGTCTCGTGCTCCGATTCCCGGGTCGACCCGCAGACGGTGTTCGGCCAGGGACCGGGCGACCTCTTCGTCATCCGCAACGTCGCCGGGCTGGTGCCGCCCTACCAGCCCGATCCCGGCTACCACGGCACCAGCGCCGGGCTGGAGTTCGGCGTCCGGGTGCTGAAGGTCGGGCGCGTCGTCGTGCTGGGGCATTCCCAGTGCGGCGGCGTGCGCGCCATGGTCGAAGGGGCGCCGCTGGAGGCGCGCGACTTCGTCCAGCCGTGGATGGAGATCGCCGAGCATGTGCTGGGCGCCGCCATCCCGCGGGATTCCGACGATCCGCTGCGCCACTACGAGGAGGCGGTGGTGCGCCTGTCGGTCGCCAACCTCCTCACCTTCCCGTGGATCGCCGAGGCCGCCGCCGCCGGGCGGCTGGCGGTCGGCGGCTTCATCTTCGATATCCCGACCGGCGTCCTCACGCGGCTGGACGGCGACCGCTTCGTGCCCGTGGAGTGACCGACCTATCTCGTTGATAAAGCAGGTATAAGCGCTCCGTTGTTCGCACTTGCGAAATCGGCTAGTGTGACGGTGCGACGACTCCTTCGGGCGGGCGGATGCGCGAGGCGGCCCCGCCCGCGACCGGCCGCCGCCATTCCGACCTGACCAGGACCCCGAATTGGCAGACGCCCCGTCCAAGCCGCTCGATATCGTGCCCGTGACGATCGAGGAGGAGATGCGCCGCTCCTACCTCGATTATGCGATGAGCGTCATCGTCGCGCGCGCGCTTCCCGACGTGCGCGACGGCCTGAAGCCGGTCCACCGCCGCATCCTCTACGCCATGAAGGAGGCCGGCTACGACTGGAACCGCGCCTACCGCAAGGCGGCGCGCGTCGTCGGCGACGTCATGGGCAAGTACCACCCGCACGGCGACGGGGCGATCTACGACGCCATGGTGCGCATGGCGCAGGACTTCTCCATGCGCCTGCCGCTGATCGACGGGCAGGGCAATTTCGGCTCGATGGACGGCGATCCGCCGGCGGCCATGCGGTACACCGAGGTGCGCCTGGCGCGGGTGGCCGACACGCTGCTGGACGACATCGACAAGGAAACCGTCGACTTCCAGCCGAACTACGACGACACCGGCAGCGAGCCCAAGGTGCTGCCGGCACGCTTCCCGAACCTGCTGGTCAACGGCGCGGGCGGCATCGCCGTCGGCATGGCGACCAACATCCCGACCCACAACCTGGGCGAGGTCATCGACGCCTGCTGCGCGATCATCGCCGACCCGGCGATCGACGACGCCGGTCTGATGGGGATCGTGCCGGGGCCGGACTTCCCGACCGGCGGCATCATCGTCGGCCGCCGCGGCATCCGCGAGGCCTATCTGACCGGCCGCGGCTCGCTGGTCGTGCGCAGCCGCGCCTCGGTCGAGGAGATCCGCAAGGACCGCGAGGCGATCGTCGTCACCGAGATTCCGTTCCAGGTGAACAAGGCGAAGATGCTGGAGCGGATCGCCGAGACGGTCAGCGAGAAGCTGATCGACGGCATCTCCGAGCTGCGCGACGAGAGCGACCGCGACGGGCTGCGCGTCGTCATCGAGCTGAAGCGCGACGCCGATCCCGACTTCGTGCTGAAGCAGCTCTACCGCTTCACGCCCCTGGAGACGACGTTCGGCGTCAACATGCTGGCGCTGGACGGCGGCCGGCCGGCCCTGATGGGCCTGCGCCGGGTGCTGGACGCATTCATCGCCTTCCGCGAGGAGGTGGTGACGAGGCGCACCGCCTTCGAGCTCGGCAAGGCCCGCGAGCGCGCCCATATCCTGGTCGGTCTGGCGCTGTCGGTCGCCAACCTCGATGAGGTCATCGCCCTCATCCGTGCCGCACCCGATCCGGCGGCCGCGCGCACCGCCCTGCTGGAGCGGCCGTGGCCCGTCCACGACATCGAGCCGCTGATCCGGCTCATCGACGAGCCCGAGCACCCGATCGTCGACGGCGCCTACCGGCTGTCCGAGGATCAGGCTCGCGCCATCCTCGACCTGCGCCTGCAGCGTCTGACCGGCCTCGAGCGCGAGAAGATCGCCGAGGAGCTGGAGACGATCGTCCGCCAGATCGAGGACTTCCTCGACATCCTGCGCTCGCGGCCGAGGCGGCTGGAGATCATCCGCGACGACCTCATCTCCATCAAGGAGCAGTTCGGCACGCCGCGCCGCACCCGCATCGAGGAGCTGGAGGACGAGACCGACCTCGAGGACCTCATCAAGCCCGAGGTCATGGTCGTCACCGTCAGCCATGGCGGCTACATCAAGCGCACGCCGCTCGCCACATACCGGGCGCAGCGCCGCGGCGGCAAGGGCCGCGCCGGCATGGCGACCCGCGACGAGGATTTCGTCAGCCAGGTCTTCGTCGCCGGGACCCACGCACCCGTCCTCTTCTTCACATCCCGCGGCAAGGTCTACCTGCTGAAGGTGTGGCGCCTGCCGCAGGGCACGCCGACCTCGCGCGGGCGGCCGATGGTCCAGCTCCTGCCGCTCGACAAGGGCGAGCGGGTGACGAGCGTGCTGGCCCTGCCTGAGGACAAGGCCGCCCATGAGGACCGCTTCCTCATGTTCGCGACCTCGTCGGGCAATGTCCGGCGCAACGATCTGGCCGACTTCACCAACGTGAAGGCCAACGGCAAAATCGCCATGAAGCTGGAGCGCAAGGACGAGACCCTGGTCGGCGTCGTGCTGTGCGACGCGGAACAGGACGTCCTGATCGCCAGCCGCGGCGGCAAGTGCATCCGCTTCCCGGTGACGGAGGTCCGCGTCTTCCAGAGCCGCGATTCGACCGGCGTGCGCGGCATCCGCCTGGCCGACGGCGACGAGGTGATCGACATCTCGATCCTGCGCCATGTCGAGGCCGATGCCGGCACCCGCAGCGCCTATCTGCGCCGCGCCGCGCAGGAGCGCAGGGCGAACGCCGAGGACGCGGCCGAAGACGCCGGGCCCGCCGCGAACGACACCGAGGAAGGTGCGGACGCCGAGGCCGCGGCACCCGAGCGCGTGCTTTCCGACGAGGAGTTCGCGGCACTGGCCGCCTCCGAGGAACTCGTCCTGACGGCGACGGCGAACGGCTTCGGCAAGCGGACCTCGGCCTATGAGTACCGGGTGACGCGCCGCGGCGGGTCGGGCATCGCCAACATCGCGACCTCGGCGCGCAACGGCGACGTCGTCGCCGCCTTCCCCGTCGAGACGGGCGCGGAGATCATGCTCGTCACCGACGGCGGGCAAGTGATCCGCATGCCGGTCGGCGACATCCGCATCGCCGGCCGGTCGACGCAGGGCGTCATCCTGCTGCGGGTCGCCGACGGCGAGCGCGTGGTTTCCACCGCCCGCCTGCCGCGCGATGAAGCCGAAGGCGCTGAGATCGAGGACGGCGGCGACGGCCCGGCGACGGCCGAAGGCGACGGAGAGACACCATGAGCACGCCGCGGATCGGGGTCTACCCCGGTACCTTCGACCCGATCACCAAGGGTCACATGGACATCATCACGCGGGCGACCAGGCTGGTCGACCACCTGATCATCGGCGTCGCGCGCAATGCCGGGAAGGGCCCGCTGTTCAGCATCGACGAGCGCGTGGAGATCGTCCGCGACGAGGTCGCCGACCTCAACGGCGCCGGCGCCAAGATCGAGGTGCGCCCCTTCGAGAACCTGCTGATGCACTTCGTCCAGGGTTCCGGGGCGAACGTGATCATCCGCGGGCTGCGCGCCGTCTCGGACTTCGAGTACGAGTTCCAGATGGCCGGCATGAACGCGCGGCTCAACGGCGAGATCGAGACGGTGTTCCTGATGGCCGCCGACCGCTACCAGTTCATCGCCTCGCGCTTCGTGAAGGAGATCGGGCTGCTGGGCGGCGACGTGCGGCATTTCGTCAGCCCGCGCGTCGCCGAGCGGCTGGAAGGGCGGTTCGCGCGCGAGCGGCGGGGCGAGCGGGCGCCGGCGCGCAAGGCGGCGGCGCGGTGAGTGCAATACTCACGGTATCATACCCAATAATGATGTTCTGGACATCATATCTTCAAGATCGTACAGATATCGCTACCTGGACGCGCTCATGATCACGTCCGCGCAGATGCGTGCCGCCCGGGCCCTGCTCGGCATCGACCAGCGACAGCTCGCCGATCTGTCGGGCGTGTCGCTGCCCACCATCCAGCGGATGGAGGCGAGCGACGGGACCGTGCGGGGCGTCGTCGACACGCTCACCAAGGTGGTCGAGGCCCTCGACCGCGCCGGGATCGAGCTGATCGGCGACAACGCGGTCAGCCGCGAGGGCGGCCGCGGCGTGCGCCTGAAGCAGCCCAGGAATCCGGCCGCCTAGCGGCCCGGCGAGCGTCGTCGGGTCCCGGCCGCCGGATGCCGGGAGACCTTCTCCGATGATCGCGCGGCCCCACCAACCGGGTTTCGTCGAGCTCTACACGCCCAAGCTCCTGACCGTCCTGGCGGAACGCTACGGCCTGGCCGACCTGCGCGCCGACATGGTGGCGGGGCTGACCGTCGCCATCGTGGCGCTGCCGCTCTCCATGGCGATCGCCATCGCATCCGGCGTCGGCCCGGACCGCGGCCTCTATACGGCGATCGTCGGCGGCTTCGTCGTGTCGGCCCTGGGCGGCAGCCGCTTCCAGATCGGCGGGCCGGCCGGCGCCTTCATCGTCCTGGTGGCCGCCACGGTGGCCGAGCACGGCGTCGACGGCCTGCTGACGGCGACCTTGCTGGCCGGGCTCATCCTCCTGGCGGTCGGGCTGCTCGGGCTCGGCACCTTCATCAAGTACATCCCCTACCCCGTGACGGTGGGCTTCACCGCCGGCATCGCGGTCATCATCTTCGCGAGCCAGGTGAAGGAGCTGCTGGGCCTGACGCTGGCGGGCGGGGAGCCCGGCCCGATCGTGCCCAAGGTCGAGGCGCTGGCCCAGGCGCTGCCGACCGCCACCCCCGCCGCCATCGCCATCGCCGCCCTCTCGATCGCCACGATCGCCCTCGTCCGTCGCCTGCGCCCGCGCTGGCCGGCTTTCCTGATCGCGGTGGCGGGGGCATCGGTCGTCTGCTGGGCGGCGGGGCTGCCGGTCGAGACGATCGGCACGCGCTTCGGCGGCATCCCGCACGCCCTCCCCGCCCCGCAGCTTCCCGACCTGTCGCCCGAGCGGATCGCCGCGGTGCTGCCGGCCGCCATCTCCTTTGCGCTGCTGGGCGGCATCGAGAGCCTGCTCTCGGCGGTCGTCGCCGACAGCATGAGCGGCCGGCGCCACCGCTCCAACGCCGAGCTGGTGGCCCAGGGGCTGGCCAACATCGCCTCGCCGCTCTTCGGCGGGTTCTGCGTCACCGGCACGATCGCGCGGACGGCGACCAACGTGCGCGCCGGCGCCCGCGGCCCGGTCGCGGGCATGCTGCATTCGCTGTTCCTGCTGGCCTTCATGCTGGTCGCGGCCCCGCTCGCCAGCTACGTGCCGCTGGCGGCACTGGCCGGCATCCTCGCGGTCGTCGCCTGGAACATGGCCGAGCGCCACGCCTTCGCGACGCTGCTGCGCGCCTCGCGCGGCGACGCGGTCGTGCTGCTCGCGACCTTCCTGCTGGTGGTGTTCCGCGACCTGACGGAGGGCATCGTCGTCGGCTTCGCGGCGGGCACGCTGCTCTTCCTCCACCGCATGGCCCAGGCGGTGGAAGTCGGGCGGCCGGTGCCGCCGGTCGAGGAGGACGAGGCCGACCGGCCGGCGGGGCGCCCCCGCACGCCCTATGACGCGGCACTCGCGTCCGATCCGGACATCGCGGTCCACCGCATCTCCGGCGCCTTCTTCTTCGGTGCCGCCGCCGCCGTCGCCGCCGCGCTGGAGCGCATCGGCGCGCAGCCGAAGGTGCATGTCATCGACTTCTCCGCGGTGCCGGTGCTGGATTCGACCGCCGCCACGGCGATCGCCGGCTTCGCCCACAAGGCGCGCCGCCACGGCGCCGCGGTCCTCGTCGCCGGCGCCCAGCCCGCCATCCGCCGGGTGCTGCTGACCCACGGCGTCCGCCCGCCGCTGGTGCGCTACCGCTCCACCCTGGCCGAGGCGCTCGCCACCGCCCGCCGCCGGACCCGCCCGGAGGCCGCCGCGGCGGTTGACCCGACCGCCCCCGCCGCCTAGCTTCCGCCCCGCCCGAATGCGAGGGCGAGCCCGTAGCTCAGCCGGTAGAGCATCTGACTTTTAATCAGAGGGTCCCGGGTTCGAATCCCGGCGGGCTCACCAAATACGGAAGAAATAACGGAGACTTAGAACGGCGTCGCAAGCGGTCGAGAAAATCGGCCGAACTTGCGGACCCCCAGCGGACCCCGCGGAACGCTCAATCATCGTCATCGGGCGCAGCACGCGGTCGGCAGCGGCGGTACGAGGGCTGTCATCAACCATATGCCCAACGCCAGCGGCGTGCCGGTGTAGCCGTACTCCGCCGGGTCGACGGGCGGGCCGTCCATGCCGCCGTTCCTGCCGCAATCGTTGTCGAAGTGGCGGCGCCACAGCGCCCGATAGGTCGAGACGTGGACGCCGTAGAGCTTCGACGCGCGACGGTCGCCGATGCCTTGCTCGATCAGCTCGGCAACCTTGTCCTCCGCCGGCGGCCACGTCCTCGACGGCGTAGCCGATGATCGCGGCTTCCGCTCGTTCGGCCAGCGGACCCCGACCCGCTTCGCGAGGTTCCACACCACCGTCTGCGAGCACCTAGCAGGGTCGCCACGGCGCGCACCGTCATCCGCTTGGAAGGGGCGAGACGAGGGCCCGCTCGGCAACGAAGGAAGCCCTCCGTCACTCCCTCGAAGCGGCCGGTGTCGAGTTCATCGCGGAGAACGGCGGAGGGCCGGGGGGTGAGGTTGAGGAAGCCCGCCGGCCCTTGAACGCGCCATCTGCCCGGGACACCTATGGGCTGTAGCTGGAGGGGACCATGGCACGAAATACGGCAGCGATAGGCGCACTACTCGTGGGCTCTGGCGCGATGGTCCTGGTCGAGTGCGCCGCGCTGGCGACGTCAGACGGGACGATCGCAGGTCAGACGCCGTCCTATGGAATCCCGACCATGGCGATCTCCACCTCGACTGTCGCCGAAATGTACTGCCCCTCAATGGATGTGCCAGACCCGGTCGTTGATGGGCGCTCCTACGTCATCGAGTTCGCGGTCGGCGACGTGTTCTGGATCGCCGAGCGCTCGTGACGCCCCGCGAGCATTAGATAGCGCAAGCCCTCTCCTACGAGGGGATAACCGAAGCACTCTTGTGGTGCAGCTCGGACGTTCGCCTCGGTGAGATGCTGGAGCGCCTAGCGTGGGTCGTCGACGACCTATTCTGGCGGGTGTTCAGCGAGATGTGGAGCGTGTGCGATGCCACGTGGCAACACCAAAACGACTTGCTGGAAGCGTTCAGCAACCGTCCGCCTAAGCCGGCTAAACACATCACACCCGAGGCCCGGACATTCTTCGACGCGCTGCCCGACGTTGTCACAGTCTATCGCGGTGGTAGCCGCGAGCGTGTGCGGGGGCTTTCCTGGACGACGGATCGTGCCGTCGGCGAGAGCTTTGCGCGTGGACACCGTGGCATTCGGGTGCCCGACCCGGTCGTGGCAACCGCCACGGTGCGCAAGGGGCATCATTACGGCGTTCCAGTGTCGAGAAGAGATCGAGCTACTGATAGATCCGCTCAAGCGTGAACGATTGCGGTTAGCATCTTCTTGACGAACGCCACATCCGGCTCGATAGGTCAGCGTTCAAATATGGATAAGTTCGTCGCCCGGCCAATCCCCGCGTCGGCTGCGGGCTTAGGTCTAGGTTAGTTGCTCGAAGACCCAATTTCGTGCGTCCGTCCAAGCTTGCACCGCTTCCGCTTGGAAGATCTTAACTATCGAAGGGAAATATTTTCGGCAGAAGATCGGAATACGCAACTATCTTGTCTATCACTCGGTCGATTTCGCCCTCACTATCGCGCAAGATTGACGTAAGTTTCTCGATCCTCTGTTCTCGAGCGCAAGGGCGCCGAGCAACCAAGCGGACAGGCTCAGGCCGCCGGCGCAGCGGTCGATCCCGGACAGCATGGAATCTCGCAGGAATGGGGCAAACAGCACCGCGCGCCGCTCCAAATCCATAGCGCCGACCGCATCGACAGCCGAGGCAGGGCATGGCTTTGAGCAAGCGAGGCCGGTGAGGGCGACGCCGACGATGAGGTTGTCGGTGAGCGAGACGGCGACCTTCAGTCCCGAGAATCTGCAGCGAGAACGGTTTGTGCACCGCCCGTGATGCGTGTACCCTGCGAATGGTTCGCTCCCAGATCACGTTGCCGACCCGCCAGTTGGGGACCGGTCCGCCCGTCATCGTTGGATTGCGACTGCGCGCACGGATGCAGATGGTGATCTCGATGGCGCACCTTTTGGTGGGTCTCGCTCTTGTCAGCGGAGAACATGTCGTCGGGATCGCGACCAATCCGCTCGACATCGAGAAATCCATCCTTCTCCAGCGGGCGTTGCGCGTGGACAGCGAACCTCGACAAAGCGCCGATGAACCGGGGTCGGGCAGCCTCCGATTTGCAGGAGTGCATCCGGCAGCGGCTGACGGAGCGCCAATTATCGTCTCCGCCGGCCAAGTTCACTCAGCTTACACACCGTGCAACGATCTTCAAAAAATCTGGCGATATTACTGGGAAGGTCGACAGCTTATTCAGACTGGCTCTCGTCCGTTGCAAATGATTGATCTTTCTCACATTTGTGATCTTACGGAACCGGTGACGATATTGGAGGCAGACTTCGCGCCGGGGAACGTCTCCGCAGTCGAACTCATCGCAATCGCACAGATCACCAAGCACTTTAAGCCAAAGGCGTGCTTTGAAATTGGCACATTCGATGGCCGCACGACGCTCAACCTTGCGGCGAATGCCCAGGGACGCGTCTACACACTTGATCTGCCGGCTGATTCAATCGGCCGAACACGATACCGACTTGCAGGCGGAGATCGCGTCTTTGTCGACAAACTGCGATCGGGGGAGAGATATCAGGCAAGCCCCCTTCGGAAGCGGATTACTCAACTGTACGGCGACAGCGCAGCATTTGATTATGCTCCGTACCTTGGGGCAATGGATATCGTATTCGTAGATGGTAGCCACGCTTACAACTACGTGCGAGCCGATCTGGAGACTGCATATCGACTACTAAGGAGGAGACCGGATGGTGAAACTCTAGGCGTGATCATCATTCATGACTACGGCGTTTGGGAGGGAGTGACCCGGGCGCTTGAGGAGGCGCAGCAAGTGGATATGCGATTTGCCAGGTTACAGAACATCACTGGCACGAGCCTTGCCATTGCCCGATTCGGTCGTCACATCACCAGCAGGGCGCGGAAGCAGTCGCGGATGCGCTCGACGTAGCCACGAATCTCCGCCGCGTGCCGGCCGATAATTTGCGGCAGACGGATCACCGTCGCATCCCGGGCGGTGGACGAACGCAGGCGCTCTACGCCTTGAGCACATGGCTGCTTCCGGCGTTGTACCCGGCGATGGCATGACCGTAGGCGTCCTGCCCCCCCCCCGACCTCGCTCCATCCCGTCCACTGTCGCCAGAGCCGCGCCATGTAGAAGGCGCCGGCCTCGATCGCGACCGATGCCTCGGCCCGCGGCAGCCCGCAGCCTCCATCCCCAGCCTCGGGTGGACAACCTCCATAGCAGCTACACCTAGGCCGTCATCCGAAGATGGCGCCGCCTCGGCCCCTCGCCCGCGATTATGCGATCGACTTCGCGCTCTACCATCAGATCGAACACCGCGGTCGGTATCCCGATCATGCGGCCGTCGAGCCGTTGCAGGACCATTGCCCGATGCATCGACCGAGACGGCGAGACGAGGCCGGCGCGGGTCGGCGGCGGCGCCTCGCGCTTCCGCTTCGGGACATGGGTCACGATGCCGATCGTCCTGGCCGACTGCGCCGTGAGGTAGGTCTCACGCTCCGACATCTTCATGGCCTCCGCCCTCGTCCCGCCCGTGACGCGGGCAATGCGCGCCGCGATCCACTCGTCGTTGCTGTCGAGGGTGCGCGACAGGTTGCGCAGCACGTCCGACGTCGCCCGCTTCCCGCCCGTGTTCCGCCCCGCCGGTGTTCCGCACCGCGGCTTGGCTCAGCATGATTTGCGCGGGCCGCTCATCGTCGCGGCCGGCGGAGGGCCAACTTTCCCGTCGCCTCTCGCCTCATCATCTTCATGAGTCCGTGAACGGTCCTATCGTCGGTTGCCGCCACCCGGAACCGGCCCTACGCTCCGTCGCGGGCGGAGAGGCCGTCTCATCCCGGTCACAGACCAACGGGGCGCGAACATGAGGGTCGGAAGGTTCGTGGCGGGAGCGATCTTCGGCGTGGCCGTCGGCGCCGTGGTTCCGGTCGCCGCGCAGTTCCAGCAGATCGCATCGGGTGTCTACGGGCTGCTGCCGGACGTGCCGCAGGCGTTCGCGTGCGTGGCCGCCGACGGCATCACCCTGCGTCCCAACATCGGGCCGTACCACACCCCCCAGACTCTGACGCTCAACGGTGTCACGCACACCCGGGTGATCGTCACCTGCCCCTGAGACGGCGGGGCGGGCCGCTACCGCCGGCGCGGGGAAGCGGCTATCAATCCCCGGTGCGCGCGCGGCGAGCGCGGGCCCAGGGGGAAACCGGATCATGACGACCAGCAGGCGCGCGTTCCTCGGCACCGTCGCGGGTGCTCTCATATTCGCGGGCGGCGCAGCGCGGGCGGCCGGCGGCCTCGGGCCGCTGAACGAAGTCCGCATCGGCTACCAGAAGGAGGGCATCCTCGCGGTCGTCAAGCAGCGCGGCGCCATCGAGGCGCGGCTGGCGAAGCTGGGCGTGCGCAAGGTGCGCTGGGTGCTCTTCAAGTACGGCATGCCGATGATGGAGGCCCTGGGCGCCGGGTCGATCGACATCGCCAGCGTCGGCGACACGCCGCCCGTCTTCGCCCAGGCCGCAGGGATGAACGTCCTCTACGTCGCCGCGGCGCCGGCCGCCCAGAACGCCATCCTCGTCGCCCCGAGGTCTCCGCTGCGCAGCGCCGCCGATCTCCGCGGGCGCAAGGTGGCGCTGGTCCGCGGATCGAGCTCGCACAACTTCACGATCCAGGCGCTGAAGGCTGCGGGCCTCCAGTTCGCCGACATCGTGCCGACCTTCCTCGACCCCGCCGATGCGGAGCGCGCGCTCATGCGCGGCGACGTCGACGCCTGGACGGTTTGGGACCCCTACATCGCGCTGGCGGAGTTGCGTCACAAGGTGCGGGCGATCGCCACCAACGAGACGATCTATCCGAGCAGCTCCTTC
>JBFWXJ010000107.1:0-15494 GCA_050187535.1 Alphaproteobacteria bacterium | reverse complement strand
GCGCGAAGCCGAGATCGACCATGTTGACCTGCCGCCAGGCGCGCACGTCGAACTTCAGCGCGCGCGTGTCGAACGCGGCGGCGTCGGTGCCGAGGATGGCGACCGGCATCGGCTCCGTCACCTCCGCCATGCGATGCACCACGTCGCGGTCGTCGCGGTAGGAGGCGAACGGCGTGCGCAGCCGCGCCCCGTGCACGCCGAGCGCTGCCGGCCCCGGCTCGGCCGCCAGCAGCTCGGTCATGCGGCGGGCGAAGTCGGGCGGGTAGAGGATGTCGTCGTCGACCGAGAGATAGATGGTCGGGTGGGCGCACATCACGAGCCCGAGCAGCTTGCCGTTCGCGCGCAGGTCGCCGAAGTCCTGCGAGCGCAGCACCACGATCTTCGGGTCGGCCGCGACCGGCGGTTCCGCGAAGCGATCGAGGAAGAGATAGAGGCGGTCGACCTGCGGCAGGATCGAGTGTAGCGCGATCGGGAAGGTCTCGCCCCGCGTCGGCATCGTCGCCATCCCCGCCACGACCATCGGGCGTGCCGGCTCGGCCGGCGCGGGCGGCACCAGCACCGGCTTCAGCCGCCGCACGAAATAGCGGGTGCGGGCGATCGGGTCGGGATCGGCCGGGATGCGCGGCGGCGGCGCGCCCGCGCGGGTCGCCATCGCCTGCGCGATCTCGCGGCGCTCCAGCGGCATCGCGACCTCGCGCACGAAGCGGTTGACGCCCAGCGCCTGCACGCGGTCCGGGAAGGCCGTACCGATCGCCCGCCAGCGATGGCGCGAGATCCATTCGCCCAGCACGCGCTGGCCGTCGGCATCGACGCCCCAGGTCGCCTCGAAGGCGGCGACCGAGCGCCGTGCCAGCGCGTCCGACCAGCGGAAGAGATGATACGGCAGGTCGGCCCGGTCGAACGTCCGGCGCGCCGCGTAAGTCACGACCGACGCCGGCTCGAACCCGACCGTGCCACCCGCGAGCGCGACGCGCAGCGCCATGTCGATCTGCTCGCGGGTGATCAGCCGCTCGTCGAGCGGGCCGAGCAGCCGGACGGTCTCGGACCGCGCCAGCAGGCAGTGGAACTCCGCCACCTCGTTGCGCGCCAGGGTGGGGTCCGCGCGCACCGCCTCGACGGTCTGGTCCTTCATGCGATGCCGCTCGGTGATCCGCGGCCGGTCGCCCGCCATGTCGAACAGCAGCTCGCCGCCGGCATGGTGCACCTTGGTCGCCATCGGCGGCCCGACGCAGATGAGCGGCGCCACCATGAGGTGGCCGCCGGCCTGCGCGTTCTCCTCCAGCGCCGTCAGCCAGCCCGGCTCGTAGACCATGTCGTTGTCGGAGAACGCCACGAACTCCGTCGCGACCCGTTCGAAGCCGATGTTGCGCGCCTCGTGCGGCGTCACGTAGCGGTCGAGCGCCACCCACTCGAAGGGCCGCATCCGGCGCAGCGCCTCCAGGCCCTTGCGCACCGGGACCGGCGAGCATCCCTCGACGACCACGACCGGTGTGTCGGCGGGAACGGTCGCGAACAGCGACGGCAGCGATTCGAGGATGGAAGAGAACCGCTCGCGCGGCGAAACGACCACGGTGCTGCGCGGCACTGGACCCCCCTCCATCGCCGGTCGACAGGGACCGCTTCCGCGTAGCACAAGGGGTGCGGCCGCTCCAACGGATAGCTGCGGCGAGGCGAAGAAGGCAGGCATGGCGGGAAGCGGCGACGACGAGCAGCCCGATCGCGTTCGCGCGACCGTGGCCGGGATCGAGGCGAGCGGGGTCAAGGATACGGTCTCGCTGTGGCATCCGGGCCATGTCGGCATGGGCGCCTCGGACGAGTGGCGCAGGCTGCTCTCGCGCGAGCAGGTCGCCACGGTTCTTCGCGAGACCGCGGGGTTCCGCCGCAAGTTCGGCTACGCGGATCGGCCCGATGCCGCGCCGATAGGGGGCCGGCTCCTCAGACGAGGCCCGCCACCCCCAGCACCGCCGCGCCCGCCAGCGCCCACAGCGGATTGACCTTCGTCCAGTAGGCGAGTGCGGCGGTGCCCGCGGCCAGCCCGACCGCGACCCACGAGCGCACCGCGGCGTCGACCACGACATGGGCGCTCGCGACCACGATGCCGCCGGTGACCGGCGTCAGCCCGAGCTGGACGATGCGCCGCCACGGCGCGTCGCGGAAGCGCTCCCACAGATGGACGACGATGTAGGTCAGGAGGCAGGACGGGCCGCACACCGCGACGGTCGCCGTCAGGGCCCCCGCGACGCCGGCGACGTGCCAGCCGATCAGCGTGACGATGAGGATGTTGGGGCCGGGCGAGGCCTGGGCGATGGCGAAGAGGTCGGCGAACTGCTGGTCGGTCAGCCAGTGGGCGACATCGACCGTGTAGCGATGCATCTCCGGCAACACGGTGTTGCCGCCTCCGAACGCCAGCAGCGACAGCATGGCGAAATGCCGGGCGATGGCGCCGAGCAGGCCCGTGTCGCTCATCGTCCCCGCGCCACGTGCAGCCAGGCGAGGAGTATTCCGGCCACCGCCAGCGCCGGCAGCACCCAGACCAGCGGCCAGCGCAGCAGGCCGACGCTGACCCAGCCGGCGAGGATCACCGGCACCGCCGCCGCCGGGCGGTCGCGCAGCACCGGGACCACCATCTTCGCCGCCATGGCGACGACCAGCCCGGCGGCGGCGGCGCCGACCCCCGTGAAGGCGCCCTGCACGACCGGCTGGGCGCCGTAGCGGGCGTAGAAGGCGCCGAGGACGCACATCAGCAGCGTCGGCGCGCCGATCAGCCCGGACACGGCGGCGAGCGCCCCCGGCACGCCGTGGAAGCGCGCACCGACGGCGATCGAGACGTTGATGATGTTGGGGCCCGGCAGGAACTGGCAGAGGCCGAGGACATCGGTGAACTCCTCCGGCGTCAGCCAGCCGCGCCGCTCGACCAGCATCCGGCGCGCCCATGGCAGCACGCCGCCGAAGCCGGAGAGCGCGATGCCGAGGAAGGCGGTGAACAGCGCGAGAAGGCCGGGGGGCGTGCGCGCGCCGGAACCGGCCGCGCCGCTGACGGAGGACATCGCCATCTGGATACGACCGCCCGCGGGCGGCTGACAACGGCTTTTCCCGCCGATCCGCGACCCTGCGCCGCTACGCGCGGGCGGGCACCCGCGCTATATCTCGACGGGCATGGATTCGCGCAGCCTCGCCGCCACCGTCCTCCTCGCCGGCGTCGCCGTCCTCGGCGGCGCGCTCCTGTTCCAGTATGTGGGCGGGCTGCCGCCCTGCGACCTCTGCATCTGGCAGCGCTGGCCCTGGGGCATCGCCATCGCGCTCGGCGTCGTGGCGCTGGCCGTGCCGCCGCTGCGCCGGGCGAGCGGACGGGCGCTGCCGGCCGCGGTCGCCCTGCTCTTCGTCGCCGGCGCGGCGATCGCGGCCTATCACGCCGGAGTCGAGCAGCACTGGATCGCCGGCCCCGCCACCTGCACCGGCCCGGTCGGGGCGGCGACCAACTTCGCCGACTTCGCGCGGATGATCGAGCAGCGACCGGTCGTGCGCTGCGACGACATCCCCTGGTCGCTGTTCGGCATCTCGCTGGCCGGCTTCAACGCCCTCATCTCGGCCGCCATCGCGGCACTCGCGCTGTGGACGCTCACGCATTTCCGCCCGGAGCGGCCGGCGCGATGACGGTGCCGCCGCCCTCGCTCGACTGGCGCCTGCCGGGCGACCCCGACCCGGCCGAGCAGGTGCGGCGCATGGTGCGGGTGGACCATGCGGGCGAATACGGCGCCCGGCGAATCTACGCGGGCCAGCTCGCGGTGCTGGGCAAGAGCCCGTCCGGCCCCGCTATCCGCCACATGGCGGCACAGGAGGAGCGCCATCTGACGCATTTCTCCCGGCTCGTCGCCGAGCGCCGGGTGCGTCCCACCGCGCTGCTGCCGCTGTGGCACGTGGCGGGCTATGCGCTGGGGGCGGCGACGGCGCTGCTGGGCGCACGCGCGGCGATGGCCTGCACGGTGGCGGTCGAGGAAGCCATCGACGAACACTACCGCGGCCAGGCGGCAGCTCTCGGCGACCGCGAGCCCGAGCTCAAGGCCGCGATCGAGGAGTTCCGCGCCGAAGAGCTGGAGCACCGCGACACCGCGCTCGCCGCGGGCGCCGAGGCGGCACCCGCCTATCCGCTGCTGGCCGCCCTCATCAAGGCCGGCTCGCGCCTGGCCATCCACATCGCCGAACGGGTCTGATCAGAAGAGCTTGCCGCCGTCCGGCACCTTCTTGTCGACGCCGACCAGCACGACGGCGCCGGCCGGATCGGGAAAGCCCAGCACCAGCACCTCCGACCGCACGGGGCCGATCTGGCGCGGCGGGAAGTTGACGACGGCCGCCACCTGGCGGCCGACCAGTTCGTCCGGCGTGTAGTGCACCGTCAGCTGGGCCGAGCTCTTCTTCACGCCGATCTCCGGGCCGAAGTCGACGCGCAGCCGATAGGCCGGGCGGCGTGCTTCGGGAAACGGCTCGACGGCGACGATGGTGCCGACGCGGATGTCGACCCGCGCGAAATCGTCGTAGGTGATGGTGGCGGCGGATGGCGTGTCCATGGCCGGGGAACCTATCCCCGCCGTCACCAGCCCGCCAGCCCCAGCAGCCCCCAGGAGAGCCACGGGAAGGCGATCAGGATCGCCACGCGCACGGCGTCGGAGACGAGGAACGGCACGACGCCGCGGAAGGTGTCGCGCATCGGCACCCCGTCCGCCAGCTTGTTGATGACGAAGACGTTCATCCCGACCGGCGGAGTGATGAGACCGACCTCGATGACGATCAGGATCAGGATGCCGAACCAGATCGCCGTCTGCTCGCGGGTCATGCCGAAATCGAGCCCGGACAGCGCCGGCAGGAAGATCGGCAGCGTCAGCAGGATCATGCTGATCGAGTCCATCAGGCAGCCCAGCACCAGATAGACGAGGAGGATCAGCAGCAGCACGGCGATCGGCGGGAGCCCGCTGGAGCCGATCGCGTCGGCCAGGCTCTGCGGCACGCCGCTCAGCGCCATGAAGGCGTTGAAGACGTCGGCGCCGATCAGGATGAGGAAGATCATCGCCGTCGCGTTGGCGGTGTCGAAGAGGCTGTCGGCGAGGCCCTGCCAGCGCATGCCGTAGACGGCGACCGCCACGACGAGCGCGCCGATCGCGCCGAAGGAGGCCGCCTCGGTCGGCGTGAAGACGCCGGAGTAGATGCCGCCCAGCACCAGCACGAAGAGCGAGGCGGCGGGCGCCAGCGCCACCAGCGCCACCAGGCGCTCGCGCCGGGTCGACCGCCGGCCGGCCGGGCCGGCCCCGGGATGCAGGCGGACATGGACGGCGACCGCGATCATGTAGCCGATCGCCGCCAGCACGCCCGGGAGGAAGGCCGCGAAGAACAGCTTGGCGATGTTCTGCTCGGCCAGGATGCCGTAGACGATGAGCCCGAGCGATGGCGGGATCAGGATGCCGAGCGTGCCGCCGGCGGCCAGGGTGCCGGTGGCGAGCCGGCCCGAGTAGCCGAGCCGGCGCATCTCCGGCAGCGCCACCTGCCCCATGGTCGCCGCCGTCGCCAGCGACGAGCCACAGATCGCGCCGAACATGGCGCAGCCGCCGATCGCCGCCAGCGCCAGCCCGCCGCGGACATGGCCGAGGAAGGCGTAGGCGCCGGCGAAGAGCGCCCGGCTGATGCCCGCCCGCGACGCGATGTAGCCCATCAGCAGGAACAGCGGGATGACCGAGAAGCCCTCGGACGCGATCAGGAGGTAGGGCCCGGTCTTGAGATAGGCCAGCAGCGGCAGCCAGCCCGACAGCGCCACGTAGCCGGCGGCACCGGCCGTCAGCATCGCCACGCCGATCGGCACCCGCAGGAACAGCATGGCGATCATCGCGACGATGCCGGCGATGCCGACGGCGAAGCCGCTCACGCGCCGTCCTCCGGCCGCAGATGGCGCCGGGCGGCCACCAGGGCTGTCATTGCCGCGAGGCCGAAGCAGGGCACGGCGACGACGAAGCCGATCCAGGTCGGCAGGCGCAGCACCATCGATTCGTCGCCGGCCGCCCGCAGCTCGACGCCGCCCAGCGCCATGCGCCACGCGAGCAGCGCCATGGCCAGCGCCAGCAGCAGGCTTCCGGCGACGTCGAGGGCCGCGCGGACGGCGCGCGGCGCCCCCTCGGTCGCGATGTCGACGATGACGTGGCCACGGGCGAGCGCGCACCAGGGCATGAAGAGCGAGATCGCGACCGCCATCGCCAGCGCCACGATCTCGATGTCGCCCGGGATCGGCCGCGCGAGGAGATAGCGGCCGAGCACGCTGACGACGGTCACGCCGGAGGCCGCCAGCAGCACCATGCCGCCGGCCGCGGCCAGCGCCCGGGCGAGCCGGTCCATGGCCGGCGGCGCCCCGCGATGCGCCCCGTCTCCGCTGCGTCAGCGGGCGCCGTGCTTCGCGATCAGGGCCTCGGCGGCGGCCAGCAGCCCGCTGCCGTCCTTGCCGGCCTTGTTCATCTCCTCGACCCAGGCGGCGGTGACCGACTGCGCCAGCGCGCGCAGCTTCGCCGTCTCGGGCTCGGAGAGGGTCGTGATCTTGTTGCCGCGCGCCCTGGCGGCTTCTATGCCCGGCTTCTCGGCATCCTCCCACGCGGCACCGATCCGCTGGGCCAGGGCCATGCCGGAATTGGCGTCGATCACCTTCTTCAGATCGTCGGGCAGCGCCTGGTACTTCGCCTTGTTCATCGCGAAGAGAAAGACGGAGGTGTAGAGGCCGCGCGGGCCCGCCACCTGGAGGTGATGGTCCGTCAGCTCGTAGAGCCGGAGCGGCACCGTCACCTCCCAGGGCACGACCGCACCTTCGATCACGCCCTTGGAGAGCGCCTCCGGCGTCTGCGGGACGGGCAGGAAGACGGGGACGGCGCCGTACTTCGCCAGCGCGTCGCCGACCGCGCGCGACGGCGCGCGCAGCTTCAGCCCCTTCATGTCGTCGACGGCGGCGATCGCCTTGCCCTTGGTGTGGATGACGCCGCGCGCGTGCACGTGCAGCAGCAGCGGGTGGACGTCGGCCAGCTCGTCGCGGGCATGGGCCTCGTAGAATTCCTGCACCGCCTTGGTGGTCGCGACCGCGTCGCTGACCATGAAGGGCAGCTCGAACACCGAGAGGATCGGGAACCGGCCCGGGGTGTAGCTCGGCAGCGTCCAGACGACGTCGGCGATGCCGTCGCGCACCTGGTCGAAGAGCTGCGGCGGCCGGCCGCCCAGCTGCATCGCCGGGAAGATGCGGACCTTGATGCGCCCGCCGGACTGCTCCTCCACCGCCTTGGCCCAGGGCTCGATCAGGGCCTTCTGCGCCGGCGCGCCCGCCGGAAGGAAGTGCTGCGCCTTCAGCTCGATCACCTGCGCCGCCGCCGGCGACGCCAGCGCCGCGGCCAGCGCGGCCGCGACGAGGATGCCCTGCTTCATCGTTCCCCTCCCCGATCTTCTATATGTCGAAGAACACCGTCTCCCGCTCGCCCTGCATGACGACGTCCCAACGATAGCCGCCGTCGGCCTGCCGGCGTGCCACGAGGGTGTCGCGACGGGCGGCATCCTCCACCAAGCCCAGGATCGGATCGGTCGCATTGGCCGCCTCGCCCTCGAAGTAGATGCGGGTGAAGAGGTGGCGCAGCAGCCCGCGCATGAAGAGGCAGACGACGATATGCGGCGCCTGCAGCGTATTGCCCGGCCCCTGCACCGCCCCCGGCATAAGCGTGGTGAAGCGGAAGCGCCCATCGGCGTCGGTCGGGACGCGGCCGAAGCCGAGGAAGCCCGGCGCATCGACGTCCGCGGCGCGGTCCTCGGGATGGCGGTAGCGGCCGTCGCCGTCCGCCTGCCACAGCTCCAGCACGGCATCGGGAATGGGGGCGCCGGCGCCGTCGAGGACGCGGCCGGAGACGACGATGCGCCCGCCCGGGGCGTCGCCGGCGATGTCGGCGACGGTCATCGGATCGAATCCGAGATGAACGAAGGGCCCCACCGTTTGCGAGGGCGTCACCACCAGAGTCATGCGCCGGCGCCTTCCCGTCAGATGCCCATGGGGGTTGCCGCGCGGCCGCGCAGCACGATGTCGAACCGGTAGCCCAGCGCCGTGTCCGGCACCGTCGTTTCGAGGTCGAAATCCGCGACGAGGCGGCGCTGCGCCGCCGGGTCGGTGACGCAGTTGAAGATCGGGTCGAGCGGCAGCAGGGGATCGCCCGGGAAGTACATCTGCGTGACGAGCCGTGTGACGAAGCCCGGCCCGAACAGCGAGAAATGGATGTGCGCCGGCCGCCAGGCGTTGTGATGGTTGCGCCAGGGATAGGCGCCGGGCCGGATCGTCACGAAGCGGTAGCGGCCCTCGGCATCGGCGATCGCCCGCCCGAAGCCGGTGAAATGCGGGTCGAGCGGCGCGTCGTGGTTGTCGAGCGGATGGCGGTAGCGGCCGGCCGCGTTGCACTGCCACAGCTCGACCAGGGTGCCCGGCAGCGGCCTGCCGTCCTCGTCCAGAACCCGCCCGCCGACCACCATGCGCTCGCCGATCGCTTCGCCACCGCCGGCACGCGTGACGTCGACGAGGTCGGGGCCGACCCGCGCATGCCCGAAGGCCGGCCCCGTCACCTCCGACAGCGTGTGGGGGACGCGCACCGGCACGTGCCGCGGCGCGCGCCCGACCGACGACTTGTATGGCGGGTGCAGCCATTCCGGCTGCGTCCCGGGCGTCGTGCGTCGGTAGCCGACAGGGTCCGCCATCCACCTCCCCCGATCGGGGCCGCCTCGCGCCCCGGGCTTGCTTTGCCCTGACGTTCGGCGGGATCGCCGCCGCCGTCAATCGGGATCGAGGTCTGCTACTTCCGGCGCATGTCGCCCGCCTGGGCCATGAGGCTGCGCACCTCGTCCAGCCCCTCGGCGACGCGCTTGTTGATGACGTCGAAGGTGTCCTTGTTGGCGCGCGCCATCAGCTCGGCGATCTCGCGCATGTTGGCGATCGCCGCCTCGAAGGCGGTCTTGGCGATCTCGGCCTGGCGGGCCATCCGCTGCTCGGGGCCGCCGGCCTGCGACAGCGCGCCCATCGCCCTCGTCGCCTCCTCCATCGACTGGCGGACGATCTCGGCCTGGCGCTTCATCACGGCCTGCATGCCCTCGGCGGCGAGCTGGTTGGCCTTGGCCAGCGCCTCGACGTTGCGGCGCTGCGCGGCCATCATCGCGTCGGTGTCGACGCCCGGGATCTTGAAGTCGCCGAGCAGCTTGGTCGGGTCGAAGTCGAGGAACGGGTTGGTCGGCTGGGCCATCGGGACCTCCGGTGGGTTGGCAGCGGCGGAACACGCCCTATGCTGCAATGCAGCAGAAATTACGACGGAGATGATGTCGCAGTCGTGTCGGCCGGCCCGGCGGCCCGCCGCTCGCCGCCGAAGAGCCGTGTCCAGCCGTCGAGGCGCCGCAGCATCCGGTCGAGGCGCGCCATCGTCGCCGAGAGGTCGGGCGATTCGTCCTCCAGCCAGACGGGAATGGTGGCCGCGTAGGCCGCACCCAGCGCCTTGACCCGCGCCATCCCCGCGAGGCCGGCGGTGTCGAGGCCCGCCGCCTCCAGCATCCAGCGCATCGAGCGGGCGAGCTGCGGCGCCGCGGCGAGGCCGGCGAGCGGGTCGCCGCGCAGGTCGCGCAGGACGGCACGCAGGCCGCTGCGGTATGGCCCCAGCGCCTCGAAGCGGCGCATGACGACGTCGAAGAGGCGATCGCGGGCGCGTTCGCCCGCCGCTTCCTCGGCCGCGGCCGCAGCGGCGATGTCGGCGCGTCGACTGATCTCCGCC
This sequence comes from Alphaproteobacteria bacterium, assembly GCA_050187535.1. GTDB lineage: Bacteria > Pseudomonadota > Alphaproteobacteria > ATCC43930 > Allostellaceae > Allostella. The sequence continues at coordinate 5,691 of JBFWXJ010000107.1, read as the reverse complement.
AGGATCGCCGTCTTCGCGGGGAACCGGGGATGCAGGTCCGCCAGCGGCACGCCGGCCGCCGCGGCGATATCGGCCAGCGCGACTCGGCGCCAGCCGCGCTCGGCGGCGAGCGCCATGGCCGATTCGACCACCCTGCCGTCGATCGCCGCCTGATCCTCCGCCTTCGCTGAGCGCCTAGCCATGGCCCCTCGCACCGCTTCACCCACAAAAGAGATGGTAGCGTCGCTCCGATCGCGCCAGAAGCAAATGCGAATCCTTGCGCCTACCTCCGCCGGTGCTATAAGAGTCAGGCACAACTGACTGAAATTGATGGGGGGTCAGTTAGACCGTGCACGACGAGCTGCCTGATCTTCGTTCGCCGACGAGCCGGCGCAGCCTGCTCGGCGGCATGGCGGCGTTGGCGTTCGGCGCCGCCTTCGTGCCCGTTCCCGCGTCCGCGGCCACCTCCGCGCCGCCGCGCGGCATGCGCAAGCCGGTCGTCGTGATCGACGCCGGCCATGGCGGCCACGATCCGGGCACCATCGGCATCTCCGGGACCAACGAGAAGGACGTGGCGCTGGCGGCGGCGCGCGAGCTGCACCGGCAGCTCCAGGCGACCGGCCTCTACCGTCCCGTGCTCACCCGCAGCTCCGACACGTTCCTGGCTCTGGGCGAGCGCGTCGACGTCGCCCGCGACGCCGGCGGCGAACTGTTCATCTCCATGCACGCGGACTCGATCCACCGCGCGGACATCCGCGGCGCCTCTGTCTACACGCTCTCGGAAGTCGCGTCGGACGCACGGGCTGCCGCCCTGGCGCAGAAGGAGAACCGCGCGGACCTGCTGGCGGGCGTCAACCTCGCCCATCAGTCGCGCGAGGTCAGCCGCATCCTCATCGACCTGATGCAGCGCGAGACGAAGAACCGGTCGGCGGTGTTCGCGTCGGGCCTGGTGCCCGAGCTCGGCCGCACGCTCACGATGATGTCGAGCAGCCACCGATTCGCCGGGTTCACCGTGCTGACGGCGCCCGACATCCCCTCGGTGCTGATCGAGATGGGCTACCTGTCGAACCGCAAGGATGAGCAGCTGCTGCTCAATCCGTCGCACCGCGCGCGCATCGCCCAGTCGACGGTGCGCGCGGTCGGCCGCTACTTCGCGCAGAAGGAGTTCCTGCGTCCGCTCTGACGCGGGTCAGGCGACGGCGATCACCCGTCCGCCGGTCATCCTCACGAGATCGGCGAAGGACGTCCTGAAGACAGCATGCGGCGTGCCGGCGGCAGCCCAGATCGGGTCCTGCCGGGCGAGGTCCGCATCTACGAAAGCGACCGGCGGCCGCGCATGGGCGAGCGGCGGCACGCCGCCGATCGCGTAGCCGGTCGCCTCGCGCACGAAGGCGGCGTCAGCCCGGCCGATCGCGGCACCGAGCGCCGCCGCGATCCTGGCCTCGTCCACCCGGTTGACGCCGCTCGCCACCACCAGGACGGCACGGTCCGATCCCCCCGCGCGGAAGACGAGCGACTTGGCGATCTGGGCGACGGTGCAGCCGATCGCCGCCGCCGCATCGGCCGCGGTTCGGGTCCCCTCGGGGAAAGTGGCGATCTCGGCCGGGAATCCGCCTTCGGCCAGCGCCGCCTGGACGCGCAGGGCACTCGCCGGCAACTCGGCCACGGACGACGTCAGCCGGCCAGCTCGCGCGAGCGGCGGGTCGCCGCAGCGATGGCGGCGGTCATCAGCGGCTGCAGCCCGTTCTCGGCCATCAGCACGGCCAGCGCCTGCTGGGTCGTGCCGCCGGGCGAGGTCACGTTGCGACGCAGTGTGGCGGCCGCCTCGGCCGAGCCCGCGAGCAGCGCGCCGGAGCCAGCGACGGTGACGCGGGCGAGCCGCATCGCCAAGTCTTCCGGCAGCCCGGCGGCGCGTCCCGCCTCGGCCAGGCATTCGACGAGCAGGAAGACGTATGCGGGTCCGCCGCCCGAGACGGCCGTGACCGCATCGATCAGGCCCTCGTCCTCGACCCAGGCGACCTCGCCCACCGCGGCGAGAAGGGCATCGCAGGCCTCGCGCTGCGCCGGCGTCACCCGCCCGCCCGCGACGGCGACCGTCATGCCCTTGCCCACGGCGGCCGGCGTGTTGGGCATCGAGCGCACGATCGCCGCCTCGCCCAGCGCGCGCTCGAAATAGGCGATGGTCTTGCCGGCCGCGATCGACAGGAAGACCGTGTCGGGCGCCACGAAGCGGCGGTAGCCGGCGAGCGCGTCGTCCATGCTCTGCGGCTTCACCGCGAGGACGACGACGGCGGGGGCGAGCCCCGGCGGCAGCCCCGCCGCGGCCGCATGCATCGTGACGCCGTCGAGGCCGGCGAACCGCGGATCGGGCGCAGGCTCGACCACATGGACGCCACCCGCGGCGAGGCCGCGCGCGCACCAGCCTTCGAGCATGGCGCCTCCCATCTTGCCGCAGCCGACGAGCAGCAGGGGACCGTGTGCCATTTCCTAAGCCTCGCCCACAGGGTCGATCATCGCCGCCGACAACGCCTCGCTCGGCGGCTTGCCGCCCCACACCACGAACTGGAAGGCGGGGTAGAAGCGCTCGCATTCGGTGAGCGCGCTGTCGACCAGATCCTCGACCTGCTCGACGCTGGCCCCGACCGAGCCGCGCAGCAGCAGCGAATGGCGGAAGCTCGGCTGCGCGGCGTCGCCGGCCAGGTCGAAATGGCCGAGCCACAGCTTCTCGTTGATGAGCGACAAGAGCTCGTAGATAGCGGGGCGACGGTTGCGCGGCACCTTCATCTCGAAGCCGCAGGAGAACAGCATCGCGTTCATCTCGGCCTGCCAGACGAAGAACAGCCGATAGTCGCACCAGCGGCCGCCGATCTCGACGAACATCTCGTCGTCGCTCGCCCGTTCGTGCGCCCATTCGTTGGCGGCGACGATCTCCTCCACCAGGTCGATCGGGTTGGTCGAGGCGGACGGCACCTCCGCCGACGAGATGATGCTCATGGGTTGCCCTCCCGCGACCGGCTGCGCGCGGTCGGAACGGCGTGGACGTCGCCCGGCCGTGGTGCGGGCGCGAGGCCGCCACGGAACGACGCGGGAAAAGCCGAGATATTGTGTAGCAACGCGCCTCCGCACACCACCGCCGGTACCGTGCCAAAACCGAGTCGCAGGTGCAAGCCGCGGCTGGGGAGAAAACCGCAATCGCTGCGCAGCGTGGCGCGCGAATCACGCATGGCCCGGACGATGCCGTGCGCGCGGCGACAGGGAATATCCGCCACCCGGAACCGTTACTCCCAGTAGCCGTTACCGATGTCAAGTGAAGCTCAGGTGACGGAACGCCGCACCGATCGACGAAAGCGGCGCAACTCTCGGAACCGCACGTAGAGAAAGCTGGTTCCTTCAGTGACGGGCCGGGACAACTTTGATCGGATGGCGACACCGCCCGACGATGACTTGTCCCGACTCCACCGCCTCGGGCGCCGGAGCGGCTACGCTCCGGTTCCGGTGCGGGGCCGGCCGCGCGGTGCGGACCCGCCGCGCGGCCGGTTTCTGCCTGCTACTCGCCTCCCGGCACCGGTGGCGGGAAGCGCGATTCGAGCGCGGCGATCCGCGCCTCCAGCGCCGCGACGCGGGCGGCCATGTCCTCCTCGGCCGCGCGCGCATTGGCCGCTATGGTGCGGGCCGCCTCGAACTCCTCGCGCGTGACCATGTCCATGCGCGCCAGCATCGCCTCGAACTGCGCCTTGGCGCGCGCCTCCATCTCCTGGCGGACCGCCGCGAGCGCATCCACCGCGCCGCCGGCCAGACGCGCGAGATCGTCGAAGATGCGGGTGTCGGAAGGCATGGCCGTTCTCCAGCGGTGACGTGCCCGGAACTTAGGCGTCCGCCCCGCGCGCGGCAACGCCGCCGCCCCGCCAGATAAGCCGTCGACGGCGACCCGCGCTTGGTCGATGCTGCCGCCCGCGCGACCGGCGGCGTGCCGGGCGGGACCGAGCGGGAGGAAGGGCAGCATGGCCGAAACGGCGAAGATCGCACTGGTGACGGGTGCCGGCACGGGCGTGGGCAAGGCGGCGGTGATGGCGCTCGCCAAGGACGGGTTCACGGTCGTGCTGGCCGGGCGCCGCAAGGAGCCGCTCGACGCGGTTGCCGCCGAGGTGAAGGCGGCCGGCGGCGAGACCCTGGTGGTGCCGACCGACGTCGCGGACGCCGCACAGGTCGCCGCCCTCTTCGACAAGGTCAAGGCGACCTACGGCCGGCTCGACGTCCTCTTCAACAATGCCGGCCGCGGCACGCCGGCCACGCCGATGGAGGACCTCCCGCTGGAGATGTGGAAGGCGGTGGTCGACATCAACCTGACGGGCACCTTCGTGTGCACGCAGCACGCGATCCGCATCATGAAGGACCAGACGCCGCGCGGCGGACGGATCATCAACAACGGCTCGATCTCCGCCCACGCGCCCAGGCCGCACTCGGCCGCCTACACCTCGACCAAGCACGCGATCACCGGGCTCACCAAGTCGACGAGCCTCGACGGCCGGCGCTACGACATCGCCTGCGGCCAGATCGACATCGGCAATGCCGCGACCGAGATGACCGAGCGGATGAAGAACGGCGTGCCGCAGGCCAACGGCACGACGATGGTCGAGCCGCGCATGGATGCGGCCCATGTCGGCAGCGCGGTCGCCTACATGGCGAGCCTGCCGCTCGACGCCAACGTGCAGTTCCTGACGGTCATGGCGACGAAGATGCCGTTCGTCGGGCGCGGCTGACGGCGATGGCGCCGCACGGCCCCCTCTCGCGGCCGGCCTATACGGGGCCGGCCGTCACGCGCTTCCATTTCGCCGCCAACACGGCGCTGATGGAGACGGGCAACGTCCACCTCGTCTCGGGCTTGCCGCTGGGTGAAGCCGTGCGGACGACCAACCGCATCGGCGACCACGACCCGCGCCTCGGCCGGTTGGTCGAGGCGGACTGGCGGACGGTCTACGCCTGGGACGCGGACCGTGCGGTGATGACCCAGACGCTGGACGGCTACAGCCGCTCCTTGCGCCGCTATGGCGGGCTCGGCTGCGTGCTGCTGCCCGCCGGCTTCGACGACGTGTTCTTCGACCCATCGGCCCATCTGGCGGCCAAGCCCGCCCACGCGCCGGACGATTTCGACGTCGACGCGGGTGCCGTGGCCGATGCCGCGCTGGCACGGGCGGCCGACCTCGCCTTCGCGCCAGAGGCGGAGACCGCCTCGCTGATCGTCATCCGCGGCGGCCGCATCCTGGTCGAGCGCTACAGTGCGGGCGCCGGCCGCGACACGATGCTGGCGAGCTGGTCGATGGGCAAGAGCATCGCCGCCCTGCTGATCGGCCGGCTGGTGCAGGAGGACGGGCTCGACATCGCCGCGCCCGCACCGGTCGCCGAATGGCAGGCCGATCCCGCGGACCCGCGCCGGCATATCCGCCTGCAGGATCTCGTCCGCATGAGCAGCGGCCTGCGCTTCTCCGGCGCGCGCGAGCCGCAATGGGCCTGGGGGCGCGGTTCCTCCGACCACCAGCTCGTCTACTCCGAGGCGATCGATTCCTACGCCTTCTCGATCGGCCAGCCGGCGCAGCACCCGCCGGAGACGATCGGCCGCTACCGCAACTGCGACATCGCCACGCTGGGCGCCATCGTCCGCCGCCGGACGGAGGCAGCCGGCGACGACCCGCTGGCCGCACCGGCACACCTGCT
>JBFWXJ010000106.1:0-15498 GCA_050187535.1 Alphaproteobacteria bacterium | reverse complement strand
GCGGTGATGGGCCTCTCCGACCCGCCGCTGCGGCGCACCGCCGGCCGCGTGGTCTTCGGTGGCGCCGACCTCACGACGCTCGACGAGGAGGCGATGCGCCGGCGGCGTGGCCGCGACATCGCGCTGACCACGCCCGAGCCGCGCAAGCACCTGAACCCGCTGATGACGATCGGCTCCCAGATCGCCAACGTCGTCATGGCCCATTCCGATACGCCCAGGCCACGGGCGATGGAGCGCGCGGTCGAGCTCCTGCGCGACGTCGGCATCCCCGATCCGGCACTGCGGCTCGCCGCCTATCCCCACGAGCTGTCGGGCGGCATGTGCCAGCGCGTCATCATCGCCATGGCGCTCGCCCACCGCACCAAGCTGCTGATCGCCGACGAGCCGACGGCCGGCCTCGACGTCACCATCTCCCGCCAGATCCTCGACCAGGTCGACGACCTCGTGCGCCAGCACGGGACGGCACTGCTGCTGGTCTCCCGCGACCTCGGCGTCGTCGCCCATTACTGTCGGCGCGTCGCCGTGATGTATGCCGGCCGCCTCGTCGAGGTGGCGCCGGTCGAAGCCTTCTTCGACGGCCCCGCCCATCCCTACAGCCGCCAACTCCTGCGCGCAGCGACCGCCGCCCGCGACGCCACGCGGGGCCGCGCCAAGGCGACCACGCTGCTGCCGCCAGCCCGTGTCGGCTGCGCCTATGCGCCGCGCTGCCCGATCGCCGAGGACGCCTGCCGCCGGGCGGTGCCGGACCTGGTGCCGCTCTCGCCCGGGCGCCGCACGCGCTGCCGGCGGGCGACCGAGCTGCTGGCCGGGCGGATCGCCGCATGACCGCCGACGCTGCCCCGCTGGTCGAGGTCGACGGGCTGGTGAAGTGGTTTCCGATCGACCGCACGCGCAAGGTGCAGGCGATCAACGGCATCTCCTTCACCATCCGCCGCGGCGAATCCCTGGCGCTCGTCGGCGAGTCCGGCTCGGGCAAGACGACGACCGGCCGCTGCCTCGTCCGCCTGCTGGAGCCGACCGCCGGCACCATCCGCTTCGACGGCACCGACGTCACGGCGATGGACCTTCGCAGCTTCCGCCGGTTGCGGCCTCGCATCCAGATGGTCTTCCAGGAGCCCTACGATTCCTTGAGCCCGCGGATGCGCGTCGGCCGCCAGGTGGCCGAGCCCCTGCGCATGCTGCCCGACCTCTCGGCCGCCGAACGCCAGCGCCGCGTCGTCGAGGCGCTCGACATGGTGCGCCTGGGGCCGGCGGCGCTGGAGCGCTACCCGCACCAGTTCTCCGCCGGCGAGCAGCAGCGCATCGGCATCGCGCGTGCGCTGGTGACGCGGCCCGACCTCGTCGTGCTGGACGAGCCGACCAGCGCGCTCGACGTCTCGGTGCGCGCCGAGATCCTCGACCTGCTCTCCGACCTGCAGGAGCGCCTGGGCCTGGCCTATCTCTTCATCTCGCACGACCTGACGGCGGTGCGCCGGGTGTGCGACCGGGTGGCGATCATGTATCTCGGCAAGATCGTCGAGACCGGCGACACCGAGGGCATCTTCGCGCAGCCGCTCCACCCCTACAGCCGGGCGCTCCTCTCCTCCGTCCTCTACCCCGACCCGCGCCACAAGCCGCCGCGCTTCATGCTGGAGGGCGAAATCCCGAGCCCGATCGACCTGCCGACCGGCTGCCATCTCCGCCGGCGCTGTCCCTGGGCCGACGACCGCTGCACGACATATCCCCCCATCGAGCCCTATGCCCCCGGCCGCGAAGCCGCCTGCTGGCGCGCCGCCGAGATGGCGGACGCCTGAGGAGGAGACGATGAACGACGAGACCCCGCTGTCGCCCGAGGCGGCACTCGCCGTCGCCCGCTGGGCCGGGCTGCCCTGCGACGAGGCCCGTGCCCGGCGCCTGCATGCGCTCCTGGTCGCCCAGAAGGCGCGCATGGCGCGGATGTATGGCGAGGACGTGACGGGCCTGGAGTTCGACTTCCTGATGCCCCGGGGAGGCTGAGCCATGCACGAGGAGCAGCTCGACGGACTGACCGTCGCCGGCGCCGGCCGCGCCATCCGCGCGGGCAAGCTCTCGCCGGTGGCGCTGACGGAGGCGACGCTGGCGCGCATCGCCCGCCTGCAGCCGCGGCTCGGCGCTTTCATCACCGTCACGGCCGATCTCGCCCTGGAACAGGCGCGCGCCGCGGAGGCGGAGATCGCGGCCGGGCGCTGGCGCGGGCCGCTGCACGGCGTGCCGATCAGCCTGAAGGACCTCTACTGCACCAAGGGCATCCGCACGACCGCGGGCTCGACCATCCTCGCCGACTACGTGCCGGATTTCGACGCGCCGGCGACGGCGCGGCTGGCGGCGGCAGGCGCGGTCCTCGTCGGCAAGGCCAACATGCACGAATGGGCCTGCGGCGTGACGAACGACAACCCGTTCTTCGGGCGCTGCCACAACCCCTGGCGGCACGGCTACATCCCCGGCGGCTCGTCGGGCGGCTCGGCCGCGGCGGTCGCGACCCGCCAGGGGCTCGCCAGCCTCGGCAGCGACACCGGCGGCTCGATCCGCATCCCCGCGCATATGTGCGGGCTCGTCGGCCACAAGCCGACTTACGGGCTGGTGCCGCGTTTCGGCGTCTTCCCGGAGAGCTGGTCCTTCGACCATGCCGGGCCGATCGCGCTCACCGCCGAGGACGCCGCCATCGTCATGGACGCGATCGCCGGCCCCGATGCGCGCGACCCGTCCTGCCTGACGGGCCGGCCGCCGGCGATGGGCCGCGGCCTGCGGCGTGGGGTCAAGGGGCTGAAGCTGGGCGTGCCGTCCGACGTCTATTTCGACGAGTGCCATCCAGAGGTCGCGTCGGCCGTGCGCGCAGCGATCGCCCAGTTCGGCCGGCTCGGCGCCGAGCTGGTGGAGGTTTCCATCCCCGAGGCGCGCCACGGCCTCGACCTCTGCCTCGTCATCGCCTGGGCCGAAGCGGCGCATTTCCACCGCAAGTGGCTCCAGGAACGGCCGGCCGACTACGGCCCCGACCTCGTCGAGCACCTGGCGTCGGCCTCGGCCTATACCGCGGTCGACTATCTCCAGGCGCAGCAGGTGCGCGCCCGCGTGCGCCGCGCCTATGCCCAGCTCTTCGAGAAGGTCGACCTGCTGCTGTCTCCGACCGCCCCCCTGCCGGCGACGCCGCACGGCACGCCCGAGGTGGAGGTCGAGGGCCGCACGGCATCTGTGCTCGGGCTGGCAGCCGGGCTCACCGCCAACGCCAACGCGACCGGCGAGCCCGCCTGTTCGGTTCCCTGCGGCTTCACCGCCGATGGCCTGCCGATCGGGCTGATGATCCATGGCCCTCGGCTGGCCGACCCCCTGGTGCTGCGCGCGGCATACGCATATGAGCAGAGCCAGGGCTGGCGTCGGCGGCGTCCAGCCATCATCGGATAGCGGGATCGAACGTCCCTGCCGCGACGTTGACGCGCCGATGTGCGCCGGCGCTGCGCCCAAGGGGCGTTCCCTCTTTCGCCGCACGCTGTGCGGCGCGATCCTGATGATGGGCGGGTCGGCCGCAGCGGCGGAGCCGCCCCAGGGCGTCCACGCCTTCGTCGCCGCCTATCCCGATTTCCTGGCACGGGTCGAAAAGGGGGTGCTGGTCTGGCGCGACGGCACGAAGATGCCGCTCTCGGCCCTCGGCCTCGATCGCGACAGCAAGCCGACCCGGCGCTTCGACGCGGCCCCCGACCCGAAGGTTCGGGCGACCGAAGGCATCTCGGCCATCGACTACGAACCGATCTTCCTCAGGATGTACGGCGACTGCCGCCGACAGGACATGGCCGCGAGGCTGGCCCCGGTGCAGTGGAACCGGGCGGGACCGGAAGGCGGCGTCGAGATCATGGCGGCGAAGGCGAATGGGATCGCGACCGCCCTCCAGCGGGTCTCGGACACCCTGGACGGGCTCGGCCGCACGGCGGCGGGCGCCCGAAGGTCGCTCGGCGGCACCTTCAACTGCCGCAACATCGCCGGCGCCGCACGGCTGTCGCTGCACGGGTTCGGCATCGCCATCGACGTCGACCCCGGCGAGGACGGCTACTGGCAGACCGCGGACGTCGACAAGGCGGGGCGCCCGGTGCGCCGCAACCGCGTGCCGCCGGAGGTGGTGGCGGCCTTCGAGGATGAAGGCTTCGTGTGGGGCGGCCGCTGGAACCGCTTCGATACCTTCCACTTCGAGTATCGGCCCGAATACCGCATCGCTGCCGGCGGGACGCTGCCCGACCGGCTGACCCGCCCCACCTTCAACGCCTTCTTCGGCGGCCACGCATCGTCGGCCGCGGTCGAGCGCATGTCGTTCCTGCCGCGGCGGCCGGGCGCGCCCGTCTGCCACCGCTGGGTGCGTCAGCCCGGCCGCAACTTCGGCAAGTGCATCGGGGCCACGATCATGCCGGGCAAGGCGCCGGCCCAGCAACAGCGGCAACCGCGGAGACGTTGAGGGAGAGCCTCGTCCTTCGACAAGCTCAGGACGAGGACCCAACTATCTGAGAGCAAATATGTTTCCTCACCCTGAGCCTGTCGAAGGGGGAGGCGCTCCGACGCTCCCGCGCTAAGGGACCCAGGTCGTCTCCGGCGCCTCTTCCGTCCCCGCCGGCACCAGGACGATGCGGGCCGGCGGCTTCTTATGGTGGGGGCTGACCTCGGTCAGCTTGGTCACCTGGGTCACGTCCGCGGCGTGCTCCAGCGTCTCCAGCCGCTCGAAGAGGGGCGCGATCTGCGCGCGCGGCAGGGTGCGCTCGGCACAGTCGGAGAACTTGTCCCACAGCTCGTCCGACGACATGGGATAGGCGCCGCCGCGGCCGACCAGGTTCTCGATGCGGCGCGCCACGCGGCTGCCGTCGACGAGGTCGACGATGACCTCCGCCCCCCACTGCTCGGGCGCGTCGTCGCGCATATCAGGATGCGGGCGGGCCTCGGTCACGTCGAGCAGGCGGGCGATGACCGGGTCGAAATGCACCTCGCCCTCGAAGTCGCGTAGGCGGACGGAGCCGTCCTTCAGCGCGCGGGCGCAGACATACTGCACGCTGAACTTGGCCTCGAGCGGGGTCTTGGGCCGGGGGTTGTCGGTGTGGCGCAGGCGTCGGCCGTGCGGCAGCAGGGTGATCGCCTTGACCTTGTCGGGCGTCAGCCCGTGGGCCCGCCGCAGCTCCTGCATCATGAAGATGGCGGAGTGGGTGCTGCCGCAGCACGGGTACTGCTTGAGGCCGATCGTGTCGTCGGCGATCTCGAGCGGCTCGGCCCAGCCGGCGAACAGCTTGTCGATGTCGTAGGTGCCGGGGCCGTTGAAAACGTCGAGGAAGCCCTGGCGATGCTCCATGGCGTTCATCGACGCGTCGTAGCCGCGCTCGGCCAGCAGGGCCGCCATGAGGCCGCTGCGACCGCAATGGCCGACATGCAGCGGCTTCACCATGGTACCGAAATTGGCCTTCAGGCCGGCCGCCATGGAAGCGGCGATGGCGAGCGCCACCGTCGTGCGCTCCGGCCCGAGCCGCATGAGATGGGCGGCCGACGCGGCGGCGCCGAAGACGCCGAGCGTGGCCGTCGGGTGCCAGCCCTTGTCGTAGTGGTGGAAGTTGACGGCGCGGGCCAGCCGGATCTCGGTCTCGACGCCGACCGCGTATGCCGCGATCAGCGCCCGCCCCGTCGCCCCACGCTCGTCGGCCAGTGCGAACAGCAGCGGCACCAGCGGCACCGACTGGTGGCCGCCCATGACGCCGCTGAAGTCGTCGAAGTCGAGCGCGTGCGAGGCGGTGCCGTTCAGCAGCGTCGCATCCAGCATGCTCGTGCGCAGGCTGGTGCCCATGACGACGGCCTTGCCGGGGCCGTCGCCGACCCCCGGCGTCTCGCGCAGGATGCGGCTGCACGGCTCGTCGACGCCAGCCAGCGTCACGCCGATCGTGTCGAGGATACAGGTGCGCGCCTGCTCCAGCGCCTTCTTCCCCACCTGTTCGGCGGTGAAGCCGGCGACCAGCCGGCCGAGACGCTGGAGGATCGAATCCGGCCGTCCCCTGTCGAGCCCGTCCATCGGCGTCCTCCCTACATTGCCGCTGCGTTGCGGCCGGCGATGCGGCCGAAGGTGGCGCCCGAGACGAGCCCGGTGCCGGCCGGATAGTTGTCGTAAAAGAGCCCGCCCACCATCTCGCCGCAACAGAAGAGGCCCTTCATCGGCCGCCAATCCGTGCCGATCACCTGCGCCTGATCGTTCACGCGCAGGCCGCCGAAGGTGAAGGTGATGCCGCCGGTCGCGCTGTAGGCGACATAGGGCGGCTGGTCGAGCTTGACCGCCCAGTTCGACTTGGGCGGCTGCAGGCCGGCCGAAGTGGCGACGCCGTCCTTGCGGGTCGGATCATAGTTGGGGCCGGCCGTCTCGGCCGCCCTGTTGTAGGCGTGGATGGTGCGCAGCGCCTCGGCCTTGTCCTCGATGTCGAGCTTGTCCAGCAGCTCCTCGAAGGTGGCCGCCGTGATCGGCTCGCTCGTCTGGTAGCGCGGCTCCAGCAGGTGCAGGACACGCTGGTCGAAGATCTGCCAGGCCTTGGCGCCGGGCTCGGCCAGGATGGCGCGGCCGAACTTGGCATAGGTGAAGAGGGCCCCGTCCTCGCCCTCGTCGACGAACCGCTTGCCCTTGCGGTTCAGCATGATGCCGTAGACGTAGGAGAGGCGGTTGCTGCGGTCGGTCATCTCGCGCGGCGCGAAGTCGCCCCAGTCGGCGCTGATCGGCGTCGCGTGGCAGCCCGACCACTGGCCCCAGGGCATGGCGCCGATCGCCATCGCCATGCGCAGCCCGTCGCCCTGGTTATGCGGCGTGCCGCGCACCTTGGCCGCCCCGACCAGCGGGCCGATGTGCTGGGTGCGCATCTGCACGTTGGCCTCGAAGCCGCCGCAACCGAGCACGATCGACTTGGCCTTCAGCGTCTTGACGCCCTCGTCGTCGCGCAGCTTCACGCCGGTCACGCGCGCCGCTTCGTCGACCAGCAGCTCGGTCACCGCGGAGCCGTAGCGGATGTCGACGCCCATCGCCTCGGCCGTGCGGAACCAGCTTCGCGACAGGCCGACGCCCTCGTGCGCGGCGCGGATGACGAGGCCGCGCATCCACACCATGGTGTTGCCCTTGCGCACGGCCGAGAGCGTGACGGCGGGCTCCATCTTGATGCCGCCGACGCGGTTCATCCAGAACACGGTGTCCTTGGAGTTCTCGACGAGCACGCGCGACAGCACAGGGTCGGTGCGCCCGCTCGTCACCCGCATCAGGTCGCCGTGGTAGTCGGCGCGGGTGTAGGGCTGGATGCCCTCGTAGAAGTTCTCGAACTCGTCCTCGACGCCGGGGACCAGCGGGCCGATCTCGCGCGGGTCGTCGAAGGCGAAGCGCAGGACGCCGCCGCTCCAGTGCGTGTTGCCGCCGCGCATCTCGCGCGGTGCCTTCTCCAGCACCACGACACGGGCCGCACCGTTCTCCTTGGCCGAGACGGCGGCGGCGAGCGCCGCATTGCCAGCACCGACGACGATGACGTCGAACTCTTCCTGCATTTTAGCGCCTGCTCCCCGAGCTTCCTTAGATGGATGCATTCGGATGTGTACTCCTGTATACAAGAAATGCAAGCATGGAACGGGAGAGCCCGAGAACGGGCCGCCCGGCGTCGCGACGAGGGAAGGAAAGCGCCATGGAAGCCACCGCATCGGTCCTGCCGGAACCGGCGATCCCGCCCACCCCGGCGTTGGCCGAGATGGCGGCCGGCCTGAAGGCCGACGACGTGCCGGAAGCTGCCCGCCTGCGCGCGCGGCTCTCGATCCTGGACGCGCTCGGCGTCGGCCTGGCGTCCAACGCCTATCCCTTCGCCGCCCGCGCGATCGCCGGCATCAACGCGCTGGCGGATGCTCCGGGCGCCTGCAGCGTCATAGGCCGGGCCGACCGCCTGCCGGTGCGCGATGCGGCGCTCGCCAACGGCATCCTCATCCACGGCCTCGACTTCGACGACACCCATCTCGCCAGCATCATCCACCCGACGGCGGCCTGCCTGCCGGTGGCGCTCTCGCTGGGCGAGGCGCTCGGCGTCTCGGGCCGCGACTTCCTGGCCGCCTACATGGCCGGCATGGAGACCGCCGTGCGCGTCGGCGCGGCGGTCAAGGGCGGCTTCCACCATGTCGGCTTCCACGCGACCGGCGTCGTCGCGCATTTCAGCTCGGCGCTGACCGCGGGCCGCCTGCTCGGCCTTTCGCCGGCCCAGCTCGTCTCGGCCCAGGGCATCGCCGCCAGCACCGCCTCGGGGGTCCAGGTCTTCCTCGAGGAGGGTGCGTGGACGAAGCGCATGCATCCCGGCTGGGCGGCCGTCGCCGGGATCACCGCGGCCCGCCTGGCCGAGGCCGGCTTCGTCGGCCCGTCGCGGCCCTACGAGGGCAAGTTCGGCTTCTTCCAGACCCATCTGCAGGGCTACGCCGCCCATGTCGACATGGGTGCCATGACCGACGACCTCGGCAGCCGCTGGCACTTCGCGGACACGGCCCTGAAGCCATATCCCGTCTGCCACTTCATCCATGGCTGTGCGGACGCCGCCGTCGGCCTCTCGCAGGCGGTCGACTGGCGCCGCATCCGCGCCGTCGAGGCCTACCTGCCCAAGGACACCATGCCGATCGTGGCCGAGCCGGCCGCCGCCAAGGAGAACCCGACCAACGACTACGAGGCCAAGTTCAGTACCCAGTTCGTGGTCGCGGGCTGCCTCGTGCGCGGCGGCTTCGGCCTGCCCGAGCTGACCGACGAATCGCTGGCCGACCCCGACATCCGCGCGCTGGCCAGGCGCGTCACCTGCTCGATCGACGGCGCGTCCGCCTTCCCGAAATACTTTTCGGGCGGCCTGCGCATCACGATGGACGACGGCCGCGAGCTCTTCCGCCATGTCCGCGTCAACAGCGGTGCCGGCGACCGTGCTCTCGACGTCGACGGCGTCACCGCGAAGTTCATGCGCTCCGCCTCGATGACCGTCGATGGCGACCGCGCCGCGCGCGTGCGGGAGGTGGTGCTCGACATCGAGAACCGTTCGGCCGCCGAGCTGGCCGCGGCACTGCGGAAGGGCTGACAGCTCTCGCTATCGATCCGCCGACGTCGCCAGGATCAGCGCGCGGACCTGGTGCAGGTCGGCGGCGACTCTGGTGCAGAGCGCCTCGATCTCCGGCGTCGGGGCGAGGAGGTCGGGGACCATGACGGTCATCATCCCCGCCGCCGCCGCGGAGCGCACACCGTTGTGCGAATCCTCCAGCGCCAGGCAGCGCGCGGGGTCGACGCCGAGGCGCCGGGCGGCCATCAGGAACGGATCGGGCGCGGGTTTGCTGCGGGCATAGTCGCCGTGCCCGACGACGCCGTGGAAGCGGTCGGTCAGGCTGTGGGCTGCGA
This sequence comes from Alphaproteobacteria bacterium, assembly GCA_050187535.1. Taxonomy (GTDB): domain Bacteria; phylum Pseudomonadota; class Alphaproteobacteria; order ATCC43930; family Allostellaceae; genus Allostella. The sequence goes on along the minus strand of JBFWXJ010000106.1, from coordinate 6,098 downwards.
GATGGCTCTGCACGGTCGCATGCGCCGACGAGGTCGCGATGCAACGCGGCAGGGCAAGGTCGTCGAGCAGGTCGAGCAGCTCGACGACGCCGGGCTTCAGGCCGAGCCGGGTCGCGGCCAGCAGATCGAACTGGCCGATCACCGTCGTGTAGTAGCCATCGACCGGGAACGCCGGCCCCATTCGCTCCAGCAGCATTTCCCGGGTGCGCAGCCAAGGCACGCCGATGGCGAGCCGGATGACCGCCGCAGGAAGGTCGTGCCCGCCCGCGGCTGCCGCTGCCAGGAACGCCTCCTGGTAGAGCGCCTCCGTATCGAAGATCAGCCCGTCCATGTCGAAGATGACGGCTTCCGGCATGCACGGCAGCGTCATCGTCGCGCCGCGCTCATCGATAGGGGTTCGAGGCGGGGTTGCCGGCGCCGTCGACCCAGACGTCGTCGGGGAGCGAGCGGTCGCGGATGCAGACACGGTCATGGTCGGGGCAGGTGATCCGATCGGCGCGCGCTCGGGTGCCGACGACGAGGCAGCGGGTCTCGGCTGCACTCCGGTTGTCGAGGTAGTGGCCGACCGGGTCGCCGGCACGGAAGGTGGCGGCGTCGCCCGGCTTCAGCAGCGTCTCGGTCGCGCCCTCGACGAGCGTGATCTCGCCGGCGAGCACATAGACCATCTCGTCCTCGGCGCTGTGCCAGTGGCGGATCGACGAGCGCGAGCCGGGCGGCAGGATTTCGATCAGCGCGCCGAACTGAGTGAGGCCACCGGCCTCGCTGATCCACAGCGAGCGTACCGGGCCGCAGACGCCGTTGACGCCCTCCTCCGCCACCATGCGGTCGGGAGTGATGGCGGGCATCAGCGCGCCGGCGCGCCCTCGCCCAGCGCCACCAGCCGGCAAGCCTCGGTCGGGAAACGCAGCGTCACCTCGGTGCCGACGTCGAAGTCGTCGCGGGAATGGACCTTCACGCGGGCACCCGACGCCTCCACCAGATACTCGGTGTAGGCACCCAGATACTGGCTCTCGACGACGCGGCCATGGAGGTTGTTGGCGGCTTCCGACGCCGGCAGAGTCCCGCGCAGCAGCGCCACGTTCTCCGGCCGGACCATCGCCTGGTAGCGGCTGGCGGCGGGCGCCCCGGTCTCGTCGAGCGCCAGCGCCGCGCCGCCCGGCGTCGTCCATCCCGCGCCGTTCGCGCGCGTCACATCGATGAAGCTGGCGCGGCCCACGAAGTCCGCGACGAAGCGGTTGGCGGGGCGGCGGTAGAGCTCCTTGGGCGTGCCGGTCTGGGTGATCCGGCCCGCGTCCATGACGATGACCCGGTCCGACATCGAGAGCGCCTCCTCCTGGTCGTGCGTCACGTAGACGGCGGCGACGTTGAGGTTGCGCTGGAGGTTGCGGATTTCGGCGCGCGTGCCCTCGCGCAGCTTGGCGTCGAGGTTGGAGAGCGGCTCGTCGAAGAGCAGCACCTCCGGCCGGCCGACGATGGCGCGCGCCAGCGCCACGCGCTGCTGCTGGCCGCCCGAGAGCTGCGAGGGCTGGCGCTCGCGCAGGTGGCGCATGCCGACGATCTCGAGCGCCTCGTCGACCTGGCGGGCGACCTCCTTGGCCGGCACCTTCCGGATGGTCAGCGGGAAGCCGACATTCGCGGCGACCGTCATGTGCGGCCAGATGGCGTAGGACTGGAAGACCATGCCGATGTGGCGCTCGTGCGCCGGCACGCCGATGTCCTTGGCCGGCGCCGATACGACGCGGTCGCCGATGCGGATCTCGCCGCCGTCGGCCTCCTCCAGACCCGCGATGCAGCGCAGGGTCGTGGTCTTGCCGCAGCCGGACGGGCCCAGGAGCGAGATGAACTCGCCCTGGTCGACCGCGAACGAGATGCCGTGGACGACGGTCAGCGGCCCGTAGCGCTTGGTCAGTTGCTCGACGACGATGCTCATCCGCCCGGGGTCCTTCCTCAGCGCCGCCGCGCCGTCGGCACGAGGCGGATGATCAGCGTCATGGCGACGAAGATGATGAGCGTGGCGACGACGGCGAGCGCGCTCGCCAGCCCCCAGTTCGCCTGCTCGAAGAAGGCCCAGATCGAGATCGAGATCACCTGCGTGTTGACCGAGTAGATCAGGATCGCCGAGGAGATCTCGCGGAAGAAGGCCATGAACAGCAGGAAATAGGCGCCCTGCAGCGACGGCGTCACCAGCGGCAGCAGGATGCGGCGCACGCCCGTCAGGCGGGTGGCGCCGTTGACCCAGGCCGCCTCCTCCAGGCTCCGGTCGATCTGCACCATCTGGCCGCCGATCGTCTCCGTCGCGTAGGGCAGGAAGCGCGTGACGAAGGCGACGACCATGAGGGTCAGCGTGCCGTAGAGCGGCAGCGGCAGGTAGGCGTAGGCCCACAGCAGGCCCAGGCCCAGTACGACGCCGGGCACGCCGAAGGGCAGGCTCGCGAGGAAGTCGAGCGAGCGGTAACCGGCCGGCCGCAGCCTGAGCGTGAAGTAGCAGCACAAGAGGCCCAGCACGACGCCGGCCGCCGCACCCACGCCCGACACGATCAGCGTGTTGGTGAAGCTGCGGATGGTCGATCCGCTCTCCCAGATGAAGATGTAGTTGCGCAGCGTGTACATCCCCTCCAGCGGGTTCACGGTGAACCACTTGAGGACCGACGTGTAGAGCAGGATCAGCATCGGCATCACGAGGCCGAGGAAGATGAAGCCGAAGCAGAGCAGGTCGGCCGCCCAGCGCCAGCGGCCGAGCGGGATGACCTTGGCCCGCCCCGCCTTGCCGGTCACGGTGGTGAGCCGGCCGGCGCGCGTCACGCGGCGCTGCGCCCAGATCGCCGCCCCGGTGACCAGGCTGAGCGCCACGCCGATCGCCGCCGCCAGCCCGTAGTCGGTCGGCGAGAAGCGGACGAGCAGGTAGAGCTGGGTCGCCAGCACCGTCACCTGCCCGGGGATACCGAGCAGGGCGGGGATCGCGAACTGCTCGATCGTGATGACGAAGGTCAGGATGAAGCTGGAGATGAGGGAATAGCCGAGGAGCGGCAGGGTGACCCGCGACAGCACCGCATGCGGCCTGGCGCCCGCCGCACTCGCCGCCTCCTCGAAGATCGGGTCCATGCCGATGATCGGCCCGCGCATCGTCAGGTACACGAACGGCACCTGGTGCAGGACCATCACGAAGATGATTCCCGTCACCGTGTAGATGTCCATGCGCAGCCACGGCATGCCGAGCTGGTCGTCGACGATGGTGTTCCAGATTCCGCCGGGCGCGCCGACGATGATCCACGCCATGCCCAGGATGAAGGACGGGAAGTAGAAGGTGAGGCCGATCAGCGGCACCACGACGCCGCCGTGGCGGAAGTCGGTGCGGTGCAGGACGAGCGCGATCGCCGTGCCGAGGACGATCGACACCGCCGACGTGACGAGGCCGATCAGGAGCGTGGTCAGCATCGAGCCGAGGACGCCGCCCGACCAGAGGCCCGCGTAGTTGCGCAGCGTCCATTCGCCGGGCAGGCCCGGCGCGCTGGTGCGCAAGCTGCCGTAGACGAGGGCGGCCACCGGGATCAGGACCATCGCGGCGACGACCGCGAAGGTGATCCAGTAGAGGCCGGTGAGGACTGGGCTCGAGCCGACGCCGCGCCGCCGCCTCACGGCGGCGGACAGCGCCGGCGCGTCGATCGCGTGGCCGGTCATCGCCGCGCCCAGATCATCGCCGCCCCGGTCATCGCCGTCCCGATCATCGCAGTTCCGGTCGTCGCCGGCTCAGCGGATGCCGAACACCGACCGCCACTTGTCGACGATCGCCTTCTGCCGGGCCGGCGTCAGGATCTTCTCGCCGTCGACCACCTTGGCGAGCTGGGACGTCGCCGGCAGCTTGCTGAGCGGCGGCGCGCCATTGCGGGTGACCGACAGGCCGCAATAGGTCTGCAGGTGAACCTGCCCCTGCGCGGTCATCAGCCAGTTCATGAAGACCTTGGCCGCGTTCGGGTGCGGCGCCTTGGCGGCGACCAGCGCGCGGTTGGCAGAGAGCGTGGTGCCGGACTTCGGATAGACGAAGCCGATCGGCGCGCCGTCGTCGAGCAGCGGGTTGAGCGGCAGGTCGGTCAGCTCGGCGACGCGCACGTCGCCGCGGATCACCGCCTGGATGATGCCGCCCGAGCCCTCGAAGAATCGCACCTCGTTCGCCTTCAGCTTCTCGGCCGAATCCGGGATTCCGAGATCCTCCCAGTAGGCGACGATCTGCTGGATCGAGACCGAGCGCCAGGGCGGGTTCATCCCGACCTTGCCCTTCCACTTCGCGTCGAAGAGGTCGGCCCAGTCCTTCGGCGCATCGGCCGGCCGCACGAGGTTCTTGTTCCAGATGATGCACTCGCGCGCATGCTGCAGCGTGAACAGCATGTCCTCGTCGTTGATCGACGCGGGAAAGTTCGGCAGCTCGGGGGGCTGCCACTTTGTGGCCCAACCCTGCTTCAGCCCCTCGTAGACGCGCTCGTCGGGGAAGGTGATGAGCATGTCGCAGAGATGGCGCCCGGCGACGAACTCCGTCTGGAAGCGCTCGATCAGCGGGTTGCTGCCGAGCCGGATCTGCTCGGTCTGGATGCCGGGCACCGCCTCGCGGAAGCGCTGCAGCAGCGGCTCGATGCCGTTCGGCTGCCAGTTGTTGTAGACGACGACCTTGCCCTCGCGCCGCGCGGCCTCGAGGTCGAGGCCGGCCGCCTGCGCACCGGCGCGCCGCGCGAGGCCGCCGACGGCGAGCGCCGCCGCGCCGCCGATGAGGACGTCGCGCCGCGACGGACCGCGACGCGGATGATTCCCGTTGTTCATGACGTTCACTCCCCTTGCTGCATCTCTGGCGGACGCTTGTCCGCAACTTGTCTGTGCAAATAGCCCGGTGTCAACGACGGCGGGCCGCCACCTCCAATGACGGATTCAGGTCGAGCCGGCGCGGCCGACGATGGTGCGCCTGAGGTCGAGTGCACCCAGGACATGCGTGCGCGCCAGCCGCTCGGCCGCGGCGTCGTCGCGCGCGCGGATTGCCGCCACGATGGCGGCGTGCTGCGCCTGGGCGACCGCGGCACGGTCGGGATGGGCGAGCGTCGTCGGCCCCAGCAGCGCGATCGCGTCGGTCAGCGCCTGCAGGCTCTTGACGATGTAGCGGTTGTGGGCGGCCTGGTGGATCGCCTCGTGCAGCTCCCGGTTGTGGCGGGAGAGGCGCCCCGCGTCGGTGCCGACGAGGCGCTCGCCCTCCTCGATCAGCACATCCAGTGCGGCCAGGTCGCGCGGCATGGCGTGCCGGGCCGCCATTCCGGCGGCGGCACCTTCGAGCGCGGCGCGGGTCTCGTAGAGCTCGTCGACGGCATGCGGGTCGAGCGTCGAGACGACGAGGCCGGCGCGCGGCTTGAGGTCGAGTAGGCCTTCCAGCTCGAGGCGGGACAGGGCCTGGCGCGTCGGCGTGCGGCTGATGCCGAGAAGCTGCGACAGCTCGATCTCGCGCATCCGTCGGCCCGGCTCGAAGCGGCCCTCGACGATCTCGCGCCGCAGCGCGGCATAGGCGTACTCCGCCGCCGACGCGAACTTCTCGCGTCCCGGCAGGAGCGTCTCGTCGGTCGCCATGGTCAAGGCGATAGCATTCCCGAGCGCCGCTGTATACACTCGTATACTCCTGATACCGCTCCCATCCCAACAGCAGGCCGGCCATGCCCCAGAGCCGCTTGAAGGCCGCGTTCATCCGCGGCGGCACCTCCAAGGCCATCGTCTTCGATCGACGCGAGCTGCCGGCCGATCCGGCCGAATGGGACGCGATCTTCCTCGCGGCCATGGGCTCGCCCGACGCCAACGGCCGCCAGCTCGACGGCATGGGCGGCGGGCTGTCGTCCGTGTCGAAGGTCTGCATCGTCGGCCCGCCGACGCGCCCCGATGCCGACATCGACTACACCTTCGCCCAGATCCAGGTGAAGGAAGCGTCCGTCGACTACAGCGGCAATTGTGGGAACATGTCCTCGGCCATGGGCCCCTTCGCGGTCGAGGAGGGTCTCGCTGCCGCACCCGCCGACGGCGAGGCCGTCGTGCGCATCCACAACACCAACACCGGCAAGATCATCGTCGCCCGCTTC
>JBFWXJ010000105.1:0-15526 GCA_050187535.1 Alphaproteobacteria bacterium | reverse complement strand
CTGCGACATCGGCGCGACGTAGTCGAGCCGGTCGAAATAGGGCACCGCCTGCAGGTACGTCTTGTACTCGATCAGCTTGTCCGTGCCGCGGTGCAGCAGGCCGATATGCGGGTCGGCGCGCTCGACCACCTCGCCGTCCATCTCCAGCACGAGGCGCAGCACCCCGTGGGCCGCAGGGTGCTGCGGCCCGAAGTTCATGGCGTAGGACTTGAGCTGGGGATCGGCCATCACGCCCTCCCGCCGGTGCGGCTGCCGACCGGCCGGTCGGGGAAGGCATCGCGCGGCGCCTTCTCGTCTCCCGGCAACTCGGGCGTCATGTTCTCCCAGGGGCTGAGGAAGTCGAAGCTGCGGAACTCCTGCACGAGCTTCACCGGCTCGTACACGACGCGCTTCTCTTCCTCGTCGTAGCGGACCTCGACATAACCCGTCAGCGGGAAGTCCTTGCGCAGCGGATGACCCTCGAAGCCGTAGTCGGTCAGGATGCGGCGCAGGTCCGGATGGTCGGCGAAGAGGATGCCGTAGAGGTCCCAGGTCTCGCGTTCCCACCAGCCGGCCGCGCTGAACACGGGGACCGCTGACGGCACCGGCGTCTCCTCGTCGGTTGTCGTCTTCACCCGGATGCGCAGGTTGTGCTTCAGGCTCAGCAGGTTGTAGACGACGTCGAAGCGCTCCGGCCGCTCGGGGTAGTCGACGCCGCAAAGGTCGACGAGCACCTTGAAGAGACACTCCGGGTCGTCGCGCAGGAACGTAAGGACGCGCTGCACCGACGCCCGCCGGACATGCACCATCAGCTCGCCGAGCACCTGCTCGACGGCGACGACATGATCGGGAAGTGCGGCCTCGACATGGCCGCCGAGCTCGGCGAGGGCAGGATTCATCGGACGAGCGGCCTCAACGGGCGAAGTTGCTGGAGCGCCGGATCTTCTTCTGGAGCTGGAGGATGCCGTAGAGCAGCGCCTCGGCGGTCGGCGGGCAGCCCGGCACGTAGACGTCGACCGGGACGATCCGGTCGCAGCCGCGCACCACCGCGTAGGAGTAGTGGTAGTAGCCGCCGCCATTGGCGCACGAGCCCATCGAGATGACCCAGCGCGGCTCGGCCATTTGGTCGTACACCTTGCGAAGCGCGGGGGCCATCTTGTTGGTCAGCGTGCCGGCGACGATCATCACGTCGGACTGGCGCGGGCTCGGCCGGAAGAAGATTCCGAACCGATCGAGGTCGTAGCGCGCGGCCGCGGTATGCATCATCTCGACCGCGCAGCAGGCGAGCCCGAAGGTCATCGGCCACATCGACCCGGTGCGTGCCCAGTTGAGCACCTTGTCGAGCTGGGCCACGACGAAGCCCTTCTCCTGGATCTCGGTCGACACGCGGCGGAGGACCGCGTCCTGGTCCGCGCCGGGGCCGAGAGCCGCCAAGCCGGGCGCGCCGGCCGCGGTCGGGGAAGCCGTCAATCCCATTCCAGCGCGCCCTTCTTCCATTCGTAGACGAAGCCGATGGTGAGCACGCTCAGGAAGACCACCATCGACCAGAACCCGAACAGGCCGATGTCGCCCAGCGCCACCGCCCACGGGAACAGGAACGCCACCTCGAGGTCGAAGATGATGAAGAGGATGGCGACCAGGTAGAAGCGCACGTCGAACCGTCCGCGCGCGTCGCTGAACGGCTCGAAGCCGCACTCGTATGCAGAAACCTTCTCCGAATCTGGCTTCTGCTTCCCGGCGATGTAAGAGGCCGCCACCATCACAATGGCGAGACCGAACGCCACGCCGATGAAAAGCAGAATCGGCAGGTATTCACGCAGCAGGTCCTGCACGTCCGATTCCTCTTGGTGATGCGCTCCGCCGGCATGCGGCCCGACCCACGGACACGCCCCGACAGCACGTCCGTCGGACGCGCCGGTGCGGCGGACCATAGTCCGAATTGCCGCACCGGCAAAGTCCCGTATCGCAGTGCAACCGCTGCGGCGCCTCGCCGCAGCACACACCTAAAACCTCAGGAATTTCCATTGCTTCCGAGACGGTCCCGACCGCATCGCCAATGCGGCGATGGCGGGAGTGACGGGGCTCGAACCCGCGACCTCCGGCGTGACAGGCCGGCGCTCTAACCAACTGAGCTACACCCCCGCGTTGCGACGCCGGGGCGCCGTAACGAGGCCGCACCATCTACCGATCGGACCTGGGCAAGTCAAGGATCGCGGTACCGGAAATCGTAACGGTTCCTTTGCGTTCGCCCGCACCGTGGCGCGCGCCTGCGGTCGCGCTCGCAGGGACGCTCAGTTCCCGATCTTGATGGCGGCGCTGCAGCTCGTGTTCGCCCACGACGTCGCGGCATCGCAGGCCGTGCCAGGGTGGTCGCGCAGCCTGCTGGTGCAGCTGTTGCTGTTCACGTCGACGATCGCCACGCAGGCTCCCCAGCCGTTCTGGAAGATCGTCGCCATGTATTGCCTGGTGGGGACCATCCCGTTGATCCGCATCGAAAAGGGCGGGACGTCGTAGGCGCTGCGGGCAGCGAGGCTCGAGGGCGAGTCGTCGTTCGCACCGTCGCCATACTCCTTGCCCTTGATCTGTACCGTGCCGCCCGTCGAGTTCTGGAAGGTCAGCCGAAGCGTGACGTTGGTCTCCCAGGCGGCGACGGGCACGGCCGCAACGCAAGCCGCGGCGAGCGCGGCGAAAGCCAGAGAACGAATCGACAAGGGGCCTCCTTCGGCGCCGCAGGATCGTCACGCCATCCTGACGGTCGCCATGCGCGATCGGCACGGCCGGCGCTGGTGGGCGATGACGGTTTCGAACCGCCGACCCTCTCGGTGTAAGCGAGATGCTCTACCGCTGAGCTAATCGCCCATCCCACGCCGTCCCTGCAAAACGACGGCGGCCGGACGTCGCCGTCCGACCGCCGATGCCTCCGGCCGCTCGCCTGCGGACGGTCAGTTGATCGCGTCCTTCAGCCCCTTGCCGGGACGGAACTTCGGCAGGTTCGCCGCCGCGATCTCGATTTTCGCTCCGGTCTGCGGATTGCGCCCTTCGGACGCCTTCCGCTTGCTGACGCTGAACGTTCCGAACCCTACGAGGCGCACCTCGTCCCCGCCCTTCAGCGCCCGCGTGATCACGTCGAGAACGCTGTCGACCGCCTTCGTGGCATCGGTCTTCGACAGATCCGTCTCGGCGGCCACTGCAGCCACCAGATCGTTCTTGTTCACCTTGGCCTCCCTGCTGACCAAATCGCCCGGCGGAGCCGTCGAACCTCGTTTGCGAGTGTCCCGATGAGACTAGAACGCGGCCTTCGACAGGGTCAATCGAAGGCCGCGTCCCGCCGACTCGGGTTATCAGAGCGATTCGATCAGTGCGTGACGACGCTCGAGCGTTCGTCGTCGTCCGCCGCCGCCACCGGCTTCTCGGGCTCCGTGTCGTGCCATTCGATCGGCGTCAGCGGCGAGACGAGCGCCCACTTGAGGACCTCGTCGACCGTGGTCATCGGCACGATCTTCAGCGCCTTCTTCACGTTGTCCGGGATGTCGGCCAGGTCCTTCTCGTTGTCCTTCGGGATCAGCACCGTCTTGATGCCGCCCCGCAAGGCGGCCAGCAGCTTCTCCTTCAGTCCGCCGATCGGCAGCACGCGGCCGCGCAGCGAAATCTCGCCAGTCATGGCGATGTCCTTGCGCACCGCGATCCCCGTCAGCACCGAGACGATCGAGGTGATCATCGCGACGCCGGCCGACGGCCCGTCCTTCGGGGTCGCCCCCTCCGGCACGTGGACGTGGATGTCCTTGCGGTCGAACAGGGTCGGCCGGATGCCGAAGGTCGCCGCCCGCGAGCGGACATAGCTCTCCGCCGCCTGCACCGACTCGCGCATCACGTCGCCGAGCTTGCCCGTGCTCGTGACCTTGCCCTTGCCCGGCACCGTCACGGCTTCGATGTAGAGCAGCTCGCCCCCGACCTCGGTCCAGGCGAGGCCCGTCGTCGTACCGACCAGATCCTCCGCCTCGGCCTCGCTCGCCCGGAAGCGGCGGACGCCCGCGTACTTCTCGAGGTTGCGCCGGGTGACCGCGACCTTCTCCGTGTCACCGGAGACGATCTCCTTCGTCGCCTTGCGGGCGAGGTTCGCCAGCTCGCGCTCGAGGTTACGCACGCCGGCTTCCCGCGTGTAGAAGCGGATCAGGTCGCGCAACGCGTCGTCGGTGATCGACCACTCCTTCTTCTTCAGGCCGTGTGCCTCGACCTGCTTGGGAATGAGGTGGCGCTTAGCGATCTCGACCTTCTCGTCCTCGGTGTAGCCGGCGAGCCGGATGATCTCCATGCGGTCGAGCAGCGGCTGCGGCATGCGCAACGTGTTGGCCGTCGTCACGAACATCACGTCCGAGAGGTCGTAGTCGACCTCCAGGTAGTGGTCGTTGAACGTGCCGTTCTGCTCGGGGTCGAGGACCTCCAGCAGGGCGGCCGAGGGGTCACCGCGCCAGTCGGCGCCGAGCTTGTCGACCTCGTCCAGCAGGAAGAGCGGGTTCGACGCCTTCGCCTTCTTCATGCCCTGGATGACCTTGCCGGGCATGGAGCCGATGTAGGTCCGCCGGTGGCCGCGCACCTCGGCTTCGTCGCGCACGCCGCCCAGCGACATGCGGATGAAGTTGCGGCCCGTAGCCCGCGCGATCGACTTGCCGAGCGAGGTCTTGCCGACGCCGGGCGGCCCGACGAGGCACAGGATCGGTCCCTTCATCTTGCGCATCCGCTGCTGGACGGCGAGGTACTCGAGGATCCGTTCCTTGACCTTGTCGAGACCGTAGTGGTCCTCGTTGAGGATCTTCTCGGCCAGCTTGATGTCCTTCTTGACCTTGGTCGGCTTCTTCCAGGGAATATTGAGCAGCCAGTCGAGGTAATTGCGGACGACCGTCGCCTCGGCCGACATCGGGCTCATGGTGCGCAGCTTCTTGACCTCGAGCAGCGCCTTCTCGCGCGCTTCCTTCGAGAGCTTGGTCTTCTTGATGCGCTCCTCGAGCTCGGAGGCCTCGTCGCGGCCCTCCTCGTTCTCGCCGAGCTCCTTCTGGATCGCCTTGAGCTGCTCGTTGAGATAGTACTCGCGCTGCGTCTTCTCCATCTGCCGCTTGACGCGGTTGCGGATGCGACGCTCGACCTGGAGGACGCCGATCTCGCCCTCCATGAAGCCGCAGATCTTCTCCAGCCGTCCCCCGACCGAGCGGATTTCCAGCAGCTCCTGCTTGTCCGGGATCTTGAGGGCGAGGTGCTGGGCGATGGTGTCCGCCAGCTTCGCCACGTCGTCGATCTGGCTGACCGAGACCAGGACCTCGGGCGGGATCTTCTTGTTGAGCTTGATGTATTCCTCGAACTGCGAGACCGCGGTGCGGCTCAGCGCCTCGAGTTCGCGGGGGTCGCCTTCCTCGTCGCCGTAGTGCTCGGCATAGGCCTGGAAGAACGACGGGTTCTCGACATAGCTGACGGCGCGCACGCGCTGTCCGCCCTCGACCAGCACCTTCACGGTGCCGTCGGGCAGCTTGAGGAGCTGCAGCACGGTGCCGACCGTGCCGACGGAGTAGATGTCCTGGGGCGACGGATCGTCCTGGGTCGCGTTCTTCTGGGTGACCAGGAGGATCTGCTTATCGTCCTTCATCACGTCTTCGAGCGCGCGCACGGACTTCTCGCGGCCGACGAAGAGCGGGACCACCATGTACGGGAAGACGACGATGTCCCTCAGCGGCAAGACTGGGTAGAGCTGGGACGTAGCCCTTTGAGATTCTTGCATTATGCCTCAGATGGCGGCGCGGGCCGCAGCGTGGCGGCCCGCTGTTCGGATACCAGTCAAGATGGCGCCAAGCTGCCTCCGTTCAAGAGGAACGGTCGCCGGCCCGTCCGCCCTCGGCCCGCCGCTCGCCATAGATGTAGAGTGGGCGCGCACGCCCCTCGATGACCTCGCGGTTGATGACGACTTCCTCGACGCCGTCGAGGGTCGGCAGCTCGTACATCGTGTCGAGGAGCACGCCCTCCATGATCGAGCGCAGGCCGCGCGCGCCGGTCTTGCGCTGGATCGCCTTGGTCGCGACCGCACGCAGCGCGTCCTCGGCGAGGCCCAGGCGCACGTCCTCCATCTCGAACAGCCGCTGGTACTGCTTCACCAGGGCGTTCTTCGGCTTGGTCAGGATGTCGACCAACGCACTCTCGTCCAGGTCCGTCAGGGTCGCCACGACCGGGAGGCGCCCGACGAACTCCGGGATCAGGCCGAACTTCAGCAGGTCCTCGGGCTCGACCTCCTTCAGGATCTCGCCCGTCTGGCGCTCGTCCGGCCCCTTCACCTCGGCACCGAAGCCGATCGAGGTTCCCTGGCGGCGCTGGGCGATGATCTTCTCCAGGCCGGAGAACGCGCCGCCGCAGATGAACAGGATGTTGGTCGTGTCGACCTGCAGGAACTCCTGCTGCGGATGCTTGCGGCCGCCCTGGGGCGGCACGGAGGCGATCGTGCCCTCCATGATCTTGAGCAGCGCCTGCTGGACGCCCTCGCCCGACACGTCGCGGGTGATCGACGGGTTGTCCGACTTGCGGCTGATCTTGTCGACCTCGTCGATGTAGACGATGCCGCGCTGCGCCCGCTCGACGTTGTAGTCGGCGGCCTGCAGCAGCTTCAGGATGATGTTCTCGACGTCCTCGCCGACATAGCCGGCCTCGGTCAGCGTCGTCGCATCGGCCATGGTGAACGGCACGTCGATGATGCGCGCCAGTGTCTGGGCCAGCAGCGTCTTGCCGCACCCAGTCGGGCCGATCAGCAGGATGTTCGACTTCGCCAGCTCGACGTCGTTGTTCTTCTGGCCGTGCGCCAGGCGCTTGTAGTGGTTATGGACCGCCACCGACAGCACGCGCTTGGCATGGAACTGGCCGATCACATAGTCGTCGAGGACCTTGCAGATGTCCTGCGGCGTGGGAACGCCGTCACGCGACTTGACCAGCGTCGTCTTGTGCTCCTCACGGATGATGTCCATGCAGAGCTCGACGCATTCGTCGCAGATGAAGACGGTGGGGCCGGCGATCAGCTTGCGCACCTCGTGCTGGCTCTTTCCGCAGAAGGAGCAGTACAGGGTGTTCTTTGAGTCGCCGCCGCTGGACTTGTTCATAGCCGCTCCAAGCTAGATCGGGGGCTGCGGGGATGTTAGACCCTGGCTCGGCCGTGGGACAATGCCCAAAGGCCGTGCAAGTACCGCGCCGCCGGAGGGACGCCGTCGACCGCCACCGCGGCGGCGCCCGACGCCCCTCCAACCCATCAGTCATATGGGGAGCCCGTCAAGCCCCCTCGGTCACAAGCCCGTCACCGGGCCGTCCGCGCGGGTCACGCCGGACGGGCGTCGTCCTCGCGCGGCGGCCGGTTGGCGATGACCTCGTCGATCAGGCCGAACTCCTTGGCCTCGCCCGGATTGAGGAACTTGTCGCGCTCCATCGCGCGCTCGATGACGTCGAGCGGCTGGCCCGTGTGCCGCACGTAGATGTCGTTGAGCCGCGCCCGGATCGCCAGAATCTCGCGGGCGTGGATTTCGATGTCGGTGGCCTGCCCCTGGGCGCCTCCCGAGGGCTGGTGGATCATGATCCGCGCGTTCGGCAAAGCGAACCGCTTGCCCTTGGCGCCCGCCGTCAGCAACAGCGACCCCATCGAGGCAGCCTGGCCGATGCACAGCGTCGAGACCTCGGGGCGGATGTACTGCATGGTGTCGTACATCGCCAGGCCCGACGTCACGACCCCGCCCGGGGAATTGATGTAGAGCGCTATGTCCTTGTTCGGGTTCTCCGATTCCAGGAAGAGCAGCTGGGCGCAGACGAGGCTGGCGACCGCGTCGTTGACCGGCCCGACCAGGAAGATGATCCGCTCCTTGAGGAGGCGGGAATAGATGTCGTAGGCGCGCTCACCTCGGTTGGTCTGCTCGACCACCATGGGGATGAGCGTGTTCATGGTGAACTCGTAGGGATCGCGCATGGTCCTCACTCCGCGGCCGGCGGCGGCGCCGCCATTGAAGCGTTCAGCCCATTTGAGGGATCAGACCTGCGCCTGCCCATCCGTCGGCCCGACCGCGGCATCGGGCTCCTTCAGCAGTTCCTCGACTGGGACGGTGCGCTCGCTCACCTTGGCGGCGTCGACGATCAGGTCGACGACCTTGTCCTCGAAGATCGGCGCGCGGAGGGCGGCTACGGCCTGGGGATTCTTCTCATAGAACTCGATCACCCGACGCTCCTGCCCCGGATAGCGCCTGGCTTCCTCGGCAATCGCGCGGTTGACCTCCTCATCGGCCACATTGATGTTGTTCATGCGACCGATTTCCGCAAGAAGCAGGCCGAGACGCACGCGCCGCTCGGCGATGGCACGGTACTCCGCCTTCAGCGTCTCGTCGTCCTTGCCGGCATCCGGGTCCGCCTCGCCCGCCGCCGCCGTGTCGCCGGCGACCGAGTCGCCGGCGGCGGCCGCCTTGCGCTGCTCCTCGACGCGCGACCAGATCCCCTGAAACTCCGAATCGACCATGCCCTCGGGCACGGGGAAATCATGGCCCGCCGCCAGCTGGTCCAGCAGGCTGCGCTTCATCCGCGCCCGGGTGAAGGTCGCGAAATCCTTCTCCATCTCCTGCCGGGCGGCGTCGCGCAGCTCGACCAGGGAGGGAAAGCCGATCTGCTTGGCGAGCTCGTCGTCGACCTGGGCGGGCGCCGACGCGCGCAGCTCCTTCACCGTGACGGCGAAGCGGGCCGGCTTTCCGGCCAGCTGCTTGTTGCCGTAGTCGGCCGGGAACGTGACGTTCACATCGAAGGTCTCGCCGACCTGATGGCCGAGGAGCTGGTCCTCGAAGCCCGGGATGAACATGCCGCTGCCGACCTCCAGGTGGAAGCCGTCCGCGTTGCCCCCGGCGAAGGCCTTGCCGTCGACGAAGCCCTGGAAGTCGACCACCGCGATGTCGCCCTTGGCGATCGGACGCGCCTCCTCGACCGGCACCGAGCGCTTGTGCTGGCCCGCGACGCGCTCCAGGGCCTTGTCGACCTCGCCCTCGTCGATCTGCGCCTTGAGACGCTCCAGCTCGATCGTCGCGAAGTCGTTGGCGCGAATCTCCGGCAGCACCTCGATCGCCATCGTGTATTCGAGGTCGGCGCCCTCGTTGAACGACTGGATTTCGACCTTGGGCTGCATCGCCGGGCGCAAGCCGCGATCCTGCATGGTCTGCTGGGCCGAGGCCTCCAGCGTCTCCTGCAGCACCTCGCCGAGCAGCGACTGGCCGAAGCGCCGGCGCAGCACCGGCAGCGGCACCTTGCCCGGACGGAAGCCCGGCAGGTTCGCGGTCTTCGCGAGCGTGCCCAGCCGCTCGTCGACCTTGGCGCTCAGCTCCGCCGCCGGGACGGTCACCTTGAACTCGCGCTTAAGTCCTTCGCTGGCGGTCTCGACGATGTTCATCGATGCATTAATCCTGTTGGTCCTCGGGCGGCGGTGCCGGCCCGGATTGAGGCGATGGCGATGGTGCGGGCGAAGGGACTCGAACCCCCACGACTTGCGTCACCGGAACCTAAATCCGGCGCGTCTACCAGTTCCGCCACGCCCGCCGCGCGCGACCCGGCGCGCCACGCCCGCCCACGCGGGGGGCGTTCTAGCGCAGGTTACGAGGTTTCGACAACGCCGTTACGTCCGGGGTGGCCGTCAGGCGTCGAGGACGGCGCGCGCCGCGGCGTCGACGATCGCCTCGGTGTCGATGCCATAGAGACGGTAGAGGTCCGGCAGATCGCCCGACTGCCCGAAATGATCGACCCCCAAAGGATAGACGCGGTGGCGTGCGACGCCGCCCAGCCAAGACAGGGTCGCCGGATGCCCGTCGAGCACGGTGACGAGGGAGGCGTCACGGCCGAGCGGCGCAAGCAGGCTGCCGATACGGCTCGGCCGCCCTTCCCGCACCGCGGCCCGCCAGTCGGCGAACAGCAGGTCCGGCGAAGTGACGGCCAGCAGGCCCGCCCCCGGCACGTCTTCCAGGATGGCGCCATGGGCCTCCGCCGCCTCGGTCGCGACCGCGCCCATATGGACGATGGCGAGCGCCGCGCCCGGCGCCGGCGGCACCGCCCAGTAGGCGCCGGAGAGCACGTCGGCCCGGAAGGCATCGTCCGTCGTGCGGCGCGGCTGCGCCATCGGTCGCGTCGAGAGCCGCAGATAGACCGACCCGCCATCCTCGGCCTGCATGTGGCGCAGGCCCCACTCCATGATCACCGAAAGCTCGTCGACATAGGCGGGCTCGTAGGTCGTGAGCCCGTCCAGGCCCATGCCGATCAGCGGCGTGATGATCGACTGGTGCGCGCCGCCCTCCGGCGCCAGGGTCAGCCCCGACGGCGTCGCCACGACCATGAAGCGCGCGCCCTGGTAGCAGGCGTAGTTGAGGGCATCCAGGCCACGCTTGATGAACGGGTCGTAGAGTGTCCCGATCGGCATGAGCCGGCACCCGAACACGCTCTCCGACAGGCCGAAGGCGGCCAGCGCCAGGAACAGGTTGTGCTCGGCGATGCCGAGCTCGACGTGCTGGCCCTCGGGCGACATCATCCAGCGCTGGGCCGAGACGACCTTCTCGTCGCGGAAGACGTCCTGGCGCTCCTGGCGATTGAAGATCCCGCGCCGGTTGACCCAGCCGCCGAGGTTGGTCGAGACCGTGACGTCCGGGGACATGGTCACGATCCGGTCGGAGAGACGGCCGTCGCGGGCCGCCAGATCCGACATGATCCGCCCGAAGCCCTCCTGCGTCGACATGCGCTCGGCCGCCGGCGCCGGCAGCTCCGGGACGCCGATCGACTGGTCGGTATGCCGGCGCGTCCCGCCGTGCGCGAAGGGCACGCGCGCGAGGAAGTCCTTCAGCACCGGCACGGGCAGGTCGAGGCCGGCGAAGTGATCCCATTCCTCGCCGTCGGGGATGCGGTTGGCCTGCTTGAACCCCGCCATCTGCTCGCGGTTCATCAGCCCCGCGTGGTTGTCCTTGTGCCCTGCGAACGGCAGCCCGTAGCCCTTGACCGTATAGGCGATGAAGCAGGTCGGCTTGTCGTCCGCCACGGACTCGAAGGCCTCCAGCACGGCCTCCATGTCGTGGCCGGCGAGGTTGGTCATGAGCGCGGACAAGGCCGGATCGTCGTGCGAATCGAGGATGGCGCGGATGCCGGGAAGGCGCCCCAGGTCGCGCTCCAGGTGGCTGCGCCAACCCTCCCCGCCCTTGAAGACGAGCGCCGAATAGAGCGAGTTCGGGCACTCGTCGATCCAGTCACGCAGGGCGGCACCGTCCGGCCCGGCGAAGGCCGCTTCCAGGCGCTTGCCGTATTTCAGCGTGACGACGCGCCAGTCCATGCTCTCGAAGATGCCGTCGATCCGCGTGAAGAGGCGGTCCGAAACGACGTTGTCGAGGCTCTGGCGGTTGTAGTCGATCACCCACCAGAGATTGCGCACGTCGTGCTTCCAGCCCTCCAGCATCGCCTCGAACACGTTGCCTTCGTCCAGTTCGGCATCGCCCACGATGGCGATCATGCGGCCGGCGGGCGAATGGGCCGGGACCATGCCCTTCAGCCGCACGTAGTCCTGGACCAGGGAGGCGAAGGCGGTCATGGCGACGCCGAGGCCGACCGACCCGGTGGAGAAGTCGACGTCGTCGGCGTCCTTGGTGCGCGACGGGTATGACTGTGCGCCGCCCAGCGCCCTGAACCGCTCCAGCTTGTCGCGCTGCTGGCGGCCCAGCAGGTACTGGATTGCATGGTAGATCGGGCTGGCGTGCGGCTTGACCGCGACCCGGTCCTCCGGCCGCAGCACGGCGAAGTACAGCGCCGTCATCAGCGTCACGACCGACGCGCTGGATGCCTGGTGGCCACCGACCTTGAGCCCATCGCGGCTCGGCCGCTCGTGATTGGCGTTGTGGATCATCCAGCTCGAGAGCCAGAGCACCTTGCGCTCCAGCTCGCGCAGAATGGCGACCCGCTCCGCTTCGGAATGCGGTGCGTCGTCGATCGGAAGTGCGCTCAATCCAACCTCCCAGCGAACCGGCCGCCGGCATCAGCCCTTGGCGAGGGCGCGGATTGCCGACGAGGCCGTCACGCGGCCTTCGCCACGGTAAGCCTCGTGGTTCGCGTCGATGCTGTCCAGCCGATAGAGATAGTTCACCATCAGGCCGAAGGACTGTTTCATGCCCTTGTCGCCCGGATCGGCCAGCCAGTCCAGGCGCTCGACCCGGGCGCCGTTGGTCAGGTGGAAATGGGCAACCGGGTCGATCGCCCGACGCCCGTTCGGCCGGAGCGCGGTCAGATAGGTCGCGCACAGCCGCTCGAGCGGCGGGCGCAGGGCCTCCGCGAGCGCCGGGCGCTCGGCCCATCGGCCATCGGCCAGCACCGCCACGGCCCCGCCCGGCATCCCGTGCGTGGCGGCCTCCAGCGCCTCGGCTTCGGCCGGCTTCAGCATATCGGCGAAGGCACGCTCCGCCATGCGCGCCTCGAGCCAGCCGCGGAAGCCCGGGATCGGCGACAGGGTCGCGAAGGTCTTGAGGTTCCTCAGCTCCGCCGACAGCAGGTCGACGACCCGCTTGATCAGGAAGTTCCCGAAGCTGATCCCGTCGAGCCCGCGCTGGCAGTTCGAGATCGAGTAGAAGACCGCCGTGTCGGCCGCCTTGGGATCGGCGACGGGAGCCGTCTCGTCCAGCAGCGGCGCGATACGGTCGGAGATCCCCGCGACCAACGCCACCTCGACGAAGATCAGCGGCTCGTCCGGCATGCGCGGATGGAAGAAGGCGAAGCAGCGGCGATCGGCCTCGAGCCGGTTCTTGAGATCGTGCCAGCCGCGGATGGCGTGCACGGCCTCGTAGGCGATCAGCTTCTCCAGCAGCGAGGCCGGGGCGTCCCAGGTGATGCGCCGCAGCTCCAGGAAGCCGACGTCGAACCAGGAGGCGAGCAGCCCGTGCAGGTCGGCGTCGAGCGCCGCCATGTCGGCATCGCCACGCGCCAGCGACAGCAGCTCGGCCCGCAGGTCGACCAGGAACTTGACCCCCTCCGGCAGGCCGTTGAACTGCCGCAGCAGGCGCAGCCGCGGCGCCTCCAGGGCCCGCGCCAGCGACCGCTCGGCGGCGAAGACGTCCTGCGGGCCGGCGGCCACCAGGGCGTCGGCGGCCGCGCGGACGGCGGCGTGATCGCGATCGAACTCCGTGGCGAGGATGCGCAGGAACCGCTCGCGCCCGACCCGGCTCAACTCCAGGTAGGTACGACCGAGCGTCGTCGCCCGCAGCCGGGCGGAGACCTCGCCACCCTTGCCGTCCAGGCAGTCGCGCATCTGCGCCCTGAGGCGCTGCGCGTCCTCCTCGGGCAGGTCCGGCCGCAGGGCGGCGCCGACCGCCTCGCGCGCCGTCGCCGAGAGGTTGCTCCACGCCGCCCGGAGATTGTCGAGGGTACGGTCGAGGACCCCGTCGAGGAAGCTGGCGGTGGTGCGTTCGGCCATGGCCCTTCGCTTACACGCTGCATGCCATCGGGAGCAAGGCGAGGCCGCCATTGCGTGCCGCGCCGACTCCCGGGATGCTGCGCGGCGCAACGACGCCGCGATGGGAAATGCTGCCGGCCTACATCACCCATGACGCCTTCGCACCCGAGGCCGATGCGCTGCGCGCCGCCTTCGACGCCCATTTCGCCGAACCGTCTCGCCATGCGCCCGAGACGCATCAGGTGTGGAACTACTGGCATGTCCCGGGCAGCTACACCTATCTGCGCACCTCGCCCGAGAAGGTGCTGCCGCGCGGCCCGCTCGACGCCCTGTTCGCGCGCATCCGCGCGTTCGCGGCGGAGCGCTACGGGCTGACGCACATCACCTGGCCCTATCTCAGCCTCTACGTCGCGGGCTGCCAGCAGATCCTCCACAACGACGCCCGCAACGGGCGCATGGGCTATGTCTATTCGCTGACGCGCTGGGACGAGCGGCGCTTCCTCGGCGGCGAGACGCTGATCTTCCGCGAGGCGGACTACTTCGCGTCGGGCGCCATCACCCGCCCGATGGCGAGCCTCGGCTTCTACGAGCTGGTGCCGGCGCGCTTCAACCAGCTCCTGCTGTTCGACGACCGCCTGCCCCACGCCGTTCCGCGCCTGGAAGGGACCATGGTGCCGCAGGAGGGCCGCGTGGTCCTGCACGGGCATCTTTCCGAGGGGCCGCCGCTGGTCGAGGGCGGGCTGCCGGACGGCGCCGTCGAGGCGGTGCTGGCCGCGCGGCGCGGCGAGATGCTGGACGCCGCGGCCAAAGCCGGGCCGGGCCTGACCGGCCTCGTCACCGCCCGCGTCTCGGTCGGGACGGACGGTGCGGTCGCCGACGCCCAGATCCTCTTCGACCGCCTGATGCCGATCGGCCGCGAAGCCGGCGACCCGGCCGCCGCGGTCGCCGGGATCGAACGTTTCCTGCGCGCCCTGCGCTTCCCGCGCGCGGCCGAGGCGAGCACGGTGACGATGGCGGTGCCGCTGGGGTATGCGATCGGGACGTGATCGCCGCGGTCAGTCGAGGGTCCGGCGGTAACGCAGCAGCGCCAGCGTCATCGCCGCCAGCATGAAGAGGAGCAGCGGGCCGACCTCGGGTGCGATGTCGGACCAGCCCGCACCCTTCAGCATGATGCCGCGCACGATGCGCAGGAAATGGGTGAGCGGCAGAATCTCGCCCACCGACTGCGCCCAGTGCGGCATGCCGCGATAGGGGAACATGAACCCCGACAGCAGGATCGACGGCAGGAAGAAGAAGAACGCCATCTGCATCGCCTGGAGCTGGTTGGCCGCCACCGTCGAGAAGGTGAAGCCGATCGACAGGTTGGCCGCGATGAAGACGACCAGGACCAGGGACAGGAGGCCGAGACTGCCGGCCATCGGCACGCCGAAGAGATAGCGCGCCGCCAGCAGGATCACCGTGACCTGGATGTAGCCGACGACGATGTAGGGGATGATCTTGCCCAGCATCACCTCGGCCGGGCGGACGGGCATGGCGAGCAGGTTTTCCATCGTCCCGCGCTCGCGCTCGCGCGTCATGCCGAGCGAGGTCATGATGACCATGGTCATCGTCAGGATGGTGCCCATGAGCCCGGGCACCACGTTGTAGGCGGTGACCCCCTCGGGGTTCCAGCGCCGGTGCACGCGCAGCTCCCAGCCGGCGGGCTCCCCCGCGAGATGGGCGAGCGGACCCGTCAGGTCGCGGGCCAGCGCCGATCCCACCAGGGCCGAGAGGGCGCCGAGCGCGTTGCTGGTGGCGGCGGGGTCGGTCGCGTCGGCCTCGACCAGCAGCGCCGGCCGATCCCCGCGCATCAGGCGGCGCGAGAAGTCGGACGGGATCGAGACCACGAACTGTACGTCGCCGCGCGCCAGCAGGGCTGCGGCTTCCGCCTCGCCGGCCGCCTCGCCCACGAGGTTGAAATAGGCCGAGTTCCGCATCGCGGCCAGGAACGAGCGGGCGAAGGGGCTCGCCTCGCCGGTGACGACGGCCGTGGGCAGCGACTTGGGGTCCGAGTTGATGGCGTAGCCGAACAGCAGCAGCTGCAGCACCGGCACGCCG
>JBFWXJ010000104.1:0-15541 GCA_050187535.1 Alphaproteobacteria bacterium | reverse complement strand
CAGGCGCATCACCGAGAGCGCGGTGATGCTCTTGCCGCAGCCGGATTCGCCGACGATCGCCAGCGTCTCGCCCTTGGCCAGGTCGAACGACACGTCGCGGATGGCGGCGTGCCAGGCGCCGCGGACACGGAACTCCGTCGTCAGCCCCTGGACGCTGAGAACAGGCTCACTCATGACGCAGCCGTGGATCGGTCGCGTCGCGCAGGCCGTCGCCGAGCAGGTTGAGACCGAGCATGACCAGCAGGATGGCAATGCTGGGGAACACGGCCAGCCACGGCGCGTCGAGGATGTTCTCGAAGCCCTCGCGGATCATGCCGCCCCAGGTCGGCGTCGGCGGGCGCACGCCGAGGCCGATGAAGCTGAGCGAGGCCTCGGTGCGGATCGCGGTCGCCAGCCACAGCGAGCCCATCACCATCACTTCCGAGGCGACGTTGGGCAGGATGTGCACGCCCATGATGCGCAGATGCGAGAAGCCCATGGCGCGGCCGGCCTCGACGAACTCGCGCTCCTTGATGACGAGGGTCGGCGCGCGGGCGATGCGCGCGAAGGGGGCGACCGCCGTCAGGCCGATGGCGAAGATGAGGTTGCCGACGCTCGGCCCCAGCATGGCGACGACGAGCAGCCCCATGATGAGGCTGGGGAAGGAGAGCAGCACGTCCATCGCCGCCATGACGACACGGTCGAAGCGCCCGCCCACATAGCCCGAGAGGATGCCGATGGCGCTGCCGACCACCAGCGCGATCAGCACCGCCGAGGTGCTGACGAAGAGCGAGACGCGGCCGCCCCAGAGGATGCGCGAGAGGATGTCGCGGCCGTAGGGGTCGTTGCCGAGCGGGAACTCCGCCGAGGGCGGGTCGAGGCGGTTGAGCACGCTCTGCTCGAGCGGATCGTGCGGCGACAGCCACGGCGCCAGCACCGCGCTCGCCATGACGAGCAGCACCAGCACGCCGCCCGCGGCCGCGACCTTGTTGCGGCGCGACCAGATCCAGAGCCGGGCGACGGCGCCCGGCTGCCGCGTGTCGTGGACGATGGCTGTCATGAGCGCTTCACCCGCGGGTCGATGAAGCCGTAGGTCAGGTCCGTCATCAGGTTGCAGAGCACGATGATGAAGGCATAGATGACCATCAGCCCCTGCAGCATCGTGTAGTCGCGCTGGTTGAGCGCGCCGACGATCAGCTTGCCGAGGCCCGGCCGGTTGAAGACGATCTCGGTCAGCACCGAGTTGCCGATCAGCACCCCCAGATAGAGCCCGACTACGGTGACGACGGGGATCAGCGCGTTGCGCAGCGCGTGCCGCCATACGACCATCCGCGCCGGCACGCCCTTGGCCCGCGCCGTCCGGATGTAATCCTCCGACAGCACGCCCAGCATGCTGGAGCGCGTCACCCGGGTGACGTAGGCGACCATGATGAGGCCGAGGTTGAAGGAGGGAAGCGCCAACGCGCGCAGCCGCGCGCCCGGGTCGTCGAGGGCGGCCGTGCTGATGACCGGGAACCAGCGGAGCTGGATCGCGAAGACCAGCAGCAGCAGCACGGCCGACACGAAGGCCGGGAAGCTGAGGCCGATCAGCGACAGCAGCCGCGTCGCGTAGTCGACCCAGGCGTTGCGCCGGCGCGCCGAGAGGATGCCGAGCGGCACGCCGAAGACGACGCCGATCGCCAGCGACGCCACCGTCAGCTCGATCGTGTAGGGCAGGACGTCGGCGACCTCGGCCACGATCGGCCGGGCGGTCAGCATCGACCGGCCGAGATCGCCGGTCAGCACCATGCCCATGAATTCGAGGTATTGGACAAAGATCGGCTTGTCGAGGCCGAGCTGGGTGCGCAGGGCGGCCAGCGCCTCCTGCGTCGCGCTGTCGCCGAGGATGACGAGCGCCGGGTCGCCCGGGACGACACGCACGAACAGGAAGACGATGGTCAGCACCGCCAGCAGGGTCGGCAGGGCCACCAGCAGGCGCTTGATGATGAAGCCGATCATGCTCCGGGCCGGCCTCCCGGCCCGGAGCGGTGCCGCAATCGGGCGACGGTCACTTCAGCGTGCTCGCCTCGGTGATCAGCGGCCCCAGCGACAGCGAGCCCTTCAGGTCGTAGCCGAGGTCGAGCTTGGTGCGGCGGACCCACACCTGGGTGTTCTCGGCCAGCGGCACCGAGCACACGGCCTCGATCAGCTTCTTCTGGGCTTCCTTCCACAGCGCCTTCTGCTTGGCCGGGTCGGTCGCGACGCGGGCCGCGTCGATCTCCGCGTCGGCCATGCCGCAATGGGAGAAGTTGGTGACGGCGGTCGGCGTGCCGACGGTGCTGCGCGAGTGATAGAACTGCGTCAGGTGCTGATCGGCGATCGGGAAGCGCGCGGCGGAGTAATAGACCACGTCCGAGAGGTCCTTGCGGATCTGCGCGTGGAACGTCGGGTGATCCACGACGTCGAACTGCAGGTTGATCCCCGCTTGCTTCAACTGCGCCTGCACCACCTCCATGACCGAGAGCATGCTGGGCTGCGAGGTCTGGATGGCCTTCAGCGTTATGCCGTCCTTGTAGCCGGCCTCGGCCAGGAGCTTCTTCGCCTTGGCGAGGTCGTAGGGTTGCAGGGGGGCGTGCTCGTCGGTGCCGAGATAGCCCGTGGGAACGATCGAGACCGCTGCCTTGAACACGCTCTCGCCGCGGAACTTGACGATCTGGTCCCGGTTGATCGCGTGCGCGATGGCCTGGCGGACGCGCAGGTCGTCGAGCGGCTTCTTGGTGATGTTGAGGTGGACGGCGCCGAGCTCGCCGGGGCCGAACGTCATGACGACGCTGTCGGGCGTGCCCTTCATCCGCTCGACCCATTTCTGGTCGGTGCGGCCGTAGGCGAGGTCGATCTCACCCGAGGTGTAGGCGAGATCGCGGCTCGCATCGGACGGGATGTAGCGGTAGACGACGCGATCGATCTTCGGCGCGCCACGGAAATAGTCCTTGTTCGCCGTCAGCGTCACCGCCTGGTTGCGCTGGTAGTCGGCATAGGCGAAGGGCCCGGTGCCGACCGCCTTGGAGCGGAACTCGTCGCCCAGCGCCTCGACGGCCTTGCGGCTGACGATGTAGCCGCCCTGGTAGTTGGAGACGATGGCGAGCAGGCTCGGCACCGGCTCCTTCAGCTTGATCCCGACCGTGTAGGGGTCGATCGCGGTGATCTCCGAGACGGCGCGGAAATCCGACGAGAAGGACGAGGTCTTGGGATCGGACGCCCGCTTCAGCGAGAAGACGACGTCATCGGCCGTCAGCTCGCCATAGCCGCCGTGGAACTTCACGCCCTTGCGCAGGAAGAACTTCCAGCTGAGCTTGTCGCCGGAAGCTTCCCAGCGCTCGGCGATGTCGGGCTCGATGTCGGCCGGGCTGATGCTGCCGGGCTTGATCCGGACCAGCCCGTTGAACATCCAGCCGATGATCGCCTTGTCCTGGGTCGACGCCGTGCGGTGCGGGTCGAGCGCACCGAGGTCGGCCGCTCCCATGGCGACGTTGAGGGTCTTCTGCGCCACGGCGCCGCCGGCGGCGCCCGCGATGGCGATGGCTGCGGCTCCGGCCGCGATCGCGATCCTGTTCATGATGTCCCCGTGCTCCCTGTTCTTCCTTCCGGCCGGCGCCGGGGCTTCACGCCGCGGCGACCAGCTTGCGACCCTCCGCGAGGTAGCGGCTCATCTCCGCCAGATAGGTCGACGGAAACTCCATACGCGGCTTGCGCTGCCGACGCCAGAGGATGCGGTCACCGGCCGTGTGCAGGACCTGTGCCGCGGGCATGGCCGGCCATGAGGGCATCTGCACCCACAGGCGCAGCATGTGCCGGCGCCGGGCGATCTCCGGGAAGTCCTCGTACTCGGTGCGGCTGTGCAGCATGATCCGGTTGTTGAGGAACTGGATGTCGCCCTCGTCGATGCTCATGTCGAGGTGGAACTCGTCGGAGTTCGCGAGCCGCTGGATCTCCTCCAGCGCCTCCATGTCGGCATCGGCCAGGATCGATTCGCCGCGCTGCGCCGCCATCTTGGCGTAGTTCATCATGTAGTAGGACGACAGCTCGCCGCCGCGGTTCACGTAGATCGGCACCGGCTCCGGGCTGACGACGACGCCCTCGCCGTAGCGCGCGTCCAGCTCCATCCGGCGGTAGCGGAAGCCGCGGTAGAGGCGGGCCGCGATGTCCGGGCGGCGCTCGACGATCGCGTCGTGGATGCCGACCGAGCTGGCGATCCGGCTCTTGCCGCCGGCCTTCGCCCGGCGCAGGCACAGCAGCGCGACCACGTCGCAGGAATCGGTGTGGAAGTTCTGGCGGCCGCCCTTGTGGTAGCCGCGCGGGTCGGCCTCGACGTCGCTCACGTCGATGACGTTGCCGAGCAGCTCGCCCTGCCAGGACTGCGGGCCGGGCGCGCCCAGATAGGCGCCGAAGCCGTAGTAGATGCGCGCCATGTCGTCCGCCGACCAGCGCTCGCGCGGCAGGCCGCGCAGCAGCACGAAGCCGCGGCCATGGCGCAGCTCGTGGCGCAGGCGCACGAAGAACTCGCCGACGCGCGTCAGCGGGAAGGTCTCGGGCATGATCTCCGGGAAGTCGAGGTCGCCCAGGCTCTTCAGATGGGCGAGCGCGCGGTCGATGTCGGCCACGTCCTCGGCGCCGAAGACGTGGAGCGCATCCTTCCGCCAGTCGAGGGTGGAGCCCCGCCAGGAGGCGGGCGAGGCGATCGGCGCGGGAACGGGGTGCATCGGCGAGGTCTCCGGCACCGCCGACGCTTCGGCACGAGGCCCCGTCCGCATCGGCGGGCGCATTTCTGCAACAAGGACGGTGCGGGTGCCGACCCTGTCACGCGGCGGAAATCGTTGTCAATCAGCCGATCGGTCGCATCGGCGGCCGTCACTCGGCGGCGGCCGGCAGCTCCAGCCGCGCCGAGAGTCCGCCCGCGTCGGCACGGCCGAGCACCAGGGTGCCGCCGTAGAGCCGGGCCAGGTCGTCGGCGATGGCGAGGCCGAGGCCGTCGCCCGGTGCCGCCCCGTCGAGGCGGCCGCCACGGGCCAGCGCGCGCGCCATGTCGGCCGCCGCCAGCCCCGGGCCGTCGTCGGCGACCAGGACGACCAGCCGTCCGCCGGCGACGGCGGCGGTCAGCGCGATGCGCGATGCCGACCATTTCCAGGCGTTGTCGAGGAGATTGCCCAGCATCTCCTCCAGGTCCTGGCGCTCGCCGGCGAACACGGCGGCCGGGTCGATCGCCGCCGCCACCGTCCGCGGACGGTCGGCGTGGACCTTCTCCAGCACCGCCATCAGGTCGGCCGCAACCGGCGCGACCGGGGTGCGCGCGCCCAGCAGCTCGTGGGCGGCCGCCGCCCGGGCACGGCGGAGGTGGTGGCCGATCATGCGCTCCATGCGCGCCGCCGCCGCGCCGGTCTCGCCGTCGCCGCGGCGCTCGGCGGCGACCGCCAGCGCCGAGAGCGGTGTCTTCAGGGCGTGGGCGAGGTTGCCCGCATGGGTGCGCGCGCGCTCGATCACCGCCGCATTGTGCCGCAGCAGCGCGTTGACCTCGCGCACCAGCGGCGCCACCTCGGCGAAGGTGTCGTCGTCGAGCCGCTCGCGCCGGCCGCGGCGAATGTCGGCGAGCTGGCGGCCGAGGCGGCGGAAGGGCGCCAAGCCGATCGTCGTCTGCAGCAGGACCGCCGCCGCCAGCCCCAGCCCGAGCACGCCCAGCATCGCCGCCAGCGTGCCCGACACCCCCGCCACCTCGCTCTCGACCAGGGCGGCCGGCCCGGCCACGGTCAGCGTCAGGGGCGTGGACGCGCCCGGCACCGAGATCGTCCGCACGAGCGCGCGCACAGGCTCGCCGTCGGGGCCGTCCAGGATCGCCGTCGTGGCGGCGCCGGCATCGCCGCCGGCGGGCGGCGCCGGCAGGCTCTCCGTCCACAGCGAGCGGGAGCGCAGGCGCACGCCCTCGCCGTCGGCGATCTGCCAGTACCAGCCCGAGCGGACGCGCGCGAACGCCGGATCGGCGACGGCGCGGCCCAGCGACACCCCGCCGCCTTCCGACACCTCGACCGTGGCGAGCAGCGCCAGCACGACCGCGTCGAGCCGCCCGTCGAAGGCGCGCTCGACCGTCTCGCGCAGCAGGGCGGCCGTCGCGAACCAGGCGGCGAGCAGCGCCAGCCCGATCCACAAGGCCGCGCCGGCGAGTAGCCTAGCCCGCAGCGATGTCGTCATCGCCGCCCTCGGTCAGCCGGTAGCCCATGCCCCGCACCGTGGCGATGCGGTCGCGGCCGATCTTGCGGCGCAGCCGCCCGATCACGACCTCGAGCGAGTTGTGGTCGCGGTCGACATGGTCCTCGTAGACGTGCTGGCTCAGCTCCGTGCGCGACACCACGCGACCCGCGTGATGGGCGAGATAGGCGAGGATGCGCCACTCGAAGGCCGTCAGCGCCAGCGGCGCGCCGTCCAGCGTGAACACCCCGAGCTGGGTGTCGAGCGCCAGCGGCCCGACCTGCAGGATGGCACCGCCATGCCCGGCCGCGCGGCGGACCAGCGCGCGGATGCGCAGCACCACCTCCTCGAGCCGGAAGGGCTTGGTCAGGTAGTCGTCGGCGCCGGCCCGGAAGCCCTCGACCTTGTCCGCCCAGGCGTCGCGCGCGGTCAGGATCAGGACCGGCATGGTGCGCCCGGCGCGACGCCAGCCGGTCAGCACGGCGATGCCGTCGCGCTTGGGCAGGCCGAGATCGAGGACCACCGCGTCGTAAGGCTCGCCCTCGCCCATCGCGGCGGCGTCCTCGCCGTCGGCCGAGCGGTCGACCGCGTAGCCCGCGCGCCGCAGCGCGTCCGTCAGCGCGGCGGCCAGCGGGTCGTCGTCCTCGGCGACCAGGATCCTCACGGCCGCTGCGCCTCGACGAAGCCGTGGCCGTCGACCTCCAGGAAGCGCCCCGTGGTGGCGTCGAGACGGATCTGGAGGAGGTTCCCGCGCGCCGTCAGGAACCGCACCTCCCATGCGAGCCGGCCCTTGCCCCGCGGCACGAGGTCGGCATCGAGAACCTGGCCCATGAAGCGGCGCTCGACACGCTCCAGGATGGCGGGCAGCGGCAGGACGGCGCGCCGGCGATCGTCTTCGTCATCGTCGTCCGCCCGGGCGCCGCCGGCCCACAGGGAGGCCAGGGCGAACAGGCCGAGAAGGGTGCGTCTGGCGATCATCGTCGCGCGAGCATGGCCGAAGGCGCTTGAACCGAAGCTGAACGGATGGTTTGGGAGTGGTTCAGGGGCCGGTCGCTATCCCTTGCCGCCGTGGATGGCCGATCGCGGCAAGGGCCGCGGCGTCCACGCAAGGAGAAGACGACATGACGATCATGCGAGCCTCCCTCGTCGGGGCTTCCCTCCTGGCGGCGGCGGTTGCGGGCGGCCTCGCCGCCGCCTCGGCCGAGACGCCGATCGCCGAGGTGCTGCGGCCGGAGGGCATCACCATCACCGGCACCGTGACCGATATCTTCGGCAACAGGTTCGTCCTCCAGGACGACAGCGGCAAGGTCCTGGTCGAGACCGGCCCGCAGTGGCACGACCGGGTCGAGGTGAAGCCGGGCGAGCGGGTGACGGTGAGCGGCCGGCCGGAGCGTGGCTTCTTCCACGCCTTCGCCGTGACGCGTGCCGACGGCACCCGGATCGAGCTGCAGCCCCCCGGCCCGCCGCCGGGCGGCCGCGGGCCGGGGCCCGGGATGGGTCCGATGGGCGGCCCGGGCATGGGGCCCATGGGCGGGCCTCCGGGCGAACGCGGTCCGGGCATGGGCCCCATGGGAGGCCCGGGCATGGGCCCGATAGGTGGACGCGGGCCCGGCATGGGTCCGATGGCCGGCCGGGCGGACGGCCCCGGCCGCGGGCCGGGGATGGGCTTCATGGCCGGCGGCCCGCGCCACGTCGCGCCGGAGGCCGAGAAGTCGCGCGAGGCACTGAAGGAGATCCTGCGCCAGGCCGGCTACCGCGACATCGAGGACATGGAGCGCAAGCGGCACCACTACGAGGTCGAGGCGCGCAACCGCTTCGGCGAGAAGGTCGAGGTCCACATCGACTTCGCCGGCAACATCTACAAGGAGAAGCGGGACGACTGATCGCCCGCCCCCTCTCGATCCTCCGCCGGAAATGCGAACGGCCCGCCGAGGCGGGCCGTTCGTGCTTGCGTAAGGCGGCGCCGCTCAGGCGGCGGCGGCCTCGCGGCGGGACTTCGCCTTCTCGATGCGCCGCTTGAGGCGGACCGCCTCGGACGGCAGCTTGGCGTCCGACGTCCCCATCAGGAAGGCGTCGATCCCGCCATTGTGCTCGATGGTGCGCAGCCCGTGCGTCGTCACGCGCAGGCGCACCGTGGTGCCGAGCGCATCGGACATCAGCGAGGTCACCTGCATGTTGGGCAGGAACCGCCGCTTGGTCTTGTTGTTGGCGTGGCTGACATGATGGCCGGTCTGCGCGGCCTTGCCGGTCATCGGGCAACGGCGAGCCATGATAGGGACTTCCTTCGGGCGAATGGCTGCTGCCGACGGGCCATCGCCCGTCCGCGAAAGACGGCGCTTCTACGCGACCGGCCGGCCCGCGTCAAGGCGCGCGGTTCCGCCGCGATCATTGTCCGCGGGCTTCTGCGCACCTACGCTCGTCCGCCGTGCGCATCATCGCTCGTCAGACACTGGTCCGCTTTTGGGAGCGTCACCCGGAAACAAAGGTTTCGTTATCGGCATGGCATGCGACCGTCCGCGCCGCGGGTTGGATGACGATGAATGATATCCGGCTCGCGATGCCGGCTGCCAAGGTTCTCAATGCGGAGCGGGTTCGCTTCGAGATCAAGGGTGGCGACTATCGTCTCGTCGGTAATGTCTCAGGTTCAATGTCAGTAGCCCAAGCGCGGTCTTGACGTGGCCGCGCGCGCTTTGGGCGATGCTGCTAACCTGATCCGGCGAGTGCCGATCGGGGGGAAGCGGCATGCCAACGTTCATCGTGCGGAGCGCTGTGTGGCTGGGGTGGGCGCTCCCGATGGCGCTAACCGTAATCGGGATCGGCGGCATCCGAGATGACCTCACGGGTTGGGGAAAGTTCTTCGACATGATCGGCGTAAGCCCGTGGGCTGCCATCTGGCTCGCGCCGCTGCCGTTCGCCTGGATGCTCTTTAGGGAGTGGCGGCGCCAAACGGCGAAGACTGCTCAGTGGGTTCCGCCGAGCGATTATGCAACATGGGCGCGGGTGGACCCCATGCCGCTGAACAAGGCGGCGTGGCTGTGGTGCGAGAAGCACCCTCAGCTTGACGTGGTGATGCCGCCCGATGTTGCCGCAGTCTTTTCCATGCTCAAAGCTGCCGCCGCTCGCGGCGAACTGCCATTCGAGAACGAAGCTGGGGACCGCTCCATTCACGGATGGTCGTTGGTCAGAATGGCTGCTCTCCGATCGTGGGCCGCGAGCATTGGGAAACGGCCGAAGTTTCTCGACGCCTATCCCTCCTAGTCGAGCAATGCGACAATATCCTCGGTCGACCACAGACGGTCTATGACCCCGGCAGCCATTGCGGGCGTGATGCGCAGCGTCTTGTGCAGTCGGCAAAAGTTGTAGTGCATGAAGTGGAGCGCCACGGCGTGAGCGTGGTTCTCGATCTTCTTCGAGAAGCCGTTGGTCAGGCGCGTAAAGCGCCGCATCGACATCCTCATCGTCAGATTTTGGCGCTCATTGTAGGACGTCGAGACGTGGGCGATATCGGGGCGCCCGACGACTGGCCCTTTCCGTGATCCTACGCATTCAGCCGGGCTGTATCGGCCGTTCGCGCTCTCAGGGACCGCGCCAAACAGCTTCACTAGCTGCGCGTAGTCCACATCGATGCCGAAGGCTTCTTCCACGGCCATCAGGTAGACCTCGTGCCCATCCGTCGTGAGCTGGACGCGATTGGCGAGACGGGACCGCAGGTCGTCCATCAGCCCCAGCGCGTACTCCGCATCCCGAGAGCCGACCAAGTAGGCGATGACGAGCTTGCTGTCGGCATCGATGCCGACCCACGTCCATGCATCACCGGCCCGTTCCGGGGCTGCTAACGCCTTCCCGACGTTCTTGGCCTTGGCGTAGCAGAAGGCCCAAATCTCATCGCACTGCACCCGCTTCGCCGTCATGTTCCGCACATGTTCGTCGTGATAGGCGGCGCAGGCTTCACCCGCGTCCACGAGCAGCTTGGTCACTGTGTTGATAGACACGTCCGCGATGCGCGAGGCGGCGCGGAGGCTGTTCCCCTCGACAAGAAGGCTCAGGATGTGGGCGCGCTTGGCGGCGGGGAGCTTGTTCATGGCAATCAAAGTAAATCTGATTCCTTATGCGGTCAAGCATAAAAGATCAGTTTATGAGTGGAGATGTTAAGTCACTGATCCGACTCTCAAAACGAGCGAATTTGACAAACGGAACAATAGCTTATATAATAATCCATCCGTGATCCCCGTGGCCGGATTCGGACCGACATCTCCCCACTTAGCGGGCGGGCGCTCTGTCCAGTTGAGCTACACGGGGAGCGCGGATGGGTTGGGGCGACGCCCCGACGTTCGGGGGCTACCGAACGCCGAGGCAATCGCCTTTGACCCTTCTGGCGGATGGGAGCCACCGCATCACAGGCCTCCTTTCTCGTCAATTTTCAGGGTTGTGGACGCCCCCGGCCGCCTCGTCAGCGGCCGGGGGATCACCTGCCTCCGGCGCGTTCGCGCGCTCGGCTGCGGGGATATAGAACCAGTCAAAACCGTCGCGCCGCACGAAGCCTTTGAGGCTGAGGCGGTACAAAGTCATCCCGGTCGACTTCGCGTGGAACTGCTCGCCGAGCCGCTTCTCGGCCTCGGCCTGAAGCGCTGCGACCTTCATGCCCTTGGGGTGTTGTTCCTTCAGAATCTCCCGAAGCATCTCGCGCAGCGTCTTGTCGCGCACCGTCGGTGGCCCGGGCGGTCGGGGCGTCGGGGGCGGCGCGGGAGTGCCGGGGACCCCCAACACGCGGGCCGCAGTGCGGATATCTAAAAGTTCGGCGTCGATCCGGCCGAGTTCCGCGCTCGCTTCCTGTATCTGAATACGGAGGGCATCTTGGCGCGCGGTCAACGCCGAGTGCTTGTCGAGAAGCTCGCGGGCAATCAGTTCCTTGAGATCGGCACGGAGCATAGGGCGTCCTCCACGACGCCCTTCTACGGCGGGAATCTGATCGCCGTGAATCCCCCCACATCTCTCGCGTGGATAGCTACGATTTCCGCTCCCATCGGGCTGCCGCGGCCTTCCGGGCGATCTCTGCCCGACCTTCGGCCGATAGCTTCTCCGCGCGAGCCTTCCCGCCCTTCTGGCCGCCGAGGCGCCCGAGGGCGACAGCGTGAGGATTCTTCCCATCGGGAGATGATGAAGGCGTGGAGGGCGGCGGCTCCGCGTCACCCGTGGCGATGTCGACGATCAGCTTCGCAAGCTGGTTCGGGTCGCGGGGCCGCTTGGGTTTACTTGTCCGGTCAGGCATGCTCGGAAGATGGCATGCCGACCGTTCGGGCGCGAGAGGCGCGCAGATCGACCAGCCGCCCAACCTGAGACGCCACCGTCTCGTCGCCGCCGTCGATTTTCGTCGGCAAGTGGTCTATGTGAAATTCGTGGGAACGCACCGTGAATACGATGCCATCGATCCGTTCACCATCTCCCTCTTCTAGTTGGGTCCCCGAGATCAGGGCCATCCGTTCGGACTCCGACCATGCATGGGCGCTCGCCGAGATCGAGCGTTTGTGGGGCTCGGTTCCGGGAACATCCGACGGCGACAGGCTCGATGTCCTGGTCGACCTCGTGGAGGCCTACGAAGAGCGGCGATGGCCCATCGGCGCCCCCGATGCCGTGGAGATGATCCGGTTCCGCATGGAGCAATCGGGCTACACGACGGCCGACCTCGCCCAGTTGCTGGGCCCGCGGTCGCACGCGGCCGAGATCTTGTCGCGCAAGCGGGGTCTCACCCTCAGGCAAATCCGGCTCCTCAGCGAGGAATGGCGGATTCCGGCCGAGACGCTCATCCGCGCGTACGCTCTGTCGTCCTGACGGACCGGCCGGCGCGTCGCCCTCAGGGCTCACTCCGCCGCGGCCCGATGAAGCGGTCGACCAGCCGGCGCGCGGCGGCAGCGGGCGGCAGGGCGCCGGCGGCGACGTCGTGCTCGACGGCGGCGAGATCGGCGGCGACGCCGGGATCGCCGCGGAAGGCGGCGCGCAGCCCCTCGTCGACCTCGGCCCAGAGGGCCGCGCGGGCCTGCACCGCGCGGCGCGCGGCGATGGCGCCCGCCCCCGCCATCTCCGTGCGGAAGCGCTCGACGGTCGCCCACAGCTCCGGCAGCCCCTCGCCGGTGACGGCCGAGACCGCGACCACGTCCGGCTGCCAGGGCGGGTTGGGCGCGCGCAGCAGGCGGATCGCGGCGCGGTAGTCGGCCGCCGTCCGGCGTGCGGCCGGTGCCAGGTCGCCATCCGCCTTGTTCACGACCAGCAGGTCGGCGATCTCGACGATACCTTTCTTCAATCCCTGCAGCTCGTCGCCGCCGGCCGGCAGCAGCAGCAGCAGGAAGAGGTCCACCATGTCGGCGACCGCCGTCTCGGACTGGCCGACGCCGACCGTCTCCACCAGCACCACGTCGAACCCGGCCGCCTCGACCAGCACCATGGCGTCGCGGGTGCGCCGCGCCACCCCACCCAGCGTGCCGCCCGCCGGCGACGGGCGGATGAAGGCGGCCGGGTGGCGGGCGAGGTCCGTCATCCGCGTCTTGTCGCCGAGGATCGAGCCGCCGCCGAGCCGCGAGGACGGATCGACCGCCAGCACCGCGACCTTGTGGCCGCGGCCGACGACGTCGAGCCCGAACGCCTCGATGAAAGTCGACTTGCCGACGCCGGGCACGCCCGAAATGCCGATGCGGATCGAGCGCCCCGCCGCCGGCAGCAGCCGGCCGAGCAGCGCCTCGGCCGCCGGCCGGTCGTCCGCGCGCTGCGACTCGACCAGCGTGATCGCCCGGGCCAGCGCCCGCCGGTCGCCGCCGAGCACGCCGGCGGCCAGCGCGGCCGCACGGCCGGCGTCGTCCGGCGGTGGAGCGGTCTCGTCGCGATCGACCATTGGCATGCGTGCCATCCTAGCCTCGCTCGACCGATGATGAAGGGTCCGATCCGCGACCGTCTGCGTTCCGCCATCCGATCGGCTTTTCCCGATCTGGCGATGATGCTGCTGTTCGGCTCGCGCGCGAGGGGCGATGCGCGCGCCGATTCGGACTATGACGTCGCGGTGTTCCTGCAGGGCTATGACGGCAATGCCGAAGCCGTCTTTCGCCTGGGCGTCTGACAGCTGATTGCGTTCACGAGGAGCCGGCCGCGGCAACTTCCGCCAGTGCGGCCTCCAGCCGCGCCGCCTCGGACTGCCGCGACCACATCTCGGCGTAGAGGCCGCCCAGCGCCACGAGGTCGGCGTGGCGGCCGCGCTCGACGATGCGGCCGGCGTCGAGCACGAGGATCTCGTCGGCATCGATGATGGTCGACAGGCGGTGGGCGACGACCAGCGTGGTGTGGCCGGCGGCGACGCGGTCGAGGGCAGCCTGGATCTCGCGCTCGGTGTTGCTGTCGAGCGCGGACGTCGCCTCGTCGAAAACGAGGATGCGCGGGCGCTTCAGGATGACGCGGGCGATGGCGACGCGCTGCTTCTCGCCGCCCGACAGCTTGAGCCCGCGCTCGCCGACCTGGGTCGCCCAGCCGTCCGGCAGGCGGCCGATGAACTCGTCGAGGCGGGCCAGCCGAGCCGCCTCGGCGACCTCGGCCTCGGTCGCGTCGGGCCGGCCGTAGGCGATGTTGTAGCGGATGGTGTCGTTGAACAGCACGGTGTCCTGCGGCACGACGCCGATCGCCGCCCGCACGCTCGCCTGGGTCGCGGCCCGGATGTCCCGGCCGTCGATGGCGATCGTCCCACGGCTCGCGTCGTAGAAGCGGAAGAGGAGGCGCGCCACCGTCGACTTGCCGGCGCCGCTCGGCCCGACGATGGCGATGCGGCTGCCGGGCGGCGCGTCGAAGGAGACGTCGCGCAGGATCGGGCGGCGCGGGTCGTAGGCGAAGGACACGTCCGTGAAGGTCACGCGGCCCGGCCCCGCCGGCAGCGGCGCCGCGTCGGGCGGGTCCCGCACTTCGATCCCGGTGTCGAGCAGGCGGAACATCTGCTCGAGGTCGATCAGCGACTGGCGCAGGTTGCGGTAGACGAAGCCCAGCGCGTTCAACGGGATGTAGAGCTGGATGAGGTAGGTGTTGACCAGCACGAAGTCGCCCAGCGTCATGGCGCCGGCGGCCACCCGCGAGCCGGCCAGCAGCATGATCAGGGTCAGGCCGCACGCGATGATGAGCCCCTGGCCGACGTTGAGCAGCGACAGCGACGCCTGGGTGCGGATCGAGGCGCGCTCGTAGGCCGCGAGCGAGCTGTCGTAGCGGCGCGCCTCCATCGCCTCGTTGCCGAAATACTTGACCGTCTCGTAGTTCAGCAGGCTGTCGATGGCCCGGCCGTTGGCCTCGCTGTCGCGCTCGTTCTTCTCGCGCCGGTGCGCCACGCGCCACTCGCTGACCGTCGTCGTGAAGGCGACGTAGACGACGATCGTCGCCAGGGTGACGAGCGCGAAGTCGATGCTGTAGAGCCCCCACAGGACGGCGGTGACGAGGCCGATCTCCAGCAGCGTCGGGAAGACGCTGAAGAGCAGCAGGTTGAGGAGGAAGCCCGCTCCCTCCATGCCGCGCTCGATGGCCCGGCTGAGGCCGCCCGTCCGCCGCTCCAGGTGGAAGCGCAGGCTGAGCCGGTGGAGATGCTCGAAGGTCTCGAGCGCGATGCGCCGCACCGCCCGCACCACCACCTTGGCGAAGATGACGTCGCGCAGCTCGCCGAAGCCCTGCGCGGTGACCCGGGCGAGGCCGTAGCCGATGATGAGCGCCACCGGCACGACCACCGCCGCGGCCGCGCCCGGGATCAGCGCATCGACCGCGCCCTTGTAGAGCATCGGCACGGTCACGTTGACGAGCTTGGCGGCGACCAGGCAGGCGAGCGAGGCCGCGACCCTGAGGCGCAGCTCCGTGCCGCCCCGCGGCCAGAGATAGGGCAAGAGCGCCCGCAGCGTCCGGGCGGCGCTGCGGCGATCGGCCGCCGGGGGCGGGACGGCGGTCATGCCGCGCGCAGCCGCGTCGCCGCGGCGGCGAGGATCGCCAGCACCAGGGCGCCCAGCAGGAAGGGCGCGTCCTTGCCGATCGCGGCGAACGCGCCGCCGGCCGCCGCCGGGCCGAGGACGCGGGCGAGGCTGCTGGCCGACTGGTAGACGCCCAGCATCATCCCCTGGTCCTCGCCGGCCGCCCGCGAGACGAGCGACGACAGGCTGGGGCTCGCCAGCGCGAAGCCGACCGCGACGGCCGCCGCCGCGGCGAAGAGCGCGGGGACCGCCGTCGCGAGCCCGATCCCACCGAGGCCGGCCGCCATCAGGACGAGGCCCGCCGACAGCAGCCGGACCTCGCCCAGCCGCGGCGTCAGGCGGCCGATGGCCGTAACCTGGACGTGCGACCACAG
>JBFWXJ010000103.1:11216-15593 GCA_050187535.1 Alphaproteobacteria bacterium | reverse complement strand
TCGCCGCGCAGGACCATTTCGCGATCGACCCGGCCGGCATGGTGGCGCTCGACATCGGCGCCTCGACCGGTGGCTTCACCGATGTTCTGCTCGCCCGCGGGGCGCGGCGCGTGCACGCGGTCGATGTCGGCCACGGCCAGCTCGCCTGGAAGCTGCGCAATGACCCACGCGTCGACGTGCGCGAGCGCGTCAATGCCCGCCACCTGACGCCGGCCGACCTGCCGGAGGCGGTCGACATCGTCGTCTGCGACGCCAGTTTCATCGGGCTGGAGACGGTCCTGCCCGCCCCCCTGGCGACGACCGCGGCGCACGCCTTCCTCGTCACCCTCATCAAGCCGCAGTTCGAGGTCGGCCGCGGCCGCGTCGGCAAGGGCGGCATCGTCCGCGACCCGGAGCTACACCGCGAGGTCTGCGACCGCATCGCCGCCTGGGTGGGCGGCCTGCCGCACTGGCGGGTGCTCGGCATCGTGCCGAGCCCCATCACCGGTGCGGACGGCAACGTCGAGTTCCTGCTCGCCGCCCGCAAGGCGCCATGAGCGAGGAGGTGACGGTCACCGGCCTCGGCGCCGCCGGGGACGGGCTCGCCATGGCGGGCGGCGAGCGCGTCTTCGTGCCCTTCGCGGTGCCGGGCGACCGGGTGGCGATCCGCCGGACGGCCCGGCGCGGCGACGGCTGGCTCGCCGCGGTCGAGCGCCGCCTCGCCGACGGGCCCGACCGTACCGAGCCCCTTTGCCGGCACTTCGGCGTCTGCGGCGGTTGCGCCGTGCAGCATGTGGCGCCCGACGCCTATCGCGCGTGGAAGGCCGCCAAGGTCGCCGATGCGCTGGTCCGCCAGGGCCTCGACCCTGATGTCCTGGCGCCGTTGGTCTCCTGCCCGCCCGGCGACCGCCGGCGCATCCGGCTGGCGGGACGGCGCATCGCGGGCGGGCTCGTCCTCGGCTTCAACGAGCGGGCGAGCGCCCGCATCGTCGACATCGCCGAATGCCCGGTCTCACAGCCCGTACTGGTGCGGCTGCTTCCCGAGCTGCGTGCCGGGCTGGCACCACTGTGGCCCGCGGGCGCGGTCGGAGAAGTGGCGCTGACCTTGACCGATGGCGGCGTCGACGCGCTGCTGGTGCTGGATGCCCGCCCAGACGCCGGCTGGCGTGCGGCGGCAGCGGCGCTCGCCGACCGGCTCGACCTCGCCCGCCTCTCTATCGCCCGCGACGCCGCCGCGGTGCCCGAGCCGATCGCGGTGCGTCGCGCGCCGATCCTGCGCTTCGGCGACGCCGCCGTGACTCCCCCCGCGGGTGGCTTCCTGCAGGCCGGCGTCGCCGCCGAACGCACGCTGGCGGAGCTGGTCGGCGGCGCGGTGCCCGACGATTCGCGGATCGTCGACCTGCATGCCGGCTGCGGCACCTTCAGCCTCGCGCTGGCCCGGCGGATGCGTGCCGTCCGGGCGATCGACCGCGACGGCCCGGCGCTTGATGCGCTGGCGGCCGCCGCACGCGCCGCCGGCCTGGGCGGCCGGGTAGTGGTAGAGCGTCGCGACCTCGACCGGCGTCCGATCGATCCGGCCGAGCTCGCCCGCGTCGATGTCGCGATTCTCGACCCGCCGCGGGCCGGAGCGGCGGCACAGGCCGAGGCACTCGCGCGCTCGAAGCTGACGGCGATCGTCTACGTCTCCTGCAACCCAGCGACCTTCGCCCGCGACGCCGCCGTGCTCGTCGCGGGCGGCCTGGCGCTGCGCCGCGTCACCCCCGTCGACCAGTTCCTGTGGTCGCCCCATGTCGAGCTGGTGGCGGAATTCCATCGCTCCGCTTAAGTTCGCCCCTCCCGCCGCCACCCGCGATCCCCCGGACATGACGAACGCCGCCTTCTCCGTCGCCCGCGCCGCCGGCAAGATTCCGACCGACCGGCCGTTCGGCAAGGACATGGCCAACAACGCCTTCCTGACGGCGTTCCTCGCCACCACGGTCCACGAGGACGTGTTCTTCTACGCGCCGGCCAACGGGGTCGCGGCGAAGTACGCGGACATCGCCGGTTCCCTCACCGACCGCATGTTCAATTTCCACTACCTGTCGCAGAACGAGATGCAGCGGCTGGGGGAGCCCGGATGCCTCATGCATCTCGACCCGCATCTCGGCCGCGACGCCTGGGACCGGCGGCGGATCGGCCAGCGCAGCTACAGCATCGCGGCCCTGATCCACACCATGGCGGGGCCGTTCAACCTCGACGCCCACATGGAGACGCTGCTGGCCCCGGTGCAGAGCTGGGACGCGCTGATCTGCACGTCCCGCGCCGTCAAGCGCACGGTCGAGCTGCTGTTCGAGCGCTGGGGCGACTACTTCGCCGATCGCTTCGGCGCGACCCGGACGCCGGCGCCGCAGCTGCCGATCCTGCCGCTCGGCGTCGACGTGAAGCGCTTCCGCCGCACCGACGAGCGGGCGGCGGCCGGCCGGCGCTGGCGCCAGCGCCTGGGCATCGCCCCGGACGCGCTGGCGGCGCTATATCTCGGCCGGCTCTCCTATGTCGAGAAGGCGCATCCGACGCCGATGCTGATCGCCCTGGAGCAGGCGGCCCGGGCGACCGGCCGCAAGTTCCACATGATCTTCGCCGGCTGGTTCCCGACGCCCGAGCACGAGGGCGCCTTCCGCGAAGCGCAGAAGCTCTATGCGCCCTCGATCGGCATGAGCATCGTCGACGGCCGCACCGAGCCGGCGAAGACCGAGATCTGGCATGCCGCCGACGTCTTCGTGTCGCTGGTCGACAACATCCAGGAGACCTTCGGGCTGGCACCGGTCGAGGCGATGGCGGCGGGGCTGCCCTGCGTCGTCAGCGACTGGGACGGCTACATGGACACCGTCCGGCACGGCGAGGACGGCTTCCGCATCCCGACCGTGATGCCGCCGGCGGGCACGGGCGGTCTGCTGCCGCTCGGCAACGCGTCGCTCAACGAGAGCTTCCAGCGCTATGTCGGCTCGGCCGCGCTGATGACCGCGGTCGACATCCCGCGCGCGGCGGAGGCCTTCGCGGTGCTGGCGACCGATCCCGACCGCCGCCGCCAGATGGCCGAGAACGCGGCCCGGCGCGGCCGCGAGGTCTTCGACTGGCCGGTGGTCATGCGCCTCTATCGCGACCTGTGGACCGAGCTGGCCGACCGCCGCGCCAAGGAGCAGGAGAGCGCGCCGCGGCGCGAGGGCCAGTCGCACGAGCCGCGCAACGAGGACCCGTTCCGCCTCTATGGCCATTTCGCGACGCGCCAACTCGGCCCCGAACTCACCGTCTCCCTGCCGCCGGCGGGCTCCGGCGTCGCCGTCCCGGCGATCGCGCGCTCGACGCTCAACAACCTGGCCGACCGCCATTTCCTGACGCCGACCGAGCAACAGGCGATCCTCGGCACGCTGGCGAACGGCGCCCAGCCGATCCGCGTCGTGATGGAGGCGGTGCCGCGGGTCCGGCGCCTGGCCGCCTATCGCTGGCTCGGCCACCTCCTCAAGTTCGACGCGCTGCGCATCGTCGACTGAGGAGCACTACCCCAGCAGCGCCCAGGTCTTCGGCCCGAGGATGCCGTCGGGCACCAGGCCCTTGTCGCGCTGGAAGCTGCGCAGTGCCGCCTCGGTCGCCGGGCCGAAGACGCCGTCGGCGGCGATCCCGAGCTTCGCCTGGGCGAGCTTCACGAGGTCGCCTCGGGCGCCGCGGCGCAAGGTCGGCCGGCCGGCCGCATCGGCGGCGGGGATGACGATCGGCGGCGGTGCGGCGCCGGTCATGATGCGCTCGACCTCCTGCCGGAAGGCGGCCATGTCGAAGGTCGGGTCGACCTTGCGGCCCGGCGCGTATTCCTTGTGGCCGCAGCACATGATGGTCCGGGCGCCGACATGGGTGAGGATCGCCGCCACGCCGCGGCGATAGGCATCGAGCTGCACTTCGGGCCAGGATTCCGCGTTCGGGCCCTGCGTCATCCCGGTGTTCTCGGCCTCGATGCCGATGAAGCTCGAGTTGCCGGTGCCGAGCCCCTGCCAGGTGCCGCCGCCGGCATGGTTCGCGCGGCCCGCCGCGACGACGTAAAAGGTGCCGTCGCGCCCGAGGCCGAGCTGCGCCAGCGGCCCCGGCAGGTCGGCGCGTCCTTCGGTGATGAGCCGGAGGCTCGGCATGTTGCCCGCTTTCGGGCCGGCCGTGTGGTGGCAGATGACGCCCTTGATCGGCCCCATCTCGCCGCGGCCGCGGGTGCGCCAGCCGGGCTGTTCCGCGACCTTGAGGCCGGCTGCCTCCAGCACCTCGGGGAGCCAGGTGAGGGAGAAGGTCATGCGACACCTCCCGTGGCCGGCGGCAGGTCTTCGTCGGCGGTGTCGGCCGCTGCGAAGTCGACGTCGCAGCCGTCGATCCCATCCTCTTGCG
>JBFWXJ010000103.1:0-11116 GCA_050187535.1 Alphaproteobacteria bacterium | reverse complement strand
CTCGCGACACCGCCGTCGGGCGGGTCGAAGGCGCGGATCGGCGGCAGGTTGCCGGCGAAGCGCGCGACCTCGACGCAGGTGAGCTGCCCGGTGCAACCCTGCGACAGCCGCGAGGTGCCGGCGTCGCGGGTCAGCACGTTGGGATTGCCGTGGACGCAGAGCGAGGTCGGGTCGGCCGGGTCCTCCGGATCGTACCAGGCGCCCGTCGAGAGCTGCACCACCCCTTCGCGCAGGTCGGTCGACAGGATGGCGCCGGCGAGGCAGCGGCCGCGGTCGTTGGACAGGATGACCACGTCGCCGTTGCCGATGCCGCGGGCGGCGGCATCCTTCGGGTGGATGCGCACGGGCTCACGCCCGCGCACCTTCGAATCGACGCTGCAGTCGCCGAAGTCGAGCTGGCTGTGCAGCCGCGTCGCCGGCTGGTTGGCGACGAGCTGCAGCGGATGGCGGGCGAGCGCGTCGGAGCCGACCCCGTCCGACGGCCACATCCAGGTCGGGTGGCCGGGACAGTCGGGATAGGCGAAGCCGGCGATCGTCTCGGAGAAGATCTCGATGCGGCCGCTCGCGGTCGGCAGCGGCGATCCGACCGGGTCGCGACGGTATTCCGCGAGCGGCCCGCGATCGTCGGCGACCGGCAGCTCCATCTCCCCCGCTTCCCAGAAGGCGTCGAATTCGGGCGCCGTGCCGTTCCTCGCGACCAGCGCCTTACGCGTCGTTTCGTAGAGGTGGCGCAGCCACTCCTCGGGCGTGCGGCCCTCGGTGAACTTCGCCGCGGTGCCGAGCCGCTCGGAGAGGGCCGTGAAGATCGCGAAGTCGTTCCGCGCCTCGCCATAGGGCTCCAGCACCTTGCGCATCGCGAACATGTTCGGGTCGAACGCAGCGGCCCCGATGTCGTCGCGCTCCAACGTCACCGTCGTCGGCAGGACGATGTCGGCGTGGCGCGCGGTCGCCGTCCACACGGACTCGTGGACGATCAGCGTCTCCGGCCGGGCGAAGGCGCGGCGCAGGCGGGCGATGTCCTGGTGATGGTGGAACGGGTTGCCGCCGGCCCAGTAGACGAGGCGGATATCGGGATACTCGAGCTTGCGGCCGTCGTAGTCGAAGGGCTCGCCCGGATGCAGCAGCATGTCGGCGATGCGCGCGACCGGGATGAAGGGGCGGATCGGGTTCTGCCCCTGCGACAGGGTCGGCGTCGGCACGTCCAGCGCCGGCTTGCCGATGTTGCCGATCGACCCCAGGCCGTAGACGTAGCCGCCGCCCGGCAGGCCGACCTGGCCCAGCATCGCGGCCAGCACGAGCGCCATCCAGATCGGCTGCTCGCCATGCTCGGCACGCTGCAGCGACTGGCTGACGACGACGAGCGTGCGCCGGCCCGCCATGCGGCGGGCGAGTGCCGCGATGTCCTCCGCCGGGACGCCGCAGATGGCCGACGCCCAGGCCGCGTCCTTGGGCTGCCCATCGGCCCGGCCCATCAGGTAGTCCTCGAAGACCGGGTAGCCGGCGCAGTGGCTGGCGAGGAAGGCGGGGTCGTGCAGCCCCTCGGACACGAGCGTATGGGCGATCCCCAGCATCATCGCGGTGTCGGTGCCGGGGACGATCGGCTGCCATTCGGCCCCGGCCTCGGGCGGCAGGTCGTCGCGCAGCGGCCCGACCAGCACGAACCGGGTGCCGCGGGCGCGCGCGGCCGCCATCGCCGACCGCGCGACGTGGCGGCTGTTGCCGCCGCCGCCGACGGTCGCGTTCTTGACCGCCATGCCGCCGAAGGAGACCACGAGCTCGGTGTGCTCGGCCAGGTCCGACCACAGCAGGTTGCGCCGCGCGTACTCGACGAAGGGGCCCAGCACGCGCGGCAGGATCACCGCGGCGGCACCGGCGCTGTAGCTGTTGACCGAGCGGACATAGCCGCCCAGCATGTTGAAGAAGCGGTGAATCTGGCTCTGGGCGTGGTGGAAGCGGCCGGCGCTGGCCCAGCCGTAGGAGCCGCCGAACACCGCCTCGGCCCCGTGGTCGCGGTAGACCCGGTCGACCTCGGCGGCGACGCGGTCGAGTGCCTCGTCCCAGCCGATCGGCACGAGCTCGTCGGCGCCGCGGCGGGAATCGGGACCGGGCCCTCGCTCGAGCCAGCCGCGCCGCGCCATCGGCCGAGCGATGCGCGCCTTGTGGCGGGCGGACGCGGCGATGTTGCGCAGCAGCGGCGACGGGTCGGGGTCGGCCGGATGCGGCGTGATCGTCAGCTCGTCGCCCCGGCGCTCCGCCGTGAAGGCGCCCCAGTGCGAGCTGTGCGGAACCCTGACGACGCCGTCGTCCATCGACCCGATCTCCTGCGCTTGCCGCGTGACAGATTAGCGACCGCGCGCCCGGCTGCAGTACAGTTTTCGGCATGGCCGCCGATGCTGCGGACGAGGTCCTCCTCGTCGTCGACATGCAGAACGACTTCTGTGCGGGCGGCGCGCTGGCGGTGCCGGACGCCGACGCGATCGTGCCTCCGGTCAACGGCACGGCGCGTCGCTTCGCCCACGTCGTGCTGACCCAGGACTGGCACCCGGCCGGCCATTCCTCCTTCGCCAGCCGCCATCCCGGCCGCCTGCCCTTCGATACCGTCGCGATGTCCTACGGCCCGCAGGTGCTGTGGCCCGACCACTGCGTCCAGGGCACGCCTGGTGCCGCCTTCCACCCGGGCCTCGACATCCCCCATGCGGCCCTGGTCCTGCGCAAGGGCCACCGCCCGGCGATCGATTCCTATT
This sequence comes from Alphaproteobacteria bacterium, assembly GCA_050187535.1. Classification (GTDB taxonomy): domain Bacteria; phylum Pseudomonadota; class Alphaproteobacteria; order ATCC43930; family Allostellaceae; genus Allostella. The sequence continues at coordinate 8,372 of JBFWXJ010000103.1, read as the reverse complement.
CCGCGTTCTTCGAGAACGACCGGCGGACCCCGACCGGCCTCGCCGGATACCTCCGCGAGCGCGGCCTCGGCCGGGTCGTCGTCTGCGGCCTGGCGCTCGACTTCTGCGTCGCCTTCTCCGCCGTCGACGCGCGACGCCTCGGCTTCGAGGTGACCGTGCTCGCCGGTCTCTGCCGCGCCATCGACATCGGCGGCTCGCTCGCCCGCGCCATGGACGACATGGCCGCGGCCGGCGTGCGGCTCGTCGACGATCTCGACGGTCGCTCCAGACGAGAACTCGTATAAGATCTAGTGATTCGCTATCGCGGATAGTGTAGCGCGGCCCGACGGCCGTTCAGCCCTGCAGCCAGTAGCGCAGCACCGCGGTGACGGCCTGCGGCTGCTCCAATGGCGACATGTGCCCGGAATCCTCGACGACGACGAGGCGGGCGCCGGGAATGGAGGCGGCCATCTCCCGGTGGGCATCGAGCGGCGTGAGGGCGTCCTGGCGGCCGCACATGACCAGCGTCGGCACGCCGATCGCGGCGAGGCCGGCCCGCGAATCGGGGCGGCCCAGCATGACCTTCTGCTGGTTGAGGAAGGCGGCGGCGCCGACGCGGCGGGCCATCGCCGTCAGCCCGTCGACCACCGGCGATTCCGGCAGCAGGCCGGGATGGACGAAAAGCGGCATGTAGAGGGCCATCACCTGGTCGAGCTCGCCGCGCTCGCCCATGGCCATGAACCGCTGGCGGCGGGCGCGCTGCTCGTCGGTGTCCGCCCGCGCCGAAGTGTCGATCAGGGCGAGGCGGAGCACCCGCTCGGGCGCCCGCCGCACGATCTCGAAGGCGAGGTAGCCGCCCATCGAGAAGCCGGCCAGCGCGAACCGGGGCGGCGCCTCGCGCAGCACCGCCTCGGCCATGGCGCCGACGTCGTCGTGGCGCGTGAGGTCGGCGACCGTCACGGCCGCGACCTCGTCCAGATGGGCCGTCTGGTGGGCCCACAGGCCGCCATCGGCCATGTGGCCGGGCGCCAGGACGAGGGGCGGCCGCGGGGCCATCGGCATGCGCCCCCGGGTCAGGTCTTCGCCTTGCGGATCTCGGCCACCGAGCGCTCGCCGACATACCACTCGTCGGCCGACATGTCCTCGAACACGACCCACACGGCTTCCTTGGGCACGCCCATGCTCTCGTGCATGGCGGTCGCGACCTTGCGCGCGACCGCGTCCTTCTTGGCCTGGTCCTGGCCCGCGACGAGGCGGATGCTGACGAACGGCATGGCGATTCCCTCCGGTCCGGTTCGAGGCTTCCTGTGTAGTCCGGCAGCGGTGCGGCACGGAAGCCCGTTGGCGGCGCCGATGCTATAGTGCCCGCAGGCGCCATGACCACGACCCGTTCCGCACCTCCTCCCGCCGGACGCCCCGCAGCCGACAGGGCGCCGACACGCGGCGTCACCCGTCTCGCCCGGCCGCCGTCGGGCGGCGATCCGGCGCGGCTGACGCTGCGCGTAGACCTCGGCGCCCATGGCGCGCTCGGGCCCGGCAAGATCCGCCTCATGGAGGCGATCCACCGCCACGGCTCGATCTCCGCCGCAGGGCGGACGATGGGCATGTCGTACCGCCGCGCCTGGCTGCTCGTGGACAGCCTGAACCAGACCTTCCGCGAGCCGGTCGTGGCGACCCAGCACGGCGGCTCGGGCGGCGGCGGCGCCGCCCTGACCGAGGCCGGGCATGCGCTGGTCCGCCGCTACCGCGAGCTGGAGGCCGCGGCCACCGCAGCCGCCGGCGAGCACCTGGCGGCACTGGCGGCGGCACTCTCCGACCTGCCGCCACCGCCGCTTCCGGCCGACGTCGAGCCGCCCGAGGGCTAGGCCCAGCCGTCGCTCTCGTCGCGGTCGAAGGCGACGCTCTTCACCACCGCGAAGACCGGCCGGCCGGGCGCGAGGCCGAGTGCCGCGACCGACCGGCGGGTGACACGGGCCAAAAGCGGCGCCCCGCCGCAGTCGACGCGCACGTCGACGACGGAGCCCTCGCCCCCGCCCAATGCGCCGACCCGCCCCTCCAGCACGTTGAGCGCGCTGATCCCCTCGGGACGGGCGGTCGCCAGCATCACCTCGCGCGCCCGGATGCGCACGCGCAGCGCCGTGCCGCGGGCGAGGCCGACGCGGGGCACCACCAGCGGTCCGGCGACCGTCGCCAGCGTCGTCAGGCCGTCGGCATCGGTGCCCTCGACGACGGCGTCCAGCACCGCGCCCGCATCGGCCCGGCCGGTCAGCGGCAGCAGATCGAGGCGGCTCATCATCTCGGCGGTCGGCCCGGCGGCCGCGACCTTGCCGTCGGCCAGCACGACGACGGTCGTCGCCAGACGCACCACCTCCGCCAGGGCGTGGCTGACGTAGACGATGGGCACGCCCCCCTCGTCGCGCAGGCGCTCGATGAAGGGCATGATCTCGCCTCTGCGGTCGGCATCCAGCGATGCCAGGGGCTCGTCCATGAGCAGCAGGCGCGGGCTCGCCAGCAGAGCGCGGCCGATGGCGACCCGCTGCTGCTCGCCGCCGGACAGGCCGCGCGGCCGGCGTGCCAGGAGATGGCCGATGCCGAGCAGGTCGACGACCCGCCCCAGATCCTCCCGGCGCTCGGCCGCCGGCGTGAACCAGCGTCCGTAGAGCAGGTTCTGCCGCACCGTCAGGTGCGGCAGCAGCCGCCCTTCCTGGAAGACGTAGCCGACGCGCCGCCGGTGCGCCGGCACGAAGACGCGGGCGGCGGTGTCGACCAGCACGCGGCCGTCGACGACGACGCGGCCGCGCTCGGGGCGGACCAGCCCGCCGATGATGTTGACCAGCGAGGTCTTGCCCGACCCCGAGCGGCCGAACAGCGCGGTCACCCCGCCGGCCGCGGAGAAGCGGGCATCGAGCGCGAAGGCGCCGAAGCGGTGGGAGACGTCGATCTCGATGGTCACGAGAGGCCGAGGCGGCTGCCTGCACGGCGCGCCAGCCACTCCGAGGCGAGCAGGGCCGCCATGGAGATGGCGACCGACACCGCCGTCAGGCGCAGGGCGCCGGCGTCGCCGCCCGGCACCTGGGTGAAGGCGTAGATGGCCGAGGGCAGCGTCTGGGTCTCGCCCGGGATGTTGGAGACGAAGGTAATGGTCGCCCCGAACTCGCCCATTGCCTTGGCGAAGGCCAGGATCGCGCCGGCGATCACGCCGGGCACCACCAGCGGCAGCGTGACCGTGATGAAGACCCAGGCCGGCGGGGCACCCAGCGTCCCCGCGGCCTGCTCCAGACGCCGGTCGACCGCCTCGATCGACAGGCGGATCGCACGCACCATCAGGGGGAAGCCCATGACGGCGGCGGCGAGTGCGGCACCCGTCCAGCGGAAGGCGAAGACGACGCCCAGGGTCTCGGCCAGCCAGGCGCCGACGAGGCCGCGCCGGCCCAGGGCCAGCAGCAGCAGGTAGCCGGTGACCACCGGCGGCAGGATCAGCGGCAGGTGGACGACGCCGTTGACCAGCGATCGCCCCCAGAAGCGGCCGCGCGCCAACAGCAGCGCGACCGCGATCCCGCACGGCAGGCTGCCCAGTGTCGCCCAGGTGGCGACGCGCAGGCTCAGCATCACCGCGGTCCATTCCTCGTGCGTCAGCATCCGGCTCGATATATTCGTCAAAACATCTCGGCAGGCAACCTTGGTGCAGTCCGACCGGGCTTCCGCGGGCATCGTCGTGTAGCATTCCCGGCGATCCAGGCGGACGCACGAGGAAGACGATCATGGCTGGCAACGACGCCCTCCTCCACCCGGTCATCCTGTCGGGCGGGTCGGGAACCCGGCTGTGGCCGCTGTCGCGTGCCGACCTGCCGAAGCAGCTGCTGCCGCTGCTGGGCGACGCGAGCCTGCTGCAGCAGACCGCGGCCCGCGTCGCCGATCCGGCCGCCTTCGCCCCGCCGCTCGTCGTGTGCAACGAGGAGCACCGGTTCCTCGTCGCCGAGCAGCTGCGCCTGCAGGGGATCAGGCCGGCGGGGATCGTCCTGGAGCCGGTCGGCCGCAACACCGCGCCGGCGGTCGCCGTCGCGGCGCGGATCATCGCCCGCACCGACCCAGACGGCGTGATGCTGGTCCTGCCGTCCGACCACCACATCGCCGATCTCGCCCGGTTCCGCGCCGCGCTGGCAACCGCGGCCGCCTGCGCCCGGGCGGGGGCGCTGACGCTGTTCGGCATCCAGCCGTCGGGGCCCGAGAGCGGCTACGGCTATATCGTCGGCGGCGGGCCGGGACCGGCCGGCGGCGCGCGCGCGGTCGCCCGCTTCGTCGAGAAGCCGCGGCGCGCCGAGGCCGAGGCGCTGCTGGCGGGCGACGGCGCCTGGTGGAACAGCGGCATCTTCGTGTTCCGCGTCGACCGCTACCTGGCCGCGCTGGAGCGGCTGCAGCCGGCGATCGCCGCCGCGGCCGCCGGGGCGCTGGCTGCCGGCAGCGGCGACCTGGAGTTCCTCAGGCTCGGCCGCGATGCCTTCTCGGCCTCGCCCGCGCTCTCGGTCGACCACGCGGTGCTGGAGCACACGTCGGACGCCGCCGTGGTCCCGGTCGACATGGGCTGGAGCGACCTCGGCTCGTGGTCGTCGCTCTGGGAGCTGTCGGCCAAGGATGCCGCCGGCAACGTCCTCGTCGGCGACGCGATGCAGGTCGACTCCCGCAACTGCTATGCGCGGGCCGCCGACGGCCGGCTGGTGGCCATCCTCGGCCTCGACGGCGTCAACGTGATCGACACGCCGGACGCCCTCATCGTCATGGCCCGCGACCGGGCCCAGGACGTGAAGCGCGTCGTCGACCTGCTCGCCGCCGCCGGTCGGTCGGAGGTGAAGAGCCACGCCCGCGTCTATCGCCCGTGGGGCTACTATGAGACGATCGACCTCGGAACCCGCCATCAGGTCAAGCACATCCAGGTCAAGGAAGGCGGGAAGCTGTCACTGCAGATGCATCATCATCGTGCCGAGCACTGGATCGTGGTGAACGGCACGGCACGGGTGACCTGCGGCGAGGAGGAACGGCTCTTGCGCGAGAACGAATCGATCTACATCCCGCTCGGCCAACGCCACCGGCTGGAGAATCCGGGCCGCATCCCGCTGGACCTCATCGAGGTGCAGACGGGCAGCTATCTCGGCGAGGACGACATCGTCCGCTTCGAGGATACCTACGGCAGGGCGTGATGGCGCCCGAGCCGCCACACAGGAGCGCCGCGGCCCGGCGACGCGGATCGATCGTCGCGATCTTCGTCGCCGCCTACCTGGCACTGGCCGTGGTGGTCGCGGCCGGCGTGTGGACCGCCGCGCGCCAGGACGCGCGCGCCGCTCTGGAAGCGGCCGAGCGCAATGCCACCAGCTCGGTCCTGCTGCTGGCCGAGCATGCCGACCGGGCGATCCAGGGCGTCGACCTCTACATGCGCAGCCTGGCGGACAGCTTCCGCACTTCGGACACCACCTTCGGGCAGTTCCTGGAGGAGATCACCCCGCTCATCGAATCGGGCATGCGCCAACTTCCGCAGGCGCAGGGCTGGGGCATCGGCGATGCCTCGGGCCTGATCCGCATGGCGTTCAACAACGACCGGATCGGTCTCTCGGTCGCCGACACGCCGCTCTTCCGCGCCCTCGCCACCGACCGCGAGCGCCGGTACTTCCACAGCCGGCCGGGCGTGATCCCATTCACGTCGGAGCGGATCATCCTGATGGCCTGGCCCCTCCGCGACCGGCAGGGCGTCTTCCGGGGAGCCATCGCGACCGGCCTCAGCCAGCAGTATTTCCACACCGTGATGAGCCGGCTCGCGGGCAACGGTGACGTGCATGGCGCGGCGCTGGCGTACACCGACGGGACGATCCTCGCCGGATCGGGGTTCGGCGCGCCCAGCAGCGACGGCAGCTGGAACCTCCCCAAGGTTGCGACCGACGGGGCGAACCAGCCCCAGAGCATGTCCGACGTGCGCAATCACGAGGTCGAGGAGACGATCGGCGGCGTCAGGAGCCGCTGGCACATCGCGATCGCCTCGGTCGCGACCTTCGGCCACATCGCGGTGACGGCAGTGGACCTGAACGCCGTGATGCGCCCCGTCGATCGCCGCGCCCTCCTCATGTCGGGTTTCGCCATCATCTGCATGGGCGGGCTGGCGCTGGTCCTCTGGCTGATCCTGCGGACGCTGACGGCGCAGCAGCGGGCGCTGGAGGCGGCCGAGGCGGCCAACCGCGCCAAGAGCGAGTTCCTGGCGGTGCTGAGCCACGAGATCCGCACGCCGATGAATGCCATCCTCGGCATGAACCGACTGTTGCGCAGCGCGCCCGACCTGCCCGACCGCCTGCGCCGCCACGCCTCGGTCATCCGGTCGGCCGGCGAGAACCTGCTCGCCATCCTCAACGACATGATCGACGTGTCGAAGATGGAGGCGCGCCTGCTCGAGCTGGAGGTGGTCGACGTCGACGTGGAGCAGCTCGTGGCCGAGGTGATCGGGCTGCACCAGCCTTCGGCGGCGGAGAAAGGCCTTTACCTCGTCGTCGAGCGGCCCAACGGCCCGATTCCGCGGCTGCGCGGCGATCCGACGCGCATCCAGCAGATCCTGGGCAACCTCGTCGGCAACGCGGTCAAGTTCACGGCCAGCGGGGGCGTCACCGTCACGGTCGCCGTCGAGGGCGACGACCCGTCGCCCGTCCCGGGCAGCGCGGTGCGGCTGCGCCTGCAAGTGGCCGACACCGGCGTCGGCATCCCGGCCGACCGGCGCGACCGCCTGTTCCGGCCCTTCATGCAGGCCGACAGCTCGACCACGCGGCGTTACGGCGGCTCCGGCCTCGGCCTCGTCATCTGCCAGCGGCTCGCCGACATGATGGGCGGGACCATCTCGTTCGAGAGCGAAGAGGGCAAGGGCAGCGCATTCCGCGTCGAGCTGCCGCTCGCGGTCGCCGCGGCGGCGGCGCGGCGGCCGAACGACCGTGCCGTCGCCCCACGACTGGCGAAGCTGTCCGTGCTGGTAGCCGAGGATTCGCCGCTCAACCAGGAACTGATGCGCGAGATCCTCCAGGCGGCCGGGCACCGCGTCGCCATCGCCGAGGACGGGGCGGAGGCGGTGCGCGCGGCGACGGCTGAGCGATTCGACGTCATCCTGATGGACGTGCGGATGCCCGGCATGGACGGGGTCGAGGCGGCCCGCACGATCCGCGGCCTCTCGGGGCCGCAGGCGAGTGTTCCCATCGTCGGACTGACGGCCGATGCGACCGACAGCCAGCGCCAGGAGTGCCTCGCCGCCGGCATGGATGCCGTCCTGGTGAAGCCGGTCGATTTCGCGCGCTTCTGGCAGACGCTCGCCACGCTCGTCGCGTCGCCGCGCGAGACGCCGGCCACAGCGCCGGAGGCCGAACGCAGCCCACAGGGGGAATGACGATGGTCGCGGGCCCCGGCCGGCACCGGCGGCCATGTCCGACGCCAAGCCACTCGCAGATCCGTTCCCCGTCCCGCCCGACATGAGGATGCCCGAGACCATGGGGCCGCTTTCCGACATCACCGTCGTCGATTTCTCCACCCTCCTGCCGGGGCCGCTCGCGACTCTCGTGCTGGCGGAGGCGGGCGCCACCGTCCTCAAGATCGAGCGGCCGGGCACCGGCGAGGACATGCGGGCCTATCGCCCGGCGTTCGGGCGGGACTCGGCCGCCTTCGCGCTGCTCAACCGCGGCAAGCGGTCGATCGCCATCGACCTCAAGGCGCCGGGGGCGGTCGACCGCCTGCTGCCGACGATCGACCGGGCCGACGTCGTGGTGGAGCAGTTCCGCCCGGGCGTCATGGACCGCCTCGGCCTCGGCTGGGAGCGGCTGTCGGCGCGCAATCCCGGACTCGTCTACTGCGCCATCACCGGCTACGGCCAGGACGGCCCCAAGGCGCAGGTCGCCGCCCACGACCTCAACTACATGGCCGAGACCGGGCTGCTGGCGCTGGCGGCGGGCCCGGACGGAGCGCCCGTGGTGCCGCCGGCGCTGGTCGCCGACATCGCGGGCGGCACCTATCCGGCCGTCATCAACATCCTGCTGGCCCTCGCCGAGCGCCGGCGCACCGGGCGCGGCCGCAAGCTCGACGTCGCCATGGCCGACAACCTCTTCACCTTCATGTACTGGGCGATGGCCGACGGCATCGTCGGCGGTGCCTGGCCCGAGCCGGGAGGCGGCCTCGTCACCGGCGGCACCCCGCGCTACCGCATCTATCGCACGCGGGACGGACGGTATCTCGCGGCCGCACCCCTCGAGGACCGGTTCTGGCGGGTCTTCTGCGGTGTCATCGGCCTGCCGGACGCACTCGCCGACGACGCGCGCGATGCCGCCGCGACCGGCCGCGCCGTCGCGGAGCGCATCGCCGCCCGCACCGCCGAGGATTGGCGC